>DATDGU010000118.1:0-7792 GCA_036521915.1 Acidimicrobiia bacterium | reverse complement strand
TGCTTCGACACCGCGGAGGGGTACGGGATGGGGGCGTCCGAGCAGGCCCTCGGCCGAGCGCTCGGCCGACGCCGCGACGAGGCCGTGGTCGTCACCAAGTTCGGCATGAACTACCGCGACAAGCCGAACCTGCGAGACAGCAGCCGCGCGCGCGTCCTCGCATCGATCGACAAGAGCCTGAAGAACCTCGGTACGGACTGGGTCGACGTGTACATGATCCACTGGCCCGACCGGGTGACGCCGTTCGCCGAGACGATGGAGGCGCTCGAAGACGTCGTGCGCGACGGCAAGGCCCGCTTCGTCGGCGTGTCCAACTTCAAGCTGGACGAGATCGAGGCCTGCATGCGCACTCGGCGCGTCGACGTCGTCCAGTACGGCTGGAACATGTTCGACCGGCGGATGCAGCGCGAGATCCTCCCGTACTGCGAGCAGCAGGGCATCGGGTTCATGGCCTATGGCTCGCTCGCGTTCGGCTTGCTCACCGGGACCTTCACCGAGGACATGGACTTCGGCGGCCAGGACTGGCGGGCGCGCCGGGGCAAGATGGGCTCGATCAAGATGTTTCAGGCGATCTTCGGCCCTGACTCGTTTCCCCAGAACCTGCGGGTCGTGGAGGAGCTGAAAGGCATCGCGGCGAAGTACGACAAGAGCCTCCCGCAGCTCGCGCTCCGGTGGGCGACCTCGAACCCCGTCATCAGTACCGCCCTTGCGGGGTGCCGCAACGTCGCTGAGCTCGAGGACAACGCCGGCGCGGTCGGCTGGTTGATCGACGACGCCGATCTTCGCGAGATCGACGCGATCTTCGAGCACCACGGCGTGGACCCCGTGCCCGAGTTCTGGATCGAGGAAGACTGACTCCAAGCCACGAGGGAACGACGATGGGTCATGAGCTCGAGGGCAGGGTCGCGATCGTCACTGGCGGCGCCAGCGGCATCGGTCGCGGGACCGTCGACGTCTTCGTTGGCGAGGGCGCCCAGGTCGTGGTGGCCGATATCGACGCGGACCGCGGCGCGGCGGTCGCGGACGAGCTCGGCCCCGCCGTGGCGTTCAAGCGCACCGACGTCAGCGAGCCGGATGAGGTGCAGGCGCTGGTGGACTTTACGGTCGAGCGCTTCGGCGGCCTCCACGTGGTCTTCAACAACGCCGGGATCTCGGTGCCGCGCCGCGGCTTCCTCGATGACGACTTCGACGGGTTCGATCACGCCATGCGCGTCAACCTCCTCGGCATCATGCTCGGGACCCAGCGCGCCGCCCGGGTCATGGCGAGCCAGGGCGGTGGGTCCATCGTGAACACCACCTCGATCGGTGGGATCAACGCCGGCGGGGGGCTGATGACCTACCGGGCCGCGAAAGCCGCCGTCATCCACGTCACCCGATGCACGGCGGTTGAGCTGGCGAGACACGGCATTCGTGTCAACTGCGTCGCGCCGGCCCACATCCCGACGCCCATCAACACGGACTACGACGTCACCCGAATTATCGAGCTCATGCAGCCGCTGCAACGGGTGGGATCGCCACGCGATGTTGCGAACGCCGTCGTCTTCCTCGCGAGCGATCGAGCGGCCCAGATCACGGGCGTCGTCCTCCCGGTGGACGGCGGGACCACGGCCGGCCACCGACCCCCGAATTTGAAGGACGTGCTGGCTCCCCGACCCGGCACGGGATCGCCGTGACCGCGACGACTGACCCGGGTGTCTACTCCTGCGACGACCACCTCGATCTCTACGCGGTCCCTCGCGACGTCTGGACGTCGCGTCTGCCTCGGGCGCAGATCGACCACGGGCCCCACGTCGAGGTGCGCGACGGCACCCCGTTCTGGACCTGCGAGGACCGCGTGCTGGGGCGCAGTGGCATGGGCACGAGCGCCGTCGCCAGGAGCCTCAGCGCGATCGGCCGGGCCGGGATCGAGGACGATGGCTTTCGCGCCGGGACACCGGCGCTGCGACTGAAGGACATGGATCGCGACGGGTTGGCCGCCTCGGTCATCTACGGCCCGCTGTCCCTGGGCTTCCCCATCGCCGACCCGGACCTCCAGACGGCGTGCTTCGCTGCGTGGAACGACTGGGCCATCGACGAGTTCAACGCCGTGAACCCCGATCGGCTGTGCGTCCTGGCGTTCCTGCCGGGCCACTCGCCGGACGCCGCGGCGGCTGAGCTCGAGCGTTGCGCGGCGCGCGGGCATCGCGGCGCCATCATCGGTGCCTTCGACGTCGACCTCGGCGATCCCGCCTGGGACCAACTGTGGCGGGCTGCGGAGCAGATGGGGCTGCCCATCAGCTTCCACATCCGGGGCGGGACGTCGTCGGGGCTGCGCTACCGGCTCGGGAAGTGGCAGTCCGCGGCGTACGCGAGCGTGCTCCCGCTCCAACTCGACGAGCCGCTGGCCATCGTCATGTTCTCTGGGGCGCTGGAGCGCCACCCCGGCTTTAAGCTGGTGCTGGCGGAGTCCGGCGTCGGCTGGCTCCCCTACTTCCTCTCGCGCATGGACCTCGAATGGGCGGCCATGCGCGACAAGCTCGACTACGCCACCAGCTCACCGCCGAGCGAGCTCTTTCGTCGTCAGGTCACGGCGACGTTCGAAGAGGAGCCCCTGGCGAGTCAGCTGATCGGGTTGCTCGGCGCCGACTCGTGCATGTGGGCGTCGGACTATCCGCACACCGACAGCACGTTCCCGCAGTCCCTTCACGCCATCGAGGAGACGCTCGGGACCCTCGACGACACGGACCGCCGCAAGATCACCGCGACCAACTGCGCCCGGCTGTACGGGTTCGCCGATGTCGGCTGACGACGTCGGAGCCGTGCGTGGCTTCGACCACGTCTCGCTCCCGATGCGCGACTCCGACGCGATGGTGGCGTTCTACCGGGCGCTGGGGTTCGAGGTCGTCGAGCATCGACCGGTCGTGTCAGTGTACGCCGGCAACCAGATGATCAACCTCCACCGCCCCGAGACATGGCAGCGCGACGACTTCTCGCTGCGCGCGCCCGCGGCGAAGCCTCCTTGTGGGGATCTGTGCTTCGTGTGGGACGGGTCACCCGCGTCGTTGCGCAGGCGACTGCAGGCCGTCGGAGCGGAGATCGTCGAGGGCCCGGTGGAGCGACCCGGTGCTCGACGCGCCACGGCGTCGAGCACCTACATCCGCGACCCGGACGGCAACCTGCTCGAGTTCATGATCTACCCGGTGAAAGGAGTCGCCGATGCCCGCTGACCTGGTCATCCGCGGCGGAACGGTCTTCGACGGCCGCGGCACCCCCGGGCGGGCCGCTGACGTCGCGATCGTCAACGGCATCGTCAGCGAGATCGGGCCGAGCCTGCGCGGCACATCCGAGCTCGACGCGTCCGGGTGCGCGGTCACCCCGGGGTTCATCGATATCCACACGCACTACGACGCGCAGGTCTTCTGGGATCCCGCCCTGCGGCCATCGTCTTCTCACGGTGTCACGACGGTGATCGCCGGCAACTGCGGCTTCGCGATCGCGCCGACCCGACCGGAGCACCACGACGTGATCGTCGGGACGCTCGAGAACGTCGAGGACATGAACCCGGCGACGCTGGCCGCCGGCATCGCGTGGGACTTCGAGACCTTTCCGGAGTACCTGGCATCGGTCCATCGACGCGGGACCCTGCTGAACTTCACGGCGTATTGCGGGCACTCGGCGCTGCGGCTCTATGTGCTCGGCGACACCGCCTACGAGCGAGCCGCCACCACCGACGAGACCGAGCGGATGTGCGCGCTGCTCGAGGAGGCGATCGCCGCGGGCGCCGCGGGCTTCTCGACGAGCTTCTCCTTCGCCCACCGCGGTGTCGACGGCAAGCCAGTCCCGAGCCGCCTCGCGGACCGCAACGAGGTGGAGGCGCTGTTTCGGGCGATCGGACGATCCGGCAAGGGTGTCGTGCTGATCACCCCGGGCAAGCAGTGCAGCTACGCCGACGTCTACGAATGGCAGCCACGCGTCGGCCGGCCGTTCACCTACCCACTGTTCGCGAGTCCCGGCGGCCGGCACCTCGAGCCGGTGGCGCTGCACGATGCCGGCCTGGCGCGCGGCGCCGATGTCTGGCCTCAGGTCACCCCCCGTCCGCTCACCATGCAGTTCACGCTGGCCGATCCGTACAGCCTCAACGTCGGGACGATGTTCGGCGAGCTGTTGCAAGGCGACCGTGACGCGCGCGTCGCGGCCTACCGGGACCCGGACTGGCGGGCACGGGCGGCCGCCGATCTGGCCCAGACGCCGATGCCGCCGCGCTGGGAGACGTTCGAGATCGCCGAGTCCGGGGGATTTCCCCAGCTCGAGGGCCGCCGGGTCACGGAGCTGGCGAGCGAACGCAGCGTGGGCCCGCTGGATGTGATGTGCGAGCTGGCCGTCGCCGAGGACCTCTCGACGAGGTTCCGTGCCTACATCGCCAACGACGACGCCGACGCCGTCGCCCGGTTGCTCACGTCGGAGCACGTCGTGCTCGGTCTCTCCGACGCCGGCGCCCACGTCGCGCAGCTGTGCGACGCCCCGCTGCCCACCGATCTCCTCGGCACCTGGGTTCGGGATCGACAGGTCATGCCCCTCGAACGGGCGGTGCGCAAGCTGACCGGCGAGCCCGCCGACATGTTCGGGCTCGTGCGCCGCGGCTACCTGCGAGCGGGTGATCGGGCCGATGTCTGCGTGTTCGATCCGGCGTCCGTCGGGACGGGACCGTTGCGACGGGTGCACGACTTCCCCGCTGGCGGCGAGCGCCTCACGGCCGAGGAGCCGAGTGGCGTGCGACACGTGCTCGTCAACGGCACGCCGATCCGTCGTGACGAGGCGCAGGTCTCGCTCGAGCAGCTTCCCGGGATGCAGCCCGAGATCGCGTGATCAGCGCAGCGGCCGGAAGAACGACCGCACGTCCTCGACGAAGAGCTCGGGCTGCTCCATCGCGGCGAAATGACCCCCGCGAGGCATGTCCGTCCAGTGCGTCACGTTGTAGCGGCGCTCCACCCACGGCCGCGGGAAGCGGAGCACTTCCTTGGGGAAGCGCGCCACCCCGGTGGGGACGCTGACGAACGCCGGGTTGCCCCCGCTCGCATCGACGTGCAAGTGCTCCCAGTAGAGCCGGGCCGAGGACGTCATCGTCTGGGTGACCCAGTAGGTCATGGCGTTGGTGATCATCTGGTCCCGGGTGAAGACCCGCTCCGGGTCGCCGTCGCAGTCGCTCCAGCCGCGCAGCTTCTCCACGGTCCACGCCAGGAGACCCGCGGGCGAGTCGTTGAGTGAGACGCCAACGGTCTGCGGCTTCGTCCCCTGCTCGAGCGCGTAGCCCGATTCCTCGCGCTGGAAGTGCTGCAGCGCCATTAGGCCCGCCTTGTCGTCGTCGCTGAGCACCACGCGTTCCTCCGGCGGGTCCGCGATCGGCAGGTTCAGATGGATCCCCGCGCACCGCGCGTCGTCCAGCACGGCGAGCCGAGTCGCGACCTGCGCGCCCCAGTCGCCGCCCTGCGCGCCGTAGCGCGCGTAACCCAAGCGGTCCATCAGCACGCGGAAGGCGTCGGCGATGCGCCACGCGTTCCATCCCCGCGTCCGGGTAGGCTCCGAGAAGCCGTACCCCGGCAACGAGGGCGCCACCACGTGGAAGGCATCGCCGGGCTTGCCTCTGTGTGCCTCGGGCGTCGTGAGCATCGGGATGACGTCGAGGAACTCGACGACGGAGCCGGGCCAGCCGTGCACCACGAGCAGCGGGAGCGCGTCCTCTCGGGTCGCACGCGCGTGGATGAAGTGGATCGACTGTCCGTCGAGACGCGTCCGGAAGTGCGCCAGTTCGTTCAGCCGCGCCTCCTGGGCTCGCCAGTCGTAGTCGGCGCGCCAGTACTCCACGAGGTGCCGGAGGTACTCGACCGGGATCCCATACTCCCAGCCCGTCCCGTCGATCTGGTCAGGGAACCGCGTCTGCGCCAGACGGCGATCCAGGTCGTCGAGGACCGCGTCGTCGACGTGGATCGCGAAGCGTTCGACGGTGTCGGTCACGGACGGATCACGGGACGACGACCGGCAGCGTCTCCCATCCCCGGACGGTGGACGTCGGCGAGAGGGTCGCGTGGTCCTGGTCGACCACCCAGTCCGGGAATCGGTCGAGGACCTCGTCGAGCGCGACGCGGCCCTCGAGGCGCGCGAGCGCCGCGCCGAGGCAGAAGTGCGTGCCGTAGCCGAACGTGAGGTGCTGCCCGACCTCCCGGTGGAGGTCGAAGTGGTCGCCGTCGCGGTAGCGGCGATCGTCGCGGTTGGCCGCCCCGACCAGGAACAGCATCACGCTGCCTTCGGGCACCACCTGGCCGTAGTGCTCGACGTCCCGCGTCACGTACCGGGCGACGTGGGGCGCCGGCGGCTCATACCGGAGCAGCTCCTCGATCGTGTTCGGGATCAGCGAGCGATCGGCGACGACGTCGCGGCGCTGGTCGGGGTGATCTCCGAGCACCTTGCCGGCCCATCCGATCAGGCGGGTGGTCGTCTCGTTGCCCGCGCCGGCGATGACGTTGATGTACGTGAGCACCTCCTCGCGGGTGAGGCGCCTCGTCGTGCCGGTCTCGTCCTCGAACTCGGCTTGGAGCATCTCCGTCATCAGGTCGTCGGAGGGGTGCTCCGCCCGCCAGTCGACGTACTCGGCGAAGGCCTCGCCGGTGACGAAGCGGTCGTCGGAGTACTTCATCGGCTTCCCCGGCCGCGTGCGCAGGCTGGCGTCGGCGTGATCGCGGATCGCCTCCTGGTCCTGGTCCGGGATGCCCAGCAGCATCCCGATGACGCGCATCGGCATCTGGGCGCCGAGGTCGCGCACGAAATCGAAGCCCCCGGTCCCGCGCAGCGGATCCAGGCTGTGGGCGCAGAACTCTCGGATCTGGGGCTCGAGCGCGTTCATCTTCTTCGGCGTGAACACGCGCGAGAGGAGGCCGCGATGGACGGTGTGGATGGGCGGATCCTCGAAGATGATGACGCCTGGAGGCATCGTGATGTCGGCCTTGATCAGCTCGAGGATGGCGCCACGACCCGAGATGTAGGTCTCCCGGTCGACGAGGCCGCGCTCGACGTCCTCGAAGCGGCTGAGCGCGAAGAAGTCGTACTGGTCGTTGCGGTACAGCGGCGCCTCGTCCCGCAGCCGCCGGTACACGGGGTACGGGTCGGCATTGATCTCGACGTCGTACGGGTCGTACGTCAGATCCGTCGTGGTCGTGTCCATCACGCCTCGCTTCTCCGTCAGGCCACTTGGGCGATCCAGCCGCCGTCGACCGGGATGACCGCACCGGTCACGAACGACGCACGATCCGACGCCAGGAACGCCGCCACCTCGGCGACCTCGTCCGGGCGACCGGCGCGGCGCAGCGCCGCCTTCTTCTCGATTCCGGCGAAGGTCGCGAGCCCGGCTTGGCCCATGATCTCGGTGAGGATGAAACCCGGGCAGATGGCGTTGGCGCGAATGCCTCTCGACCCGTACTCGACGGCGGCGGCCTTCGTGACCGCGATGACGCCGGCCTTGGCCGCCGAGTAGACGCTCGTCCCCGGTGACGCGTTGAGCCCGCCGATCGACGACCAGTTGATCACCGAGCCGCCGCCCGTCTCGAGCATGGCGCGGATGCCGTGCTTCATCCCGAGCAGGACCCCGCGGAGGTCCACGTCGAGCGTGCGGTCGTAGTCGTCCATCGTGACGTCCGCGACCAGCCCCCCGGTGCCGATCCCCGCGACGTTGCAGAGGATGTCCAGGCGCCCGAACGTCGCGACGGCATGCTGGATCATCGCCTCAACGTCGGCCTCCCGGCGCACGTCGGCGTGGAAGGGC
>DATDGU010000117.1:0-2536 GCA_036521915.1 Acidimicrobiia bacterium | reverse complement strand
CTCGAGGGCGACCTCACCGGGGTGCGCGAGCGCGCCTCGCGCCTCGACGTCGAGGAGGCCGAGGCCCGGCTCCGCTTCGACACGACCGTCGACACGCTGCGCGCCGACTTCGACGTCGAGCCGAGCGTCGCGCTCGACGCGCCCCAGCCCGAGGTACCGGAGGGCACCACGATCGCCGGGCGGGCGCGTGACCTCGAGCGCGACCTCCGGCTGATGGGGCCGATCAACCCGCTCGCGCTCGAGGAGCACCGCGCCTTGCAGGAGCGCAACGAGTTCCTCGGGACCCAGCTCGACGATGTCCGCGCCAGCCGCCGCGAGCTCACCCGGGTGATCCGCGCCGTGGACCGCGAGATCGTACGGGTCTTCGAGGAGGCGTTCGCCGACGTGAGCACCCACTTCGCGGCGCTGTTCGCCACCCTCTTCCCGGGCGGCGCCGGCCGGCTCACGCTGCTCGACCCCGAGGACCTGCTCAACACCGGCATCGAGGTCGACGCCCGGCCGTCGGGCAAGACGGTCCGACGCCTCTCGCTGCTCTCCGGCGGGGAGCGATCCCTCACCGCGCTCGCGTACCTCTTCGCCGTCTTCCGCGCCCGGCCGTCGCCCTTCTACCTGCTCGACGAGGTCGAAGCCGCGCTCGACGACGTCAACCTGCACCGGTTCCTGGACCTCGTCCACGAGTTCCGGGACGAGGCGCAGCTCGTCATCGTCACGCACCAGAAGCGCACGATGGAGGCCGCTGACATCCTCTACGGCGTGACGATGCCCCCGGGCGGCTCGACGCGCGTGGTCAGCGAGCGGGTCGCGGACACCGTCGACGCCTGACATGCCGCCCGCCGCCCTCGCCGGGCTGCCCGCGCGCCTCCTCGCCGCCGGGAACGCCGCGGGCCTGCAGAAGGCCTGCGGCTCGCCCGGCAACCGGGCCTGGCTCTGCGAGACCGTCTACCGGATCACGGGCAACAACGGCGCGGCCGAGGTCGCCGACGCGCTCGCCAAGCCGGCCCGCATCCTGCTGATCCTCGTCGTCGCGTTCCTGGCCGTGCGCCTGACGCGGCGCCTCGTGAATCGCCTCGCCCGTCGCCTCAAGGCCGCGCCCGTGCGCGACACGGCCGCCGCGGCGCGGCGCAACCAGCGCGCCGAGACCACCGCCGGCGTGATCCGCAGCGTCCTCACGATCGGCATCTGGACGATCGCGCTCATCACCATCCTCGGCCAGCTCGGCGTCAACCTCGCGCCGCTGCTCGCCGGCGCCGGTGTCGCCGGCGTCGCGCTCGGCTTCGGCGCGCAGACCATCGTGCGCGACTTCCTCGCCGGGACCTTCATGCTCCTCGAGGACCAGTTCGGCGTCGGCGACGTCATCGACGTCGGCCTCCCGGCCGGCACCAACAGCGTCTACGTCGCCGGCGTCGTCGAAGCCGTGAGCCTGCGCGTCACCCAGGTGCGCGACGTCGAGGGGACGCTGTGGTTCGTGCCGAACGGCCAGATCCAGCGCCTCGGCAACAAGGCGCAGCAGTGGGCCCGCGCCGTGCTCGACCTCGCGTTCGCGCCGACCACCTCGCTCGACACGGCGCGCGAGGTCATCGAGACCGTAGGCCGGGCACTGCGCGAGGACCCCGAGTGGCGCCAGCGCATCCCGACCGATCCCGAGGTGTGGGGCGTCGAGGCGCTCGCCGGCGACCACGTCGTGCTGCGCGTCGTCGTGCGCACCGTGCCCCTGGCGCAGTGGGACGTCGCACGCGAGTTCCGCGCCCGGCTCAAGGCCGCATTCGAGACCGCCGGGCTCGAGCTCGCGGTGACCCGGCTGCTCACCGGGCGCCGACCCGACCCCGCGGCCGACGGCGACCAGCAGACCGCCCGGTAGCATCGCCGGGGCGATGAGCACCACCGCCACCGTCCTCATCTTCCTGGCGATCTTCGCCCTCGCGGGCCTCCTGCTCCTCGTCCCGCGCATCTTCGGCGGCCGCGGCGACCACCATGACGCGCCGCCGCCCGGGACCGACGGGAAGTGAGCCGCTCGGACGCCGCGCTCGAGACGCGCCTCGGCCGCAGCCGCGCGCCCTTTCGGCGGCTGCGCGACCGGTGGCGGGCCCGCCACCTCGACGACGAGACCTGGGAGGAGCTCGAGGAGACGCTCCTCGCCGCCGACGTCGGGCTGACGACGACCGCCGAGCTTGTCGACGCCGTCCGGGCGGCGGCGACCCGCGCCGGCATCCGAGACGCCGACGACCTCGCGCCGCTGCTCGAGTCCGCGATCGTCGAGCGCCTCGACGAGACGAAGGACCGCGCGCTCGCCACCGTGCCCGGCCAGGCGAGCGTGTGGCTGCTCGTCGGCGTGAACGGGACCGGGAAGACCACGACCGCGGCGAAGCTCGCACACGACGCACGGGCACGCGGCGAGCGCGTGCTGCTCGTCGCGGCCGACACGTTCCGCGCCGCGGCCGCCGAGCAGCTCGCCGCATGGGGCGCGACGCTCGACGTCGAGGTGCTGCGCGGCGCCGAGGGCGGCGACCCCGCAAGCGTCGTGTTCGACGCCGTGCAG
>DATDGU010000116.1:0-3298 GCA_036521915.1 Acidimicrobiia bacterium | reverse complement strand
TCGGCCGCCGGCGCCGCGGCGCTCGGCGTGGCCCGCGCCCGGCGCCGGGCCGACCGGCGCGCTGGCGCGCCGCTGGCCCGCCTGGCCGCGCTCCACCACGGCGCGATCGCCGACAGCGCGGCGTGGATCACGTTCGGCGCGGCGACGATCGGCGCCACCCTGGCGCTCGCCGTGCGGTGACCGCACCCGGCTGCGTCGGGCCGCGCGAGGATCGACGGCGCACGGGAGGTCGGCGCGGCGCCGACGGCCCAGGTGAGGGGAGCGCACCGTGAGCACGACGACGGCCGGTCGATTCGTGGGGCAGGCCGTCCGCCGGCGCGAGGACCCACGGCTGCTGACCGGGCAGGGCTCCTACGTCGACGACGTGGTCGTGCCGGGGATGCTGCACGCCGCGTTCGTGCGCAGCGACCTCGCGCACGCCGGGATCGCCCGCCTCGACGTCGACGCGGCGCGGGCCGTGCCCGGCGTCCGGGCGGTGTTCACCGCCGCCGACCTGAACCCGCACGTCCGCACGATGCAGCCGACCATGTTCCAGGGTGACCCGCCGCCCATGCCCTGCGCGCCCCTCCGGCCCCTCGCCGAGCGCGACGTCCGCTTCGTCGGCGACCCGATCGCGCTCGTCGTGGCCGAGTCGCGCTACCTCGCCGAGGACGCGGCCGAGCTGGTCGAGGTCGACTACGAGCCGCTGCCCGCCGTCGTCGACGCCGAGCGTGCCGCCGAGGACACCACGCTCGTGCACCCCGAGCTCGGCTCGAACGTCGCTGTGCGGATCGAATCGCCACCCGCCCCCGACCTCGACGCCGTCTTCGCGGCCGCGCCGCACGTCGTCACCGAGACGCTCGTCCAGCACCGGCACACCAACGTCCCGATGGAGACCCGCGGGGTGCTCGCGTCCTACACGCCCGCCACCGGCGAGCTCGACGTGTGGCTCTCGACCCAGAGCCCGCACGAGGCCCGTCAGGCCTGCGCCCGGGCGCTCGGCATCCCCGAGCACCAGGTGCGGGTGCAGGCCCACGACGTCGGCGGCGGGTTCGGCCAGAAGTTCTTCACCCAGCGCGAGGAGCTGACGGTGATCGCCGCCGCCCACCGGCTGGGTCGGGCGGTGAAGTGGATCGAGGACCGCCGCGAGAACCTCATCGCCGCGAACCACGCGCGTGCCGACCGGGTCACGGTCCGGCTCGCGCTCGACGACGACGCCCGCCTACTCGGCGTGCACCTGGACCACCTCGAGGACTGCGGCTCCTACCCCGTGGGCGGGACGGGCGGGATCGGGCCGTTCATGGCGATGCTGTTCCCGGGCCCGTACCGGATCCCGAAGCTCGGGTTCCGCACGACGGCGGTGTGGACGAACACCTGCGGCCGGGGTGCGTACCGCGGCCCGTGGATGATGGAGACCGTGGCGCGCGAGGAGATCCTCGACCTGGCAGCGCGCGCCGTGGGTATCGACCCGCTCGAGCTGCGGCGCCGCAACTGCGTGGGAACGGACGAGCTGCCGTTCACGACCGCGGGCGGGATGGTCCTCGAGCACGTCACACCGGCCGAGACGCTCGAGCAGGCGGTCGACCTCATCGACTACGACGGGGTGCGCGCCGCGCAGGCCGCGGGGGACGGGGACCGGCTCCTCGGCGTGGGCCTCGGCCTCTACGTCGAGCCGACGAGCATGTCGTCCGGCAGCCTCGGCGTGGAGACCGCGACGCTGCGCGTGCAGCCGAGCGGCACCGTCACCGTCCACCTCGGCACCGGGTCGCACGGCCAGAGCATCGAGACCACGATGGCGCAGGTCGTCGCCGAGCACCTCGGCGTGGACGTCGACGACGTCGTCGTCGTGCAGGGCGACACGGCGACGGCTCCGTTCGGCGGCGGCACGGGGGGGAGCCGCACGGCGGTCGTCGCCGGCGGCGCGGCCCGGGAGGCGGCGCTCGCGGTGCGGGACAAGGCGACCCAGATCGCCGCCCACCTGCTCGAGGCGGCGCCCGAAGACCTCGAGGTGCAGGCCGGCCGGGTCAGCGTGCGGGGCACCCCGACACGGGGCGTGAGCCTGGCCGACGTCGCCGGGGTGGCGCTGAACGCGCCGGGCGAGCTGCCACCCGACGTCGCACCGGGTCTCGAGGCGACCGCCCACTACCGGGCGCCCCCGATCACCTGGTCGAACGCCTGCCACGCCTGCACGGTCGCCGTCGACCCGTCCACCGGTGCCGTCGAGGTCCTCCGCTACGTGGTGAGCGAGGACTGCGGCGTGATGATCAACCCGATGGTGGTCGAGGGCCAGATCGCCGGCGGTGTCGCCCAGGGGATCGGCGGCGTGCTGTACGAGCACTTCGTCTACGACGAGGACGGCAACCCGCTGACCACCACCTTCCTCGACTACCTCGTGCCGACCACGACGGAGGTGCCGACCATCGAGTACGGGCACGTCGAGACCCCGTCGCCCACCCCGGGCGGCCACAAGGGGATGGGGGAGGGCGGCGCGATCGGCTCCCCGCCGTGCGTGTTCAACGCCGTGGCGGACGCGCTCGCCCAGCGCGGCGTCCGCCTCACCGAACAGCCGCTCAGCCCGAGTCGCCTGCTCGCCGCGCTCGCCGACGTGTAGTCAGACGCGCGCGGCGGCGATCGGGCGCGTCGAGTCCGAGCCGGCGGCCGCGCGGACGCGGTAGACGCAGCGGGCGTCGCCCGCGAGGAGGTGCTGGGTCCGCTCCACCTCCACGTCGTCGCCGAGCACGGTGCGGAAGAGGTCGAGCTCGCCGCGGCAGAGGCCGGTGCAGGCCGCGGCCGCGCTGCACACTGGGCAGTGGTGCTCGACGAGCAGCACGGCGTCGCCGTCGGGACGGGCCTCGGCCATGTAGCCCTCAGCGCTGCGCTGCCGCGCGAGCGCCCCGACGCGGCGCCGCAGCGAAGCGGCGCCGGGCGCGGGGACGATCTCCCGGTAGGCGGCGAGCTGGCGCGCCTCGCGGGCGGCGACGACGGCGTCGAGCCCGGACTCGCCGACCGCCTGGCGGATCGCGTCGACGAGCTCGAGGGTGAGGTCCTCGTGGCGGTCGGGGAAGAGCTCGGCAGCGAGCGGGGTGAGGGACCACTCGGCGGGGGGCCGGCCCCGCGTCCCGGTGGCGCGGCCCCGACGGGTCACGAAGCCGTGGCCCTCGAGCGCCTCGAGGTGCTGGCGGACGGCGGCGGCGGTGAGCCCGAGGCCCGCCGCCAGCTCGGGGACCGTCGCCGAGTCGACCCGCTTGAGCCGCTCGAGGACGCGCCGCTTGGCGTCCGTGATGCCCACGGCGCCGACCTTACCCAGTTTCGCAAGTGT
>DATDGU010000115.1:0-4520 GCA_036521915.1 Acidimicrobiia bacterium | reverse complement strand
CAGCCTGCGGGCGGACGGGCGGCTCCTCACGAAGGTCGGCCCGTGGCCGGTGCTCGTGGTCTGGCACGAGGGGCGGGCCTACGCGGTGGAGGACCGGTGCCCCCACATGGGCTTCCCGCTGCACCGCGGCTCGTGCGAGGCCGGGCTCCTGACGTGCCACTGGCACCACGCCCGCTTCGACCTTGCGTCGGGGTCCACGCTCGACCGCTGGGCCGACGACACGCGCGGCTTCGACGTCGCGATCGGCGGCGACGAGGTATGGGTGTCGCCCCGCCCGACGGGTGACGAGGTGGCGCGCCTCCAGCGGCGCCTGCGCGAGGGCCTGGAGGACGGGCTGTCGCTCGTGATCGCCAAGGCCGTGCTGGGGCTCCTCGACGCCGGCGCCGACCCGGCGGCGCTCGTGCGCACCGGCCTGGAGTTCGGCGCGCGCAACCGCGCCGGCGGCTGGGGCGTCGGGCTCACCACGCTCGTCGCCATGGCGAACGTCCTCGACTTCCTCGACCCCGAGGACCGGCCCGCCGCGCTGATCCACGGCCTCGTGTTCCTCTCGAGCGACACGGTGGGGAACCCGCCGCGCTTCGACGTCCCGCCCCTCGCCACCGACGAGCTCGAGGCCGCCCGCCTCGCGGCCTGGTATCGGCGGTTCGTCGACACCCGCTCCGGCGGCGCGGCCGCGCGCGTGCTCGCCACCGCGCTCGCCGAGGGCACCCCGGCCGGCGACGTCGACGCGATGCTCTTCGCCGCGGTGACCGACCACGTCTTCGTGGACGGCGGCCACACCCTCGACTTCACGAACAAGGCGATCGAGTCGCTCGCCTACCTCGACGGCGAGGGCGCGGCGCTGGTCCTGCCCACGATCGTCGCCCAGGCGGCGGCGGCGAGCCGCAGCGAGGAAGGCGGCGACTGGCGCCATCCCGACGACCTCGCCGCCCTGCTCCGCGAGGCCACGGCCGCGCTCCCCAACGCCCTGGCCGCGGGCCGGTCGCGGCGGGGCGGCTTCAGCGACGTCACCGGGCTCGCCGGCCAGTTCCTCGTCGAGGACCCCCAGGCCGTCCTCGACGCGGTGCTCGACGCCGTCCGGATTGGCGCCGACGAGGAGCAGATCGGCCGCGCGGTGGCGTACGCCGCGTCGCAGCGCGTCGTGCACTTCCACGTCCAGAACGACTTCGGCGACTGGGACACGGTCCATCACACTTTCACCGCGGCGAACGCGCTCCATCAGGCCCTGGTGCGTGCGCCGACCGTCGAGCTGCTGCGCGGGGCGCTCCACGGCGCCCTCCGCGTCTACCTCGACCGGTTCCTCAACGTGCCGCCGGCCCGGCCGCCGCGCGCTGCGTCCGGCTCCCTCGACGCGCTCGCCGGCTGCTTCGACGTGCAGGGCGACGTGGACGCCGCGGGGAACGCGGCCTACGGGTTCCTCCAGGGCGGGGGGTCACGCGAGGCGCTCGTCGCCGCGCTCGGCCGGCTGCTGCTCCGCGAGGACGTCGGGTTCCACACCTACCAGCACTTCGAGGCCGGGATCCGCCAGGCCTGGGCCTGGCCGGCCGGCTCCGAGGAATCGGCGCTGGTCCTCACCGGCGTCGCCCGCTACCTCGCGGCCCACGCGCCGACTTGGCGCGAGCTCCCGACCGTGATCACGATCGCGTCGCGGCTGCGGCGCGGGGAGCACCTCTTCGAGGAGGCGGTGGCGTCGTGAGCGAGGCCTCGAGGTCGCGCTGCATCACCTCGACGTAGCGGGGCTCGAGCTCGCTCAGCACGAAGCGCCGACCGAGCTGCGCCGCGGCGACCCCCACGGTCCCGACGCCCGCGAAGGGATCCAGGACCACGTCGTCCTCGAAGGACCAGTAGCGGATCACCCGCTCGGCGAGCGCCACCGGGAACACCGCCGGATGGTCGCGGCGGCTCGTCGGCGGGATCCGCCACACGTTCGTGCGCTCGTAGCCGTCGTCGATGCGCGAGCGGTCGACCGCGGCCGGGTCGTGATGGGCTCGGATGTTCCAGTCGAGCAGCCGGTCGGTGCGGCTCCGGTAGACGAGCACGTACTCGGTGACCGGCACGGCCTTGTACTGGAGGGGCCGGCGGTCCGCGGCGAAGCGCCGGCCCCGCCCCGTCGCCCAGCCCGCGCCCTCCGGCTTCTCCCAGACGATGTCGTCGACGAAGTCGAACGCCTCCTCGACGAGCACGCGGTGCAGGTCGAAGGGGACGGCGAGCCGGCGCGACGCCTCCGAGCGGCGGGCACGCCGCAGCAGCACCGGCGCGGTGTTGAGGACGAGGAAGCGGCCCTCGGCGAGCACCCGCCGGCACTCGCGCAGCACGCGGCGCATCTTCTCGAGGTACGCGTCGTAGTCGAGGTAGTCGCCCGAGTCGGGCCGGGCGTTGAAGTAGGGCGGTGACGTGAACACCAGATCGATCGACCCGTCGGGGAGCGTCCCGAGGGTGGTCTCCGAGTCGCCGCAGAGCACGGTGTTCGGGAGCGCCGACCGGGTGATCGTCGCCCGCGACGACGCCGTCGCCCGCGGCGCCGACGGATGGTCGAGGCGGGCGCGGATCGTCCCGGGCGCGGTCGTGCGCGCCGCGTCGAGCGCACCCGAGCGTGCGTCGAGGACGACCTCGCCGGTCGGCGCGGCCGACGCGCGTGAGAGCAGCGGCACCCGCCAGACGTGGTAGCGGTCGTCGATCTCGGGCAGCCCGAAGCGCAGCGCGTCGCGCAGGCCCCAGCCCTGCACCGCGTCGTCGGCGCGCGCCCGCGCCTCGTCGACCGTGCGGACGGCGTAGCGCCGCGCCTCGCTGACGAGCACGCGTCGAGCCATCCGCTGACCGTACTGGCGCGGGTCGGCGCGCCGGCGGTTCTTAGGACTCGGCGACGCCGTCGGCGCCCTGGTCGCGCAGCGCGGCGCGGATGGCCGCGGCGTGGCGCTCGAGCTCGTCGCCGTCGACCGACCGGGCGGCGTTCGCCAGGTGCAGGTCGGATTCGCCGCGGATCGGGATGAGGTGCAGGTGGGCGTGCGGGACCTCCATCCCGGCGATGATCAGCCCGATCCGCGCGGGCTCGAAGGCCTGCTGCTGCGCCCGCCCGATCGTGCGCGACACGGTCATGAGGTGGCGCGCCGCGTCGGGGGGGAGGTCGATCCAGTGGTCCACCTCGGCGCGGGGCACGACGAGGACGTGGCCGGGCCGGACGGGGTTGATGGAGAGGAACCCGACGCAGTCGTCGTCCCGCCACACGAAGGTGCCCGGGAGCTCGCCGGCGATGATGCGGGAGAAGAGGGTCGTCACGCCGCGGGATCGTAGGCGGCGCTGTACCTCGGGCCTCCTGACGCCGATACCCCAGGCATGCTCGGGGAGCGATCGGCCGTGCGGCCCGCAGGCTCGGGGCGCGAGGAGCGGCCGACGGTGGTCCGCGCCAGCACGACCCGGCCGTTGCCGCCGCTGCGCCCCGTGCCCGACTTCGTGGCGCTCCAGGACGGGAGCCGCAGCCTCTCGGGCGACACCGCGTTCCTCGTCGCCGCGGCCAGCGCCCTGGCGACCGTGCTCGTCGCCGCGCTGCTCGGCGCGGCCACGAGCGCGCGCCTGGCCGGCCTCGTGACGTGGCCGTACGCCATCGTGCTCGTCGTCGCGGCGGTCGCGCTCCCGGCGGGCAGCGCGGTGTTCCGCGGCCTCGCGCTCCTGCTCGACCACTCGACCCCGGTGCAGCAGGTCCGGCCGCGGACGCCGGTCACGATCCTGCTCACGGGCCCGAGCGACGCGACGATGGCGTCCCTCGGCGCGCAGGACTACGGCGGCGCGACCGGGGTGGTGACGACCGGCGCGGCGACCATCCGGCCGGTGACCCCGCTCACGCTCGTCGTCGACGCGGGTGCCGTGCTGCACCCGTCGGCATTGCGCCTGCTCGTGGCACGGCTGGCGTCGTCGCCCGACACCGTCGCGGTCACCGCGCACTCGGTCGTGCTCGCGAGCGACGCCGGCGTGAGCGCCGAGGGCTGCGCCGCCGCCTGGACGCACGAGCTCGACGCCTCGCAACGCACGGAGACGCTCTTCGCCGGGCCGCTCGCCGCCGACAGCGCGTGCACGCTCATCCGCACGGACGCGCTCACCGCAGTCCCCGGCTGGGCGTTCCCCGGCTCGCGCGCCGCGATGACGTGGCGGCTGCTCGAGCGCGGCGTGCGCGTCGGGCACGAGCCGCTCGCCATCGTCTTCGTCCCCGAGCGCGTCACGGTGACGACGGTGGCTCGCGGGCACGTGGCGCGGGCGCGGGCGGTCCGGGCGGCCGCTGCCGCCAACTCGGTGTCGGCGCTGCCCCAGGCGTCCAGCCGGTGGCTGGCTCGCCTCGATCTGTGGTCGCCGGTGCTCGACGGGATCGTGGCGCTCGGGTGGGCGCAGGCCGTCGCGTTCGCCGTGCTCGGCCGGTTCAGCCTGCTCGTGGCGGTCCTTGTGGTCGCCGTGCCGCCGTCGCTCGCGCCGGTCCTGCTCGAGCGGCGACGCCACGCCGACACCCTCGAGGAGGCCGGGCTGATGCTCGT
>DATDGU010000114.1:0-2190 GCA_036521915.1 Acidimicrobiia bacterium | reverse complement strand
CTCTTCACGCCGACCGACGTCGCGCAGTGGGAGCGCTTCGCGGCGCAGCTGCATCACAGCGGGAAGATCGACAACGTCGTCACGCCGCTGACCGCGCTGGAGTTCAACGACGCGCTCGTGTCGAGCCCGAACGGCGACCCGACCAAGAGCGTCGCCGGCCAGATCCTCCTCGACACGACCGCCCGTGACCCCTCACCCACGAGCCAGGCGCTGCGCAACGCCGACTCGGCGCGCACGCTGGAGCGCATCAGCGCCATCCCCGTCGCCCAGCGCACCATCCAGAACCCCGCCTACCTGAACTTCCTCCTCTACGACAACCAGGGCACGATCCGCACGCCGCTGCTGGCGAACTTCCCCGACCCCCACCACGCCCAGGTCGTGGTGCGCCTGCCGGGCAACGAATCGATCACCCAGGAGGGCGACGCGGCGGTCTACATCCAGCAGCTGGCCAGCCAGCTGCACCTCGGGCCGGTCACGATCGTCACGACCGGCGCGCCCTCGCTGCTGAAGAACGTCAACGACTACCTGACCGGCGGGATGTTCACCCTGGGCGCCCTCGCGCTGGCCGTGATGGCGCTGATCCTGCTCCTGCTCTTCAGTGTCCGCTGGCGCCTGCTCGCGCTCGGGATCGTGATGATCGGTGTCTTGTGGGCGTTCGGCATCCTCGGCTACCTCGGCATCCCCCTGACCATCGTCACGATCTCGGGGCTCCCGGTCATGCTCGGCATCGGCATCGACTACGCGATCCAGATGCACGCCCGCATCGAGGAGGAGGTCGTCGTCGACCGCGCGGCGCACCCGATCCAGGAGACGGCGGCCAACCTCGGGCCGGCGCTCCTCGTCGTGACCTTCGACGCCATCTTCGCCTTCGCCGCGCTGCACTTCGCGAAGGTCCCGATGCTGCGCGAGTTCGGGTTGCTGCTCGCCGTCGGCGTCGCGGCGATCTGCTTCAACAGCATCATGGGGCCGCTCGCCATCCTCGGGATCCGCGAGTACAAGTCGCCGACCAAGTCGCGTGACTTCCGCACCGGCCCGCTCGGCCGCCTGGTCGTCTGGCTCGGTCAGCTGCCGGCGAAGTGGACCGTGTACCTCGCCGGGGCGAGCCTGCTGGTCTTCCTCGGTGGGATCGCGGTCGAGGGTCGCCTCGTGCTCCAGACCGATCCCCAGCAGTGGGTGAACCAGAAGTCGTCGGTCATCAAGGACCTCAACACGCTGAGCCGGGAGACGGGCTCGTCCAGCGAGCTCGGCGTCTTCGTGCAGTCCCGAGACGTGTTCGGCAACCCGACCGTCGCCTTCGTCGACCAGTTCTCCCGCCAGCAGCTGGCGAAGCACCCGCAGACGCTGCTCACCGCCACGAGCATCGTCGAGGTGGTCAGCGACCTGAGCGACGTCCCGGGGGCCGGCCACGTCGCCCCGACCGGGGCGGAGGTCCGCGCCGCGTGGGCGGTCGCGCCGCGCGACATCCAGGTCTCCACCGTCGCGCCGGTGAAGGACGCGATGAACCTCATTTTCCGGACGGGTCCCAGCGGGCTCGCCGCACGGGCCGTCGTCGTGCACGAGATCCCGAAGACGGCGAAGCCGCCCCCCGGCGTCCACGCCACGCCGTCGGGCCTCGCCGTCGTGGGCGTCGGGCTCCTGGACAACCTCGAGGCCAACCGCGTCGAGCTGACCTACTTCGCGATCCTCTTCGTCTTCCTGTTCCTCGCCGTCCGGCTGCGCAGCGTCATCCGGGCCGTGCTGTCGCTCGTCCCCGTGCTCATCGCCGTCGGGGCCGCGTCCCTCATCGCCTACGGCCTGAGCCTGAAGCTCAGCCCACTCACGGCAGTTGGTGGACCACTCGTCGTCGCCGCCTGCACCGAGTTCACGTCGCTCATCCTCCTGCGCTTCGTCGAGGAACGGCGGCGGGGCTACTCGCCGCGGGCCGCGGTCGACGAGACCGCGTCCCGCACGGGACGCGCGTTCTTCGTGTCCGCGCTGGCCGCCGTCGCCGGCGTCGCCGTGATCGCCACCTCATCGCTCCCGCTGCTGCGGGACTTCGGCATCGTGGTCGGGATCAACGTCGCGATCGCGCTGCTCAGCGCACTCGTCATCCTCCCGCCCATCCTCGTGTGGGCCGAGCAGCGCCGCTGGATCACCCGTGGCCTCGTCTCACCGGAGCTGCTCGACCGAGCAACGACCAGCCGCGACAAG
>DATDGU010000113.1:0-1957 GCA_036521915.1 Acidimicrobiia bacterium | reverse complement strand
GCCCGCGGCGGCCCGCCGACGCGCCGGCTCGGGCCGAAGAGCACCTGCAGGTAGCTGAGCGCGGTGAGCGTCTCCGACGGCGTGACGGCCCGCACCGGCAGCTCACCGTCTTGGTCGAGGCGATGGATGATCGGAACGGTGAGGTTCGGGATCGCGTCGGGCACCGGGACCGGGTACAGGAACGTGGCGGGCGTCCGGGCGAGCTGCGCGGTGGCGAGGATCCGGCTCTCGCGCTCCTGCTCGATGCCGGTCTGCTTGCCGGCGGCGTCCTTGATCTGCGAGCTCCCGACGAGCACGAGCAGCGCGGCGGAGCCGACGAGGATCAGCGGCGCGAGCGCGGCGCGCCGCAGCGTCGCGTCGATCGCCATCGCGCCGAGGGGCGCGAGGAGGGCGAGGGCGACGTAGGCGTAGCGCGGGGTCGATGCGTACGACGACCCGTACTGCACGCGCCCGATGCCGGTGAGCGCGAGGAAGACTGGCGCGGCGAAGGCCAGCGCCAGCGGCGCGGTCCAGGGCTCGGCGAGCCGGGTGCGCCGGATCGCCCACGCGACGAGGAGCACGATCGCGACGACGCCGACGCCGGCGAGGCCGGTCGTGGTCGAGATCGGGTTGGTGAGGCCGTTCCACACGAAGGCGGGGAGCCGCTGCACCGCGGTGCGGAACGGCAGCCGTCCAGCGGTGACCAGCTGGCTGTGATAGCGGGCGTACCAGATCAGCCAGATGACTGCGACGGGGGCCACCGTGAGCGCGGCGACGCGGATCCCGCGGCGGACGAGCTGGACGATCGCCGCGACCAGCACGGTGATGAGACCCACGTTCGAGCACATCACCGCGCCGATCAACAGCGCGGCGACGATGCCGTCGCGCCGCGAGAACCGGCCCTCAAGCGGGAGGAGCAGCAGCGCGGCGAACACCGCGGCGACGGGCAGCACGAAGGCGATCTGGAAGGTGTCGGTGATGTTCTCCCAGCCGGCGCCTAGCAGGGCGAACGCGGTCACCGACGCGAGCGCGACCCACGCCGAGACGCCGAGCCGGAGCAGGAACCGCCAGAGGAGCCACACCGTGAGCAGGTGCACGAGGACGCCCACCACCTCGTACGGCAGGTGGTGCCGGAGGCCGAAGAGGGTGAAGAGCACCCGGTATATAACGATCGGGATGAGCACCCAGTGCTCGTTGTGCGGCGGGACGGGGCTCGCCGTCCCGTGACCGCCGAAGAGCGTCCGGCTGACCAGCGGCTGCCACTCGTCGGCGCTGAACCAGCGGTTCCGGTCGATGACGAGCAGGAAGACGAGGACGGCCGCGGCCATCACCCAGAAGCAGACCGTGGCGAGTCGGTCGCCGCGTGCCCACGAGGGGCGCGCGGACCACCACCGGTCGGCGCCTTGGGCAGACGGGCTGTCGGGCATGCGTGCTCCGCGAGGGAGGTGGACGGTCGGCCCTCATCGTGCGCTGCGCCGCCCGTGGTGCGCTGATGCGGGTGCGACAATCTATTGCGACGGGCCTGGCGGCGCGGGTCAGCGCCACCGAGCGAGGCGCGAGTGGCATCAGCCGCCCGTGAGGTCCGCCGGGAAGTACACGGCACCGGCGGTGCCGAGCCCGGTGTGCGCGGTGACCGACGGGCCGACCTCGTAGCGGACCAGCTCCTCGACGTTCGGCTGCCCCTCGAGGCGACCGGCGAGCGACGCGGCGAGCTCGGGCGCGACGGCGTCGCCCACGCCCACGCGCAGCCGTGACCCGGCAGCGGCCTCCTCGACGACCGTGGCCATCGCGCCGACCGCGTCCTCGACGTCGCGGGCGTGCGCGACGACGTCCATCGCCCCACCGAGCAGCGCCAGCACGGCGACCCCCTGCTCGGCCTCGGCCGCCGCGTCCCCGCGCAGGCGCCCGCCCCGCTTCGCGAGCTCCAGCGCCCCGACGACGAAGACGTTGCCGACGGACTCGCCCGCCCGGCGAGCCG
>DATDGU010000112.1:0-19121 GCA_036521915.1 Acidimicrobiia bacterium | reverse complement strand
CGCCATCAGCACCCGCATTGCCAACAGGGACTGGTCAACCGCCTCATAGCCATTGACCAAGGCGCTATGAGTTGGCGCGCGCTGTACAAGTCGTCCCTGCCGCCAGTCTTCGACCGATTGGCGCCTTCAGTGACGCTCGGCCGACCTGAAAGGGCGCCGTCGCAAAACGACGCCACGTCATTTCGGCGCTCGACATTCTCTAGCCGTGTCGCCCCTGGCATCGTCCGCCCCGCCATCCGTCCTCTCAACGCACAAACCAAGATGGCCCGGCGCTACCCTGGTATTTCGTCTTTCCCTCGGTGGCGCAGCGTTCGTGACCGAGCTGGGGATGGGGTTGCGCTTGTTCACAATCTGGCACACACCAACCAATCGGGCTTCCCGACGAGGGCGGTAGTAATCCAATGATCGAGTTCTTTCGGCGGCTGTATCCGCTCTTGGACCGCCCAACGAAGCAACGACTCGCGCTCGCCACCGCAGCCATGCTGTTCCTAGCTGTCCTCGAAGCGGCGGCGCTAGTCGCGCTCGTACCCTTGATGCAGATCTTGACAGCACCGAATCTGCATTCCAGCTCGAGCTTCGTGTCGACCGTGAGCGGTCTGGTTGGAAACCCACAGCCCTTACAGTTGGCTGCGTATCTGGGAATCGTCGTCTTCGGCATATACATCGTAAAGAGTGTTGCCGCGATCTTCATCATGCGATGGACGACAACCTTCGCGTTAGCTCAAGAAGCGAAAATGGTCCACCGACTGATGAGCGTCTACCTCGAAGCGCCCTACCGAGCGCATTTGCAGCGCAACAGCGCGGAATTCGTCCGAACGCTCACTGCGTCCTTCCAACAGATCTTCCGTGTCGCGTTCGTCCAGGTCTTCAATGCCGTTGGCGATCTATTCTCGGTCTTCTTTGTCGGGATAATCCTCGCCGTCGCCAATCCGACGCTCGCTGCAGTAACGGGGATCTACTTCGCCGTCGTGAGCATCGGCTACCAACGCACCACGCGACGGATGATCGCTCGTGCAGCACGGAAGATCCACGAAGACCAAGCTACGGACTTCCGTACCATCCAGCAGAGCCTGGCGGCAGTGAAGGAGGTGAAGGTGCGAGGAGCCGAAGACTATTTCGCCGAGGACGTCTATCGGCTCCGCAGCGGACTCGTACCTGCTTATCGAACGATGGCCCTCGCCAACGTCACACCCCGTTATGTCCTCGAGCTCGCCATGGTCGGTGCCGCCGCGCTCATTTCATTCGGAGCATTCCAGACCCAATCGGTGACGACCGCGACCGCGACGATCGGCGTCTTCGTGGCCGGCGGCTTCCGCATCCTGGCTCCACTGAACAAGGTCATTTTCGGCATCCACCTTGCCAGAGGAGCGATCCCTTCCCTCGACCAGGTCCGCGAGGATCTCGAGACGTTCGAGCAGCAATCCCCGGTTCCTGAAGACAACTTCGTGCATCTCGAGGACCGCCAACTCCAGCCAAACATCGCGGTCCGAGACGTCACGTTCGCATACGTCCCGGGCGTCCCCGTACTGAGCCGCATCACGCTCGACATTGAGCCCGGCGAGGCCGTCGGTCTTGTCGGCGGTTCGGGCGCGGGCAAGAGTACGTTCGTCGACATCCTCCTTGGGCTTCTCGAGCCGGAGAGTGGGGACGTCCTCATACAAGGCTGGCCGATTGGGCAGGTCCGGCGTCAGTGGCAGCAGATGATCGGCTACGTCCCCCAGTCCATCGTCCTTTTCGACGACACCGTTCGAGCCAACGTGGCATTTGGCGTTCCACGCGATGAGGTCGACGACGACCAGGTGTGGAACGCGTTGGCCACTGCACAACTCGACGACGTCGTTCATTCTTTAACCGAGGACCTCGACAACATCATCGGAGAGGGAGGAGTGCAACTCTCCGGCGGACAGCGGCAACGCATGGGCGTGGCCCGTGCCCTCTACCAGGATCCGAAGGTCCTCATGTTCGACGAAGCCACCTCCGCCCTCGACAACGAGACTGAATTCAAACTGACCGAGGTGCTGGACGGGCTAAGAGGGCGGCTGACGACAATAACCATCGCCCATCGCCTCAGCACAGTGCGCCGATGTGACCGCCTCTTCTACCTCGAACAAGGAAGAATGCTCGCCCAAGGCACGTTCGCCGAGCTCAATGTCGCCATCCCTGGCTTCGCACGGATGGTCGAGCTGGCTGCGGTCGACGTTTGACCCCGGCTGATCGGTGGCCCCGATGCGGCGGAACTCGTCGCTCTCAGCAGTCATGGCGTCGAACCTGGAGGCGTTGCTTTGGGGCCTGCGCCGCTGGACGATCGGCCCACTGATCGTCATCTTTCACCGTTCCGTTCAACGGTCCGTCATCAGGGCGGACCTTCTTCGCTGGCGCGAGCTCCGCTATCCGGACCTCCCAGAAACTCCAATGAACACTGATGAGGACATGCTGCGGTATTACTTCCTAGTTCTGCAGGAGTTTCGCAACCTCTTCTATTACCGGCTCGAGCAAGGCACGATCGGTGGGATTCTCGCCGCGAAGCTGGCCCGGCGCGTGTGGCGGCCTGTCGATACTTTCGACTTGAGCTGTCCCGACATCGGGCCTGGCCTCGTTGTGCGACACGGGTACAGCACAGTCCTCACCGCGGAGCGCATCGGCGCCAACTGCTTTGTCCATCACGAAGTCACCCTCGGGTGGGACGACGAAGGTGATCGCGCACCTCGTATCGGCGACAACGTGTACGTGGGAACCGGTGCCAAGGTGCTGGGCGCTATCACGGTTGGGAACAACGTGCGTGTCGGGGCTAACGCGGTCGTGCTTGAGGACGTACCCGACGGCTGCACCGTCGCTGGTGTCCCGGCCCGCATCGTGAAGCGCCCGGAACGGGCTCCACTGGCAGCGGGTCCCGATGGTGGCGAACGCCCGACTCAGTAGACGAGTATCCAGCTCCCTTGACCGATTCGGGTGGTCAACCTCGCGCTAGTGACGCAACAATCGCATCAGTCATCGCCTCGGTATTCACTACGGGGCGGGGATCTGGCGCGCTGCGAAGATCGTAGGTGACGCAGCGGCCCTCGGCGACGACGGCCTCCACAGCCTGCTCGACACGCTGAGCAGCTTCTGGCTCGCCCAAGTGGGCGAGCAGGAGGGCACCGCAGAGGATGGCCGCGGTCGGATCAGCGCGTCCCAGACCCGCGAGTCGCGGGGCCGTTCCGTGAGCTGGCTCAAACATCGCGGTCTGACCACCGACGTTGACGCCGGGCACCACTCCGACGCCCCCAACGAGACCCGCCGCCAGATCGGAGACCACATCTCCGTACTGGACGCCCATCACCAAGATGTCAAAGTCTTCGGGGCGCCGGACCAGCTGGCCACATACGTTGTCGATCTGCTGCTCGTCGAATTCGATGTCTGGAGCCGTTGGCGCGATCTCGCGGGCGACATCGAGCAGGATGCCGTCGGTGCAGCGCATCACGTTGGCCTTGTGCACGACCGTTACCCTCATCCGGCCCTCCCGCCGCGCATATTCGATCGCGAACTCCAGCAGCCGACGAGATGCCTCCTGAGTAACGAACTTGATAGACAGTCCTGCCGCCGCGGGAATGTCTCCGCGACCATGACGCCGCGCCGCGCTGATGACCTCCCTCGCACCTTCACTGGCGGATTCGAATTCAATCCCCGCATAAAGGTCTTCGGTGGTCTCCCGGATGACGACGACATCCACATCTAGAAACGGTGCGACTACACCGGGTCGACTTCTACAGGGCCGAACTTGCGCAAACAGACCGAGTGATCGTCGAAGTCCGACATTGACACTTCGAAACCCGCTCCGGCCGGTCGGTGTCGAGACCGGTCCTTTCAGGGCGACGCGGTTCGCTCGCACCGACGTAAGTGTTGTCTCGGGAAGAGGATCTCCGCCCTTCTCGATCGCCGCGAGACCGACCTCGTGTCGATCCCACTGAACACCGACCCCCGTGGCCTCGAAGACCCTGCAGGCGGCATCAATCACGTCCGGACCGATTCCGTCTCCGGGTATGACCGTTACGCGATGAACCACGGTGACAGCGTACTGGTAGCGGGTTTAGAACTACCGAGACGCGGAGGCCGATGTCGGCGGGTTACGCGCACGGGATGCCACCTGCTGAAGCCAGATGAGGTCCGAGAAAAAGACGGAGCCTCAGTCGGCACCGTCGGTGCCGCGGCATTTTGGACACTCTCTGTTCATCCTTGCACTGAGGCGGGACTGAGCAGCCGAGCGCGACCAGGCGCAGGCAGGACGTCGCCTTCATTACCCCCGACGCGCACCTCGAACGTCTGCGTCGGTCGCGAGCACCGCGCAGCCAAGTGGACATGCTGGCACCTCGCCCTTCGAGCGTGCGCACGACGGCGCCCGCGGCTGGCAGGTCCTGAAGCCAGCGGCGTCATATCCCCGCACGGTGTGGCGGCAGTGCCGTTCCGTTCAAACGGCACCCGACAATCTGGGATGTCCGCAGGTCAGCACGCTGAACCGGTTGCGAGATCACGGTCAATCCGTGAAGACCTCAGTCCCAGAGACCTCACAGCCCGTTTGCATCGTGTTGCACCGGCCCCTGAGCGCCACGACCACTGACCGCTGATGCAGTGGCGCCCTCCCGCAACGTGGCGGGTTCCTCGGCCGCGTCCGCGTGCTCCCTGCTTGTGTCGTGGGGAACGAGAAAGTGTTCGGCACCCACAATTCCAGCCCAAGTCCACAGCAGGAGGTTGGGGAACGGATAGCTCAACGGGCCGAGATTTGCGACGACCAAGAAGCCGACGAATACCGCGACAAGGCCGACTCGCCACGGCGCGAGCTCCGGCGGGCCCCTACGGAGAATCGCTCCACCGACTGCTCCAAACAATGCAAGAGTCCAGAGGAGAAAGCCCACGATGCCGAGCTCAGCGGCGTGAGACAAGAAGACGTTGTGGACTTCGTTCCCTGCGCCGGTAAGGGGGTAGTTACTGGACTGGCGTATGTATGTCGTACCTTTGGACACAAACGTTTGCCATCCAAAGCCGAAGATGGGTTTGGCCTCCACCATCCGGAGCGCGGCATCGTTCGTGTTATAGCGGTCCCACACGGGAAGCTGGTCTTGGGTGCGGCCCTGCACTTTCGTGCTGAGCCCAGGGACCAGGAACACCACTGCGACCACCGCCAGGACGCCGATGATCGCAGTCGGCGCGATCAAACGGCGCGTGCTCGGGGACACGAGCATGGCCGCCAGGGTGCCCACCACGGCAGCCAGCCAGATCGCGCGCGTCAAGGTAAAGATGACGCCGACTCCGCACAACGCCGCGACGATGGCACAGGCGATCTGGGCACCGCGCGAGTGCCAGACCTTCATTCCCACCACGGCCGCGACGCCACACATGTACAGGGAAATACCATCGGCCGCGCTCTCGAGGAACGGTCCCCGAGCACGGCCGTAGTGGAGCCCGATGTTCGGATTCCGGATGTAGGAGGGAAGCACAAGGTTGGGCAGACCAACACCCTCGAGCAGCGCGACAACTCCCAGATAGGCGCCGATCGCCACAAGGACCAACAAGAGAAAGTTCCGCTGCCTCGCCTGCCGAAAGAGCAGCGGCGCCAGGCAAAACATTAGGAACGGTATGATCCCCAGTCGATCGAGCAACGCAAATTGTCCGTTCGACTGGAAGAACGTGTGCACGGCGATCGCAGATGCGGTCGCATAGACGGCCGTGGCGAGCAGCAGCAGATGCACGGGGCGCGCCCGTAGTTGTCGCTGCGAAACAACTCGGGTACCGCCCAAGATCAGGCTGGCCAGGCCGAGAGCCAAGAGAACGCGGTCCGCACCGAGCGGGATACCTAGGTATCCCCAGTTCCCTGAGAAGATTTCGGCGCCGATGCTCAGACTCAACAACACCGTCGGAGAGCCCACGCTGAGCGGTTTGGACGCCGGAGACTGGGACAACGGTCAGAATGGCGTGCTAGGGGGAGCGGGACAGTTTCGGATGTCGGGACAGCGTGGGTCGGCGGTCAGCCCCACGTATTGGCCCCGCAGCACACTCGTGGAGCGGGGTAGGTTCATCCCCGAGTACGCAGCCTGAGGTCGATGAAGACTGCCGCGGCGCTGCCAACGATGAACCCAACAACCAGGGCCGCAAGCAACGCGATTTCAAGAAAAGTCTTGCGGTCGCTTCCGGTTGCGCTGGCCGGTCCCACGGGTTGCACGAGCTGCTCGTTGATTGAGCTGGGTGAGGACGTCGCCGCGTAGTCGGCCGCAATAGCGTCTAGTTGGACCTTGTCGCTGTCGACGACTGTCTGCTCGGACACCACCTGTTGCAGGAGATGCGGGTCGGTAGGACTGGCGGCTTGCTGTTGCTCCAAGTTCGCCAGCGTCCGAGTGTTGTCCAGCAGCACCTGATCCGCCTGTGCGTACCGCTGAAGCAACTGGGAGGAGGCCTTCGATTGCTGCTCGTTCAGTTGATTAACGGCGATGACCAGAGCCGCAGATCCCGCGTTCGCAAGGGCAACCGCGTGCCTACTCGACGGTGCAGTAGCCGAAACCTCAATGACTGGCGACTGCGGTATTGGCGATGCCGACAGGCTCCCGCCGAGAGGCCCGTGCAGTTTTTTCTCGACTTCGTTCGACACGATTGCCGTCGAAATGAGTCGGCTGTAGTCCGAGGCGATCTGCTGACCTGCCGCAGCAAGGCCCGGAATGGCAGCCAGATTGTTGAGCTGAACGGTCTTGCCAACCACGAGCTCTGCCTTGGCGCTGTACACAGGGGCGCGGAGCAGACCCGCGCCCAACGCGAGCAGTAGCGCGACTGCCATGAACGCGGCAACCAACCTCCAATGGTTGAGCGCTGAGCGACCTGGTGCAACGTAGGGGCGTCGACCTCGTTCAACCAGGACGCTGTGCAGTTGGCGAGCGACAGCGGGTACACGGTGCTGAGGAATCAGCGTCGTCTGTTCGCTCCGGACGAGGCCGTCCGGCGCAGGTTCGATTTCTCCGTCGCCCACGATCTCCGCGTCGCTTTCTGCGCCTGGACGGCTCCGGGTGCTGCGCCGCCTCTCCTGGGACCACTGGAGGAGCAACCTTCGAGGAACGCGGAACTCTCGAGAGACGGCCGTAGGCGATCGACCTGATTCGATCAGGTCGAGCGCCTCGGACTTCTCTTCGGGTGTTAGCGACCGTTGTCCAGAGAGTTGGTCACTATGCCGTTCGTCGATGTCAGCACCCCTTACTTGTCGGTAGCGGACCCGAAGCTCTCAGTCGGGTCGCTCCGTATGTCGTGGCGTGCCCGTCGCGCTGAGGTGAGCGCCGCTGATCCGCCTCGGCAAGAAGTTGGATCTGCACAGTTTATGAGCTCTCACCCAGCCGACCAGCATGCCCATTGCCTGGCTCGGTTCTTCCTCGCCCCGGATGCCGGTGCCCTACCGGCGGTCACCCTGGGGCAATTTAGCGCATCCAGCTGGCCGGATTTCGGTCGGCCGAGTGCGGGTTTGGTCAAGGTTGGTCAAGCTGGCTCCGGTGTGGAAGCTGCGGCTCGGCCCAGTTCAAGACCTCATCGCTCGCCAAGGCCAGCGAACAGGTCAGCTATCCGCGCTGCGCAGGCGACGACGTCGAAATGTTGCTCGACGATCGCCCGCCCGGCACGGCCCATCGCGATTCGCAGGTCGGCCGAAGCAACCAAGCGAGAGAGCGCATCCGCCAGAAGGTCAGGCCGGCCCGGCGGCACGAGCACTCCGGCATGTCCGTCTGTGACCAACTCGGGTATCCCTGCGACTGAGGTGCTCACGACCGGCAGCCCCACGGCCATCGCCTCCATGAGTACGACCGGGATGCCTTCGGCGAAGCTCGGCTGGCAGAAGATGTCGGCGCGAGCGAAGAACGCTGGCATCTCATCCTGGCTCACAGCGCCCGTAAAGGTCACGACATCCTCGATTTCGAGCCTCTTGGCCTCTGCCTCCAATCGGCCGCGCAGCGGGCCGTCACCGACGAGTGTGCACCGAGCGAACACCGACCGTCTCCGGAGCTCTGCGACGGCCGCAAGCAACATCAAGTGGCCCTTCTCGTGAGACAACCGGCCAACGGCCAGAATCTGAACCGGGGCTGCCGTCGAGCGGGCGGAATCGTGAGGTTGGTACCGTTCAAGTTCGACGCCGCAATGCACTACGTGCAACTTGGACCAGTGCTGTGGATCGCAGAGTGCCATCAGTTGCGCGCGCGTGTAGTCGCTAATGCAGACGACGAGGTCCGCAGCTGCCACCTTGCGTGCGAGATTAAATCGGTCAACCTCCCAGAATTCCACGCAACCGTGCATAGTGAAGCTCCAGCACCACGAATCGTCCCTAGCCGCCATACGGCCAAAATGTGCTGCGAGCCACGAGACATCGGCAGCGACGTTCGCAAGATGCGCGTGAAGGTGATGGAGATTGCGATCCTCGCACCTAGCCCATAGGACGACGGCCTCCGCGAAGTAGAACAGCTGCCACAGCCGGGCTCGAGCACCGCGCGGCGCCTGGGATACCGCGTATCGGAGGGTTGCCACATAGGCGCGCGGAGACCGAACAAAGGCACGCCAATGCGACCGAAGAAGGTCAGGCATCCCAATGGGAAGAATTGGAGACGTCGTGGCCGCTTCCTCGGCATCAACTGCCGACAGGAGGTCTGACGGGGGTGCTCGGTGAACTGAGAACACCTCAACGGTTGCCCCTAAGGCCCGCAAGGCGCGCACCTCTCTTTGAATGAACGCGTGCGAGACAGCTGGGTATGCGGAGACGACGTAGGCCGTTCGGAGCGCAGCGCTGGGCCCTGACGGAGTAGCCCGCCTCGCCGCTGGCTTCGTATTCACAGCTGCCATCGTGGCCTACCGAGCCGCAAGGCGCGCCGTGCGGTCACGTTCCCATCTCATTCGTCGCCAGAGGCGCGCCCTGACCTTTGCGGCGAGATTGACTCCTATGTAGGTCGCAACTCGCGGCAGGTTGCGAGGCTTTCGGCTGAGGGCGGCGAGTGCTTTGCCCGAGGAAGGGGAGCCCGGGTGTACGGCGAATCCGGAGCGGGCCAGTTCGGCGTTTCCTCGATAGGCGCGCGCGCGAATCTTGACGAGTCCGCCCAGGCGTGTTGGCGGATGCACCAAGAAGTGATGGTCGCGCAACGTGTGCCGCTCGCTCCGATCGAATTGTTGGAGGACGAATTGGTCATCGGCAGTGATATGGGGAAAGTCCAAAAAGCGACGACGGCCCGCCTCGGATAGCGCGTAGACGCCGGTACCGACGACGTCATCGTTGAGGTACGGCAGCCGTTGCCAAATGTCGTAGAATTGTTGAATCAGCCAGGGCCTGCCCGTGAGCTCGAAGCGCGGCGCAGGAGCGGCGCACAAGAACTGGCCCGCGACGAGGACCCCAGCAACCGCGCGAATTGCGCCGATCGAGAGCTCGACGTCAGCGTCGACGTAGAACCGAGGGAAGCGGGTCGCGGCCACATCGCCTGCATTCAGCGCCGCGGTTTTCGAGGCGAACGGTAGCTCCACGATCGTCGCATCGAGGGAAGCGGCACGAGCAGCGGCCGCGGTCCGGTCAGAGCATCCATTGCATACGACAATAATCTCGAGCTCACCGGGTTCGGCTCCGGTCATCATCGCATTCAGACACCTACCGATGACGAGCTCCTCGTCGTTAGCCGGGACGATGATCGACACATGCACGACCGGCGGGGCCGCCGTTTGCTCGTTTGCCGCCACCGGTGCCGGGTGCGTGTCTCCGCGCGGTCGTGCTGGTTGACCGTGGAGTTCACCCATCGCATACGCCCCTTCGTACACAGGTCAGTCGTTCGTGTGCTGGCCGGTGACACTTGCCGACGACCTTGGGAGCGCCCAGGCCAGTCGGCAAACTCGCGGATCGTTCGGCTGAGCCTCGCCTCCAAGTGTTGGTGATCAAGGATTCCGGTTTCTGGTCCAGTGTCATCAACTCGGCGATCCAGACGATGATCCGTAGCCGCGGCGGTGATGCCGCGGCCCGTAGCGGCTTCGAAGCTGCCTCGCGGCGACCCGAAGAAACTCCGGGTCTCGGACCAGGTAGCGGTGAGCGAGGCGCCTTGGTTCGCGGGACAACCGCCAGAGCCACTCGAAACCCGCGGATTGCACCCATCCGGGTGCTCGTGGCCTTGTCCCGGCGATGAAATCGACGGTTCCTCCGACTGCGAGCGCGACGGTTGGGGGAAGCGACGGGGCGCGTCGCCAGAACCACTTCTCCTGCTTTGGCGCACCAAGGAAGATGACCAGAAGGTCCGGCTGCGCGCGTCGAATTGCAGCGAGGGCGTCCTCCTCACTGGGAGAAATAACGTCGAGATCCACGATCGGTGATGCGGATCCAGCGACCGATAGTCCTGGTTGTAGCTGGCGTAGCCGAGCGAGAGCCTGTGTGAGGACTGGCGGCTCGCCACCGAGGAGGAACACTGATCGCTGTTCATGCTCGGCAGCGGTCAGGACCTCGAGGGTGAGGTCGACGCCGGCGATCCGGCCTGGGACTGGCGTCCCAAGAAGGCGGGCGAGAAGGACAAGGGGTGCGCCGTCGACGACACGCAGCGATGCGCGGGAATAGGCGGACGCGAACTCGGAGTCATGCTCGAGGAGAACGAGATGGTCGACGTTCGGCGTGACGACCAGGTGTGGGCGAACTGGGGGGACGAGGTCCATAACTGCGCCGACGGCGCCTTGCAGCGTGAGGGGAGCTACCTCGGTGGCGCCCAGACGAACGGCCACATCCCGGCGTGTTGCGTCACCCGTCACGCGTCGTTACCCGTGGTGCTTGCTGATCTGTTCGCACATGTGGGCAATAGCAGCCGTGTCAGCCTTTGCGGAAGTCTTCATCGCGGTTCTCTGGATCATGCTTCGCTATCCGAGAACCGTGTGCCTACCCAGGCGGTTCGTGGATATCCAAGGACCCTTAAATCTCGGTTGCTGCCGCAGGAGTCCGCTTCGATCCGAAGCGAACTCGCCGGAGCACACGCAATGCGACGCTGCACACGGTCTGCACGGCGCGGCCAAAGAGCGACGAGATCGTGCCAAAAAGAATTGCTGCATCCGATCTCAAGGACCAGTTTTCAACGTAGAACAGGTCGAGTCGTCGGTAGACGTGGAACGAGGGATTGTCCCTCGCCTCGACCTGCCAGAGGCCCGTGATGCCGGGGCGCATGTCCAATCGCGCGAGGTGCTCCTGATCGAAGGCGGCAATCTCCTCGCGAAGCGCCGGACGGGGTCCAACGAGGCTCATCTCGCCCCTGATCACGTTCACCAACTGTGGGAGTTCGTCGATGCTGGTTGAACGCAGGAACCGTCCAACCGCAGTTACACGAGGATCATCTGCGACCTTGAAGAGCGGGCCATCCCTGCGCTCGTTGAGCATCTCGATCGTCGTGCGTCGCGTCGCAGCATCCACCGACATGGTCCGCAATTTCAGTACGTGAAACGGGCGGCCGTGCAAGCCGATGCGCTCCTGTCGAAACAGAACGCCTTGCCGATCTTCGACCATGATGGCAATCGCTGCGGCGACCAGGATGGGCGCTGAGAGGAGGAGGGCCAAGGATGCGACAACGACATCGGTGAGCCGCTTTGACACCTCTTGCCAACGATGGTGCGCAGATGCTTCCACGTAGTACAGGGACTCGTGGGACGTCGGGACAGCGAGCAATCTCCGATGGCCAACGTTCGTCATGCCACTCGATGTCTGGACATGTACGCCCTGGGCGAGCAACCCGCGCACGACCTTGTTGACCTCGTCGGGGGAGACGGAAGTAATCGCGACTAGTGCGCCCGCGTCAAAGCGACGAGTAGCTGCGACCGCCGAGGTGGCTTCATCGATCCAAGGGATGTCACTACCTCGCGCGCGCCACTCCTCTTGGTGTCCCACGACGCCACGCACCCGATAGCCGAGCTCGGGCTGAGCCTGGAGGAGTCGACAGAGGTCGCTCGCCTCATCGTTGGTCCCGATGACGACGATGTCGCGGGCGAACTCGCCGCGAGCTCGGCACGACCGTAGCCACACGGTGTAGGACTCCCGAAGCGTTGCCAGGGCGAGGAGCATGCACGCGGGAGCCACAATCGCCAACCGGGTTGAGAGGTCGACACCGAGGGCATTGCCGACGACGATTGCCACGGCGCCAGAGAGAATAGCTACGCGAGCCAAGCGAGCGATCTCGACGGTTCGCACCGCGCAGACGCGCGACCGATAGAGATGCTCGGCCGCGAGTGCCGCGACCGTGAACGCGGTGATGATGAGAATGAATGCGGTCTTCGTCGCTGCTCTACCCCAGGCGTCCGGATGCCGAGACGCTGACAACAGAACGGCGACGCTCCATACGCCAAACACGCCGGCGGCATCGAGTCCGACGAGCAGCGCCCGCAGCAGAAACGAATTTCGGCGTGTTGATTGGGCGACGGTTGTCGCGCCCGACTCGACCTGTCCGCTCGTCTCCGCATCCCCGAGCGGCAGGCTCGTAATACGAGGCCCATCCACGTCGCACTCGTTCGCCTCGATAGAAACCTGAATCCCCGTCACGCTCACGTGCCCCGCGCTCTCCCGAACTAAAGAAGAATCATCCGCTGTGGCGGGTGGAGGCTCGCCACATCCCCAGACCACTCTTCGTCGAAGTACGGTGACTCTACCGCTCTCCGTGGGCGCCTGTCTCCCCGCATGTCGCCATTTTCCGTTGTGTTCATCGGCTCTCTGGACGCCTTTGAACGCGTGGAGTGGCGGCTCCAGCACGTAACGTGACCATTCACGTGCAGCCTGAACGAAGAGTGAGCGGCCGCTGCAGCACCTGTCGCTTGTGAGTGCCCCGCGGCTCGGCCGATGAGGCAGAACGTCGTTCCCGATGAAGAGCTCAGGGGCCCACGGCGCCGATCGGATGATCCGGCCGACTCCCGGTTCTGGTCGTCATTGCCCATCGACGACGTCCCCAATAGTCGCTGCCTTCGCCGGGGGACGGCTGATCCTGGCAACCACCAAGCACTAGCTCAGCGTGCGGGCTAGCCGGTCGACAGACCAGCGATCGCATCGATGGCCAGGCCACTCGTGTGCGACGACGGTCGCCAGGGTCTCACACCTGGGTGTGCTGAAGGCCAGGAGGATGACTTGAACTCGACCGCTGCAGTGCTAAAGGTCAGCGACGGCAAGAGCGCGACATGCCCCGCCGGACAGAAGAGATCGAGCGATGGGGAATGAACCGACATTCGAACGGTCGTGTTGTGTCGCGGTTCTGGTAGGTCGCAAAGGCCCCGAGTTCCGATGAGTGAAGATGTGAGCGGCGGGGTAGTCGTCGATTTGTCGCCCGATCGGTGGTTCGGACTCCAGCGTGGGGGCACGCGCGTTGGCCCAATGGGCGGACGAGGTGCAATAGAGCCAGCGCCTAGCATGTTGCCGGGCCGCTATCGCCCGAATGCGCGCTGGCGAGGAGGCTCCTTGCTTCCACGCGACTCGGGTGTTCAGAGGCCGTCCGTCGCCTCGGGTCTCGCGCCGTCAACTCTCGATCGCAGAAGGGCAGAATACGGAACCGCATGAGGCTCCCCCTCTCAGCGTGGTCTAGTCCCTTTGAGAGTGGATTCGGCTTGTGGCGGACGGTTTCGCTCACCACACGGCCTAGAGGCCGCTCGTCGGAGATCGCTGCGGGGCGCCTCAGGCTTCTCAACCACCCTTCTTGCTGCCGCGAGCCGCTCGAACCCTCGCAGCGCGGAACTTGCGGTTGCTACCGATGCACGCTCAACCCACGCATTCCTGCCATGGATCCGGCTCGTGGCACTTGACGTCGGTCAACCTTCCGCCCGGATCGGGAAGGTTGTGGTGCCGTGGTTCAACGTGGCCGTGGCGGCGATGGTCATCGGTGTCGGTTGTCCGCAGCGATTGACACCGACGACGGCCCGTGACTGGAGGAAGCCGTTGGCCGCGAACGCGGCACTGGATCCGAACTCAGCCAATCTGGTCGCGAGGTTCAACCATCAATGGAAGACCTACTACGGCGGGGTGGGTATCAATACCGGTGCGTACAGCATCCCGATTTATACGGTTCCGGCCAGCCAGCCGACCGTGAGTGTGGCGATCACTCCTGACTGCAACGCGGACCCAGGGTTGGTCTCGCAGTTTCGCGCGGTGCCGATACCGTCGAACGCCCAGCCTGCAAGTGGGACCGACAGCGCGCTGGTGGTGTCGCAGCCGTCGACTGACACCGAGTGGGAGCTGTGGAGAGCCCAACATCTCGCCGACGGCAGTTGGACTGCGTGCTGGGGCGGCCGGATGACCCACGTCAGCCGATCGAGCGGCGTCTTTCCGAGTCCCTATGGGCTGTCGGCGAGCGGATTGTCGTACCTCGCCACGACCGTCAAAATTTCGGAGCTCCAAGCGGGCCAGATCCGCCACCCGTTGGCCGTCAGCGTGATTGACGCCGCCGCCGGAGTTCAGGTGCCCCCAGCGAACCGAAACGACGGCAACTCGATCGCTGGCGATGCGATCCCTGAAGGGACGCGCTTTCGGCTTGACCCCACCCTTGACGTGACCCGACTAGGGCTCCCGCCGGCCGGTGTGACGATCGCCGAGGCGCTCCAGACCTACGGGATGGTGGTAACCGACACGTCGGGTGCCGTTGCGATTACGGCCGAAGATGGCCAGCCATACATCGCATCCGGCAAGCGTGATCCGTACGCCAGCTTGTTCGGATCCACACCTGCGTATGCGATCCTCTCGAAGATCCCGTGGAACCACCTAGAGGCGATCGCGCCGGGCCGTCCTGGTTGACTGAGGATGGACGCCTCGCAACGGGTGGAAGGAGAGGGTTAGACACCGCCGAGCCCACTGATGCACGCTTCTTCGAGGGTCTTTCCATGCTCCCTTTCCCCGCTCCGGGTGTCCTTTTGCCGTCATTTCTTCTGCGAGACGCAGCCAGCAAGCGACGACCGCTCCGAGTCACCGATCGTTCACGCTCTGTAGCGGCCGGGCTGACAGCATGCTCCGCGATTGAATTAATCGATCCCAACAGTTGGTCCGAGCTCACTCGCCTTTGGACGGAGCGCACTTTTCTCCGTCCGAAGCCGCCGCTATCGTGCGCGAAGGAGTTGGGTGCTGTTCCGGGCCCGAAACCGCGGCTCGGTGGCCGTCGCGCCGGCTCGTTTCCCACAGCAGGACACGACGACGGTCAGTGTGCAGCGGATGCGCCACAGCAATACGAGGACCAGGTGACCTGGTGAGTGCGAATGGCAGGCAGGGCGGCGGTCGATGGGTACGCCATCCCTTAGGCGCCAGGATTCTGGGGAGCGCCACCATCATCGCGCCGGCCGTGGCCGCGGTGGGCTGTTCGGTCGCGGTCAGCATCTGGGTGCCGCAACCCTCTGGCTTGCGTCTCCTGTGGTGGGCAGCGGTGATCGGAACCGGTATCGCGGCCTTCATGTTCGTGCGAAGATTCGAACGTCACGGCTTGGCCCTCGCGGCGCTGCTCGACATCACGATCAGCTTTCCTGTGCGACCACCCTCCCGGCTCGCCGTCGTGTTTACCGCCGCCCGACGTCCCCGGCTTGAGACTCATAACGGACAGGCGACGTCGGCCAACGGCTCCGGGACCAAGCAGGCGGCGGTTGCGCTCGCCGGCGCGCTCAGGGCGTTCGACAAATGGACACGCCGCGAAACACCGATACTCCAACGCGTGGGCGTCGGTGCCGTCATGCTGAGCATCGCAACGATCATCGCCAGTGTGACCCTTGGGGGGCCGGTACTGGTTGGGCGCGCGAGTCGCTCGCGACAGAGTCTGCTGGGAGGCGCCACTCATGGTCCAACCCCGGCCATTGCTTCCGGGCCGCCGGCGAGCGCAGCGCCATCCTCCAACGCGGGCGGACTCGCACCACCCATTGTCACGACACCGGTTGGAGGGTCCACCGTCGTCGCGCGCATCCAGCCCACCGTCCGTGTTGCGAGCGCAACGCCATCACTGCCCTCTGCTCCGATCCCGCTGGCCGGAGCTGCTGTAACCGGCGCGCCGCTCGGCAGCGGCGGCCCTGCGCCGACCATCGCCACAGCATCGCTAACCGCCTCCGTCGGCGCGGGCAACAGCGGCGGGAGCACCATCGGTTCGCCGGGAGGCACCAGTGCCACGTTCGGCGCCTCGACGCGCAACCTGAGCACCGTGCGCTTCTTTGCTGTCCGGGGCCCGAGCGTACCGAGCAACGGTGGCGCCCCGGGCGGCCTAGCCCTATCCGCCTCGGGCCAGAGTTCGCCGGCGAACGGTGGCGCGCCGGGCGGCCTAGCCCTATCCGCCTCGGGCCAGAGTTCGCCGGCGAACGGTGAGGTGTCTGCGCCATCCGGCGATCAGGGCAACCGGAATGGAGCGGGTGCCGGCACTGATGCGGGCGGGCAACCCGACAGCGGCGGCCCGCCGGCGCCCTGATTCCTCCGTCCGGTCGGTGCTTTTTTAGTTTCGCCGCGGCGCTGCTGCCGGGGTTTGTCGCACAGCGCCAACGTCCCTTCGGATGCCATCGCCGGTGCGGACGTGAGCCGCGCAGGTTTCACGGTAACGCCAAGCTCGTTCCGTCGAGTCGGTTGCTGTTGGTGCGGCGGGTGCTCGCTACATCGCCTAGAGGTGTACATTGAGGATCGGGGCGATCAGCACAAACCGAAGGCTCTCTCCTGTGCCCATAAAGATTGCGAACAGCGATAGCGCGGAGCCGAGAAAGGTGATATTCCGCAGGAAGTACATCTGCTGCATCTGACGCTGCACGGGATCGTCCACCTTCCAGTATCGGTGGAATAGCAATCCGGCGAGAATCACGAACGCCGCGATCATTAGCGCGCCGATTTCTGGCCATACTCCCGCCGCGATGGAGACGACCGCGGCCAACAGCCACAGTCCGGCAGGCCATCCGACGAGCAACGGAACTGGGAATCCCGAAGCCTTCGCGTCTTCCACCATCGTGTGTCGTCGTTTCACATGGGCGACGCCTGACGACAAGAAGAAGACCGAGAACAGGATCCGGCCCAGCAGCAGAATCCCGCCAACCGTGCCGGTCAAACTTCCTCCCCCCAACCCTCGTGGGCTCTACTGCGTCGGCACCGTCAAGGTACCTCGTGGACTCACGGTTTTGGAAGGGCGCGTCAGCATTGGTTTGGATGGTTCACGGTTGCTCATGTCAAGTCGCAAGACGTAATGATCGGGAGCAGCTCGAGATACTCGGTAGGAGTTACTTTGAGCGCCGAGGGCAACGCCGCTTAGACGCCGAGAACGACCTCGACTCCGACGATGAAGGCCCGATGGTGTGACCGAGCCTCGAGAGTTCCTTTCTCTGCGCCTCGCGGACTACCTTCTCTCGGGTGGATTACGACCTCGAGCGCGCAGAAATGCTCGAGTTCATACCTGCGTCGACGCGACGGCTTCTCGAAGTCGGCTGTGAGACGGGGCGTTTTGGTGCCGCTCTCCGCGCGGCTTATCCGGCAATGGAAATCTGGGGCATCGACCCGACGCCATCCCCACCCAACCGTCCTCAGGCATACCAAACCCGGATCGTGGGATCGTTTCCTGCCGACATCGCCGACGGAGAGAAGTTCGACTGCGTCGTCTTCAACGATGTGCTGGAGCACCTCATCGACCCGTGGGATGCTCTGAGGAGGACCCATAGCTTCCTGAGGCCCGACGCTGTGGTCGTCGTTTCGATCCCCAACGTCCGGCACATCTCGGTCCTTCGCCCTCTGCTCATCGGGGGTAGATGGGACTATCGGGACTGCGGCATCCTCGATCGCACACACCTTCGGTTCTTCACCCGAGCGACTGCGATCGAACTATTGCGGTCAACGGGTTACGCAGTCGAACGCGTCCAGCGCCTCCAATGGGCGGGGAGCGAACGAGGGCGCGTGGCCGTTGCGAATCGCATACTCCGAGGCCGCCTCGACGATTTCCTCGCCCAGCAGTACGCAATAGTTGGTCGTCGGAATGTCTGAGTAGCGCCGGGTGAGCAGCTCCGCGGCGCTGACGGCCAGAGGCGGTCCGGGACGTCTTGGCGGGCCGGTGATGTTCCGGGGGTTCTGAGCCTGTGGGCCAGGCGAGGCGGAGGGAGGCCGGGTGCGGTTGCGGGTCGCGGGTGCGAGTCTCTGCGTGGTCGCGACGGCGCTGGCGGGCGTGGTGGCGTTGGGTGGCGCGGCGGCGGCAGCTCCGCTCTCCTTTGCGTTCACGGGGGCCGCGCAGACTTACACCGTGACGGGAGCGTGTGTTCGCTCACGGTCGCGGTGGCGGGCGCCAATGGCGGCAACGCAACCGCTGGCACGGGCGGTGTCGGCGGGACGGGCGGCCAGGCGGTGGCGACCTTCCCGTTTCATCCTGGTGACGTGACAGATCGCTGCCCGCTCCGCGGCACTCGCGGTCACCGTCGGTCGGACTCATCCAGAAGCCACGAGAGACCTGGCTCGTTAGTGGTCTGCAAGATTTGGTCGAGAGCGATCTCGTGTTAGTCGGCAAAGACGTCACGGCTGTGCTGGATGAAGAAGGTGTGGTCGTGACCCTTGTTCGGGTCCTTGGCGCCGTATTTCGCCTTCGGACTCCCGTCGGGAACGTGCTCCTCGGAGTAGATCGCTCCGACCGGACACACGTCGGGCTGATAGCAGGCAGTGCATGACGTGCACTCGTCAGTGTTCACATACAAGATGCTGTCATCGAAGATCGCGATCGCCGCTGGGTTCGGCTGGTGGGTGTTCTCAGTGACGCCACTACCAGCCTCAACCTCAGAGAACAGCACGTTCTTCTCAGGATCGAACTCGTAGATGCATTGCACGGGACAAACATCCACGCACGCTCGATCCTTCACATCGATACATGCCTCGGTGATTATCGCAAGGCCAGGCATCTGCGAGTCCTCCTCGGCGCACGATAACCGTCGTCGGAGGGGGCGCTCGGCTTAGACCTACCAGCCCGGTTCCGGCTCATAATCATGCGGGGAGCGAGAAATGTGACTCGCGGTCCGGTGAATCGCGAGTCGGAGCACGGGCTTGACCGGACCCCATTCGTCGGTCCACTTGCTATGAGGTTCTGGGTTGGTGTTCAGCATGCCACTGCCGGGAGAACTCTGCCGGCGTGAGGTAGGCGAGGGACTGATGTGGCCGGTAGTGGTTGTATTCGTCCCGCCAGTCT
>DATDGU010000111.1:0-76546 GCA_036521915.1 Acidimicrobiia bacterium | reverse complement strand
GTCGCACTCCACCAGGCCGACTTCGGAAGCCAAACGGGCAGATCAGCCTCTGGATCGAGCCGGCAAACGACGAACTCCCCGCCAAAGGACCGCAGCCTCATGAACTCAATCTTGTTCCACGGCACGACTTAGAAGCTCGCTCTGACCTGGCTTGACTTGCACATAGGGCGGTGGCGAAGCGCTTGCATTTCGCTTGCGCTGCTAGCATACTGCAAGCATGCCGAACGTGCTGGTACGTGACATCCCTGATGAGGTACACGCAGCTCTGCAGCGCCGCGCTGAGCGGGCTGGCCAGTCGTTACAGCAGTACCTGGCCGCGGAACTCAGGCGGCTGGCCGAGAAGCCACCGCTCGACGAGGTGCTCGACCGCATCGCACGTCGCCGTGGCGGCCAGGTCGGACTGCGTCAGGCAAGTCGCGACGTAACCGACGAGCGCGCGTCACGTTGATCGTCATCGATGCCTCCGTTCTGGCCAACGTCGTTGCCGACGACGGGGCCGATGGGGGCGCAGCGCGCGAGGTCGTACGAGGAGCTGACGGCCTGAGCGCGCCCGAGCTCGTCGACGTTGAGACCGTTTCGGTCCTGCGGAAGCGGTGGCTCGCCGGAACCCTGTCCGACTCTCGATTCTCCGCAGCCATCGATGACCTCACGGAGCTCGACGTCGAGCGGTACCCGGGCTTGCCCCTGCTTCGAAGGGCCTTCGAGCTCCGAACGAATGTCTCCGCCTATGACGCGGCGTATGTTGCCCTTGCTGAGGGGCTTGCTTGCCCCCTGTTGACAGCCGATGCTCGACTCTTCAACGCACCCGGACCGAGGTGTGAAATTCGGCTGCTCGAGTCTGGTTGAGTCGTCACGTGCCAGCCGAGATTCCGATCCGTCACTCGTTGCTTGAACTCGTTCTGTCTGATGGGATGCTGATGGGATCGCACGGGCGTTCCGGCAACCGAGGCCACGGCTGAGGTGCAAGGACGAGCCGCTACCGTGCGGGCGGTCCACTTCGACTTCAAGCGTCAAGACTGCGAATACAAGCCCTTGGCGTTACTCATCGCCAATCGAGTTGGCGTGATCATGGACGTCACGGGCTCTCATGTGACCTGTTGTGCACGAACTTGATGGGATGCTGATGGGATTGTCGAGCCATCACGAGAAGCAAGCTCGCCGACCGATTTGCCACGGACTCGGACCGCGCCGGAGCCCGACGCCTACCCAGGTGCCGGATGATTCCGACGTCTGACCAAACGATCGGTTCCACGAGCGGCGCTTCGGCGGCGGGTTCGGTGCCGTCTGCCGGGGTGAGCGTCAGGCCACAGCCGCGAAGAAGCGGTCGAGCTCGCCGGGGATGTCCGCGCCGGCAGGCTGGTAGACGACCTCGGTGACTCCGCCGGCGGCGAGCTCTGCAACTCGGTTCCGCAGAGCCGCGGGCGTTCCGGTGAGGGTGAATGCACCCAGGAGCTCAGCGCCCTCGGTGACGGCGACTCGGTCGCGATCGGTGAGATGGACAAGGTGGCCTTCGTGAGTGGCGAGGTGTCGGTCGGCCGCGGGGAGCGACTCGATCGCGCTCAGCCATGCCTCGCCTCCAGGAAGTCCTCGCACCGCGTCGGGACCGCCACGCTCGAACATCGCGTGATATGCGACGGCCAGACCGTGGCCAGCGGCGTCGAGGACGCGAGGACTTCGCAGATCCTCGCCCGGCCCAAGCACGGTGCCGAACTGCAACAGTGCGTGCCAGCCGGTGGCGGCGGCGTTTGGGACCCCGGCGGCGAATATCCCGTCGCCTATGGCTTCGGCAACCGCCGTTCCCTTCGGGCCATCAGCGCCGATCAGGAGCGGGACGTCGACTGGCCGCGCGGCGCCGAAGCCGGGTGGATGCAACATCCGGATGGGCCGCCCTTCCCACTCGACGGTGTCACCCGCCAGGAGCGCTCGCAGCGCCCGCGCGTAGACCTCGACGTCAGCCCATCGGATTGGCCTCTGGCCCAACGTGTACCTGCCCGTGAAACCCGAGCCCACTGCAACCGCCACGCGACCGGGCGCGAGCGCACACAACCCGACGATCGCAGCAGCGTTCGTCATCGGATGCCGCAGGCTGGGCACCAGCACCGCCGGACCCAGCCCGATTCGTTCCGTGCGTTCGGCTGCCAATGACAGCGCCACCCACACGTCCGGGTACAGCGCCGGCGAGTCGTACGCCCAAGCCCGTCGGTATCCGAGCGCCTCAGCGATCCGTACGTGCTCGGGCGTATCGAGGCTGGTGGCGAACGCACACGAAAACTCCATCAACGCACCATAGACAAGCCGTCGAGTGCCGCTCGTGGAAGGTGCGCGCTGGAATAGCAGCGGAACTCAGCCCCACACGACGGGCAACGCGGTTGGGCTACGAAACAGCGTGTCGCCATGGATGTGTGCGTCGACGCGCTGCGCCTCGTCTTGGTCGAGGCGCAGGTTGGGCAGGCGGTCGAAGAGCGCGTTGAGTGCGACTCGTGTTTCCATGCGAGCGAGATGCATACCGAGGCACAAGTGTGGCCCTGTGCCGAAGGACAGGTGCTGCGTTGGTTCCCGAAAGATGTCGAATTGTTCCGGGTTGTCGTAGGCCTCGGGATCTCGGTTGGCTGAGAACAGCATCGACGCGACGACCGCCCCTTCCGGAATGTCCACGCCGGAGATGGACGTCGCTTTGGTCGTGACCCGCAGTGTCAGCCCTACCGGCGACTCGTAGCGGAGCCCTTCTTCGATGGCTTGGGGGATGACCAACCGATCAGCGCGGAGCGCGTCGAGCTGCTCGCCGTGGGTGAGCAGGAGGTGGAGCAGGTTTCCGCTCGAGCGGTACGTGGTCTCGATGCCGGCCGGTAGCAGCATCCGCAGGAAGGAGAAGATCTCCTCGTCGTCGAGTCTCTCGCCATCGAGCTCGGCCGTCACGAGATCCGTCACCAGGTCATCACGGGGCTCTTCACGACGCTCATCGACGATACGGGCGAGATACTCCCGCAGCGCCCCCGCGCACTGGATGCCTCGCTCCCAGTCGCGCGACACGTTGATGATCCCGATCGCCCAGCGCTGGAACTGTTCGTAGTCGTCTTCGGGGAGGCCGAGGACACCCGCGATGACTTTGGCGGGGAAGCCGAACGTGTACTCGCTCACGAGGTTGGCCCGACCGCGGTCGATGAAGGCATCGATCAGCTCGTCGACCACACGCCCGACGAGTGACTCCTCCCATCGGGTGAGCGTGCGCTGCCGGAAGGCCACGGAGACCAGCGCGCGGTGGCGATGGTGCTCCGGGGGATCCATGCCCACGATGATCTTTCTGCCCCACACGTCGCCCATGCCCTCAGCGATGACCGTCGATGAGAACGTCTCGTGGTCCCTCAGGACCCACATCACGTCGTCGTGGCGGTACACGACATATGACGGGGGGGCGCCCTCGAACACGGATTCCTGGCGGACGACGGGCGAGCGCTCACGTAGTTGCACGAACTCCGGATAGGGGTCCCGGACCTCCCCCGCCACCGGCTGGTTGAGGCCGTCCATACCGCCGTCGTCGGCCGTCACGAGCAGGAAGTCGTGCGCGTCAAGAGCCCGCTTTGTCCTTCGCCGCTTGCCAGTCCGTCAGCAGAGCGCCGAAGTTTGCAGGGTTGGAGATATCTTCCTCGCGCAAGAAGAGCCCGTTGCCCGCGTAGTCGATCATCGACCAGTTCGTCGCTGAGTGCGAGCTCCCGTCGCCGGGGTCGGCCATGTGCGTCCGTGCACAGAACACGACACGAGCGTGTGCTTCGTCAAAGAGAACCCAATCGTGTGTGTATCGCGCCATCTGGTTGTTGGGATATGCCTTCATGAGCGGCACGATCCAGTTTCGCACCTCCTCGCGGCCGTGCATCTCACCGAAGACATGTTCGACATATGTGCAGTCTTCGGTGAAAAGGTCCGCGAAGGCGTTGTAGTCCGCGGTGGCGGCACACTCGTCAGAAACCGCCTTGAAGTGCTCGTACGCTTCACGAACTTCTTCCAAGGTGAAGTTAGGCATGTTGTCTCCGTCTGCTGACTGAAGGATCGAGCGCCGGTGCTCGGTGCTTGGGCTGGTCTCAGCCAGACAGCAGGTCAGCTTTGATGTTGATCGCGTTCGATTGCTTGCAGTCGAAGGTGCCCGGGGTGGTCGGGTAGACGCGGGTGAACTGTCCGTTCTTGACTTGCATGATGAGGAAGCATGGGGTTGCGAGGTGCTGACCGATGTTGGTGGTACCCCACATCCCGTCGGCGTTGAAGCTCGTCGTCGACGCGAGCTGTGCCAGCAGCGCCTTACGCGTCAGGGCGTTGTCCCCGCCTCGCTTGACGATGGCGTTGACCGAATCCCGAAACAGCAGCGATGCGATCCATGCGTATTCGCCGAAGCCGTCAACCTTGTCGGACCCGGTGGACTTGACGTACGTCGCGAGTGCCGCGTTGCTCTTCGTCTCATTGAAGGGAAGGGCCGACAGCGCAACGTACTGGCCCTCGACATCGGCTCCGCCCTGTTGGATGAACCGCTTGTCGTAGCAGTTCGACCAGCAGTCCCACACCACGCTCTTGGGGTTGATGCCCTGCAGGGCAGCCTCCTTGCGCAGCGCGACCATCTGCTGGAACGCCGCAGTGTCGAGGGCGTAATTGGAGCCCTTGGCCTTCATCTGCTCCACGGCCGAGCTGTAGCCGGACTGGGGCGCCAACGCGGAGATGCCGAGCTCGCCGTCCGACTTGACGCCGCCCGCCTCCGAGCCCCGCGCCAGGACCAGGCCAGCTGCCGCGGCCGCGGCGATGTCGCTCGCGTAGATCTCGATGCCGTGCAGACCGGGACGGGTCCGCAGGTAGTACTTGACGGGCCCCTGGTTCGCTCGGAACGTCTGGGGATGTTGAGACTTCGTCGAGCAGTCGAGCTGCGGCGGGTTCACCCCGAACGAGACCGGGGAGCACTGGTCAGCCAGCGACGTCTGCACGATCGGAATGTTGGGCAGGCCGGTCGATGCCCCGGATTGGTCCTGGCAGGCGACCATGTCATCGACGTTGTTGAGGAACAGCGCAGCAGTGCCCACCAACGCAAAGTCTTGCCGGCACGCCGTGATGATCGCGTTCCGGGCATCGCTGTCGCTGAGATGCGAATCGAGGAAGTCGACGACCAGCTTTCGTCCGGCGAGGCCGCCGTGCCGGTTGATGTACGCCGCGAACGCCTCGACCGCGGCCGGCGAGCCCGCGAACAGCCCGGGCTCCAAGGCGTTGTCGACGTCGGCAACGACGCCGATGCGGATCGTCGAGCTGGTGATCCCGACATCGGTGGCCTGCTGCGCGCTCCCCGAACCCCCCGTCTGCGCGGAGACCGTGACCGGCGAGGCCGCCAGCGTGATCAGGACCGTCAGCGTGATGGCCGCGCCACGGAATGCGTGCACGCCGCTCCCCCCTGACCCGCCCCCAGCGGCCGGGTCCCTGGCCCATTATGATCATAGAGACCTCTATCTTGGCAAGGAGGGGGCACGATGAGCGGGGGCGCGGGTATCCCGTGAGCGGCGGCCAGGGGCAACACACGGCGAACGTCGGGTTGACCCCGCGGTCGGCGCGGGCACCGGAGACGTTGGCCCAGCAGGTGGAGGCCGTGCGCGACCGGGAGGAACGCGAGAGCCACCGGCGCGGCGACGACACTCGCGCTCGGGTCATCCGCGAAGCCGCGGCCTGCATCATGGAGGAGGGATACGCCAAAGCGAGCGCAAACCGGATCGCGCAGCGAGCCGGCCTCACATGGGGCGTGATCCAGTACCACTTCGGTGACCGGGCCGGCCTCTTCTCGGCGGTCGTGCTCGCCGGATACGAGCAGTTCCGTGCCTGCCTCGAGCAGCCGGTCATCCCGGAGGGACCCATCCGGGCTCGGATCGAGGCCATCGTGGATGCCGGGTGGCAGGCCTACCAGAGCCCGCTCAGCCGGGCCAGCTTCGAGATCCTCATCAACACGAGAGCATCACGAAACGACGACCCGGACCACGCAGCCCAGCTCCTCGAGATGGCACGCGGTGTGCATCGCCTCGGTGCCCAGCTCCTCGCCGACGGTGACCGGCACGCAACACGACGCTCCGTCGAGGCCCTGCTGTGGGCAGCACTACGCGGATTCGCGATGACGAACATGCTCACGCCCGAGGACTACGACTTCGCGTCGGAGCGCCAAGCGCTCATCAACGTGCTGACCACGTTCCTCGATCAATCTCCGACTGCGACCAAGCGTGGTGCGTAGTCAGCTCCGCGCGCCGGCCTCTGGAGGGCCGAATGAAGAAGAACGCCACCGTCGGCACCGAGGTCCGAAGCGACGCCTCCAAGCTCGTAAGCGACACCGTCTGGACTGCCGGCACATTCAGCCCACCGTCGTCGTCGGTCACGACCAGGGTCAGCGTGCTTAATGCGCGTTCGATACCACCAGATCGAGTTCGCGGCGCGATGGCGCCGGACGGCCCGTCGAGCTAGGCGGCCGCGAAGCTGATCGGGAGCCGGATCGAGCTCGCGGGGTCGGTGTGGCCGGCGTTATTGACCACGATCGTGCACGGGTGCGTCGCGTCGCAGATGCCGTCGCCGACCTTCCCGGTGACGATCGTGAGCGGGAGCGACCCGGACCCGGTTGGGTCGGGATGGAGCAGGACGGCGTTCGCGAAGCCGCACCGTGCTTCATCGCTCGGCTGGGTCGCCAGTCCGGAACACTGCAAGAGGTTGACGGTGGCGCCAGGCGTGTACCCGCTCCAGGTGATCGTGACCTGCTGCCCGTTCGTGAGCTTCTGGTGCGGGGTGACGGTCGCGTGCAGATCAAGCTTCGGCGTCGGCGTGGTCGTGATGGTGACGGTTGATCCGGCAGCCAGCGCGGCGTGCATCGTGGTGATCCCGGGCTGCTGGTCGGCGCTCAGCCTGCCCCGGGCCGTCGGGTCACGCTTCAAGTACGCGTCGAAGAAGTCGGTGGTGGTCCCGAGGACGCTCGTGGCACTGGGTGCCTCGAATCCGGCGGCCGACGAGTGATCGCCGCCCTCGACGGTCAGCAGGGCTTTGGGTCCCCTCGCGTGGTTGAAGACCATCTCGGCGTCGCTGTACGGGACGTCATCGTCGGCGGTCCCATGGACCAGCAGGAGGGGCGGCGCGTGCAGGTAGTCGACGTGGCCCCCCGTGAACGGGTTCTCTTGTCCCGCGAGAACGACGGCCGCGCCGACACGCGCGTCGTGACAGCAGGTGTTCGCGACGAGTCCGAGGGTCGTGATGGCGCCGTTGGAGTGCCCGGCAGCGCCGACGACCCGCGCGTCGATCATGCCGGCGAGCGTCCCGGTGCTGTGCCGCGACGCGGTCAGCGCCGAGGTGATGACGAAGCTCATGTCGCCGGGCTGGCTGGCGAGATCGCCCTCGTCGAGCCCGCCCGGGGTGCCGCTGTGGGTGAGGGGGAACAGGGGCGCGGCCACGACGTAGCCCTGGGAAGCCCAGTGGCTGAGGAGATTCTCGTAGTCCTGGGGGGTGGCACCGAAGCCGTGGGCGAAGACGATCAGCGGGTACGGGGCCGTGCTCCGATCCGGCGCGGCGCCGCTCACCGGCCCGGCCGAGCCGGGCGAGCCCACCGCCGGGTACAGCACCGTGGTGACGAGCGCCCGCTCCGGCTCTCGGGCCTGGCCGTTCCAGGCGGGTGTCGACCGCTGTCGGTCCACGAACGTCAGGGTCACGATCCCGACCGCGTTCGGTGCCGCGGTGCTCGCGCCGACGGGGAGGACACCGCCGGCGACGACGCCGACCGACAACAGCGCGACGACGGCCGCGGCGAACGACCGCTTCATGCTGCGGAGGCTTCGTCGAGCCGCTCGCCATGTGCGTGAAAGACCTGCCCCCGAAGACACGATCACCACCACTTGAGATGAAGGGTTTTGCAGACCCTTGCCGGACGTCCATCTGATGTCAACGAGTGACGTTGAGGCTGCTCACGTTCGGTCCTCGTGCCGTCTGATTGTCTCCTGTGGCACCTTGTGTCGCCAGGTTTGACGGGCAAATGATGGGCAAGCGGGGCTGGTCCACGGAGATGGCCGCCATCGGCCCCGGATTTTGATGGGATTTTCCGATCACGACCCGGCCGGATGTCCCGTGTGACCTTACGATTCAAGGGTCATGGTGACTGCCGTTCTCTTCGACTTCTACGGCACGCTCGCGCAGGCCACACAGTGGATGTCAGTCGACGTCGTCCTCGCCGAGCACGGCTATGCGGTCTCGGACGAGGTGAAGGACCGCTGGTGGAACGAGGGGCTCGATGGTGTCGAGCACGTCGAACACTCGCAGAGCAGGGAGCACTACCAGGAATGGCAGCGGGAGCGGCTGCTCGCCATGCTCGCCGAGGTCGACGTTCATCCCGGAGAGTACGAGGAGATCCTCCAGAAGCTCCGGCAGGGCACCGCGACCCGGGTGCTCGAGGCGTTCCCGGAGGTGCCCGAAGTCCTCGACGTCCTCCGGCGAGGAGGACTGGCGCTCGGCGTCTGCTCGAACTGGGACTGGGAGCTCCTGGAGGCGCTCGGAGAGGTGGGCCTGGCCGAAGGCTTCGACGTGATCGTGTCGTCCGCGTGGGCCGGGGCGCGGAAGCCCCATCCGCGCATCTTCGAGCACACGCTCACGAAGCTGGGCGTCCCGGCGAGCGAGACGATCTTCGTCGGCGACACGTGGGGACCCGATGTCGTCGGGCCCCGGTCCGTCGGCATGACCGCGCTATACCTGCGACGCGAGGACCGGTGGCCCGACAGCGCCGCGCCCGACGACCCGGCCGGGTCGGGGGTGGCGGTGGGCGCCGACCTCACCGCGGTGCTGGCACTCGTTGAGGAGGCCCTGTGACCACGACCACCGAACCCAAGCCGGCGGCGAGCCCGAACGGGGCGCTGCGGTCCGTCCCGGACCTCGTCGCCCACCTGCGCCAGACCTACGTGTCGGGCCGCACCCGCCCGTTGGCGTGGCGCCGCGAGCAGCTGGAGCGGCTCCGGCTCATGCTCGTCGAGCGCGAAGCCGACCTCCTCGGGGCGCTCGCCACCGATCTCGGCAAGCCCCCGACCGAGGCGTGGGCGACCGACGTCGGGTTCGTGATCAGCGAGATCGACTACGTCCGTCGCCACCTTCGGTCATGGATGCGCCCCGAGCGGGTGTGGACGCCGATGATTGCCCGCCCCGGGAAGGCCCGACTCGTGCGCGAGCCCTACGGCGTCGCGCTCGTGATCGCGCCGTGGAACTACCCCGTCCAGCTGCTGCTGTCGCCGATGGTGGGTGCGCTCGCCGCGGGGAACTGCGTCGTCGGGAAGCCCTCGGAGCTCGCACCGGCGACCTCGGCCGTCTTGGCCCGCACGATCCCGAAGTACCTCGACACCGATGCCGTCGCGGTCGTCGAGGGCGGCGCGGCCGAGACGCAGGCCCTGCTCGCCGAGCCGTTCGACTACATCTTCTACACGGGCAACAGTCGCGTCGCCCGCGTGGTGATGGAGGCCGCGGCGAAGCGCCTGACACCGGTGACGCTCGAGCTGGGCGGCAAGAGCCCGGTGATCGTCGACGACGACGCCGACCTCGAGGTCGCGGCCCGGCGCGTCGCCTGGGGTAAGTACCTGAACGCCGGCCAAACCTGCATCGCTCCGGACTACGCGCTCGTGACGCGTGGGGCCGCGGACCGCTTCGTCGAGCAGATCCGTCGCGCGGTGTTTGACTTCTACGGCGCCGACCCGAAGGACAGCCCGGACTACGGCCGGATCGTGAACGACCAGCACTGTCAGCGACTGGCGATGCTGCTCGCCGGCGAGACGGCGACCGTAGGCGTGACCGTCGAGCGCGCCGAGCGCTACATCGCGCCGACCGTGCTCCAGGACGTGGCACCCGACGCCGGGGTGCTCCAGGAGGAGATCTTCGGCCCGATCCTGCCCGTGCTGCCGGTCGAGAGCGTCGACGCGGCGATCGAGTACGTGAACGCGCGGGAGAAGCCGCTCGCCCTGTACCTGTTCAGCCGGTCTCGGGCGACCCGGGAGCACGTCCTGGAGCAGACCAGCTCGGGCGGCGCCGCGGTGAACGCGACCCTGTTCCAGGTGTCGGTGCCGGGCCTGCCCTTCGGCGGGATCGGCCCGAGCGGGATGGGCGCCTACCACGGCAAGGCGAGCTTCGACACGTTCAGTCACGCCAAGGGCGTGTTCCGCAAGTCGACGAAGCCCGACCCGGCGCTCGCCTACCCGCCCTACACGCCGCGCAAGGAACGGCTGATGCGCCGCTTCCTGTAGGCCGGGAGTGGCGCCGCCGTCACGGTGACGGGATCGCGGCCGGCACCTTGGCGCAGAAGGCCTGCCCCGCGTCGAGGTGGCCGGCGTCGACCATGAGGTCGATCCAGGGCCGGCCGTTGCTGGCCATCGTGACCTCGGTGCGCCCGTCGCGACCGTCGGGCCCTAGATCAGCTCGTCCACGGCGCTGACCGAGTCCGAGCGGGCGCCCTCGTCAGTCGTAGGTGCGCAGCTCGACGGTGTTGCCGTCGGGGTCGCGGACGTAGAGGCTCGTGGCGTACCCCCGCGCCCCGAACAGCCCGTTGATCGGCCCGTCGCCGACGAGGTCGAAGTGACCGGACGCGGCGACGGCGTCGAGGTCGACAGGGTCGACGACGACGCAGAGATGGTCGACGTTCACACCCGACCGCGGGGCGGCGAGGAGGTCGATGATCGTGTGCGGGTCGATGCGCACCGACGGGAACGGCGCCGTGCCGGCCCGCCACTCGTCCACCCGGACCGGCTCGAGGCCGAGCTCGTCGCAGTACCAGCGCAGTGACGTCTCGACGTCGGCGCAGTTCAGGACGAGATGGTCGAGGGCGCGGGCGCGGACCACGTCAACGGGGGAGGCCGAGGATCCGCTCGGCGACGATGTTCTTCTGGATCTCCGAGGTGCCGCCGGCGATCGACGCCGCGCCGCTCCACAGCCACTGGCGCTGCCACTTCCCGTCGGCGGGCACGTCGTCCGCGCCGCGCCAGAGCGGCGCCGCCGCACCGCACAGCTCGACGGCCTCCCGCGACAGGCGCTGGGTCATGTCGGTCCAGGCCAGCTTCACCCAGCTCGTCTCCGGTCCCGGCTCGAGGCCCCGGGACAGGCGCGACAGCGTCCGCCAGTTGTGGAGGCGCAGGACGCGCAGGTCGACGAACGACTGCGCGAGGGCGTCGGCCGCCTCGACGTCGTCGAGCGCGCCGCTGGCGTCGGCGAGCGCGTACAGCTCGTCGAGGTAGCCCTCGTGCACGACCTGCTCCTTGAAGGCGAAGATCGTGCCCCGCTCGTGCGACAGCGTCGTGCTCGCGACGGCCCAGCCCTGGTGCAGGCCCCCGACGAGCTGCTGCGACGGCACGTACACCTCGTCGAGGAACACCTCGTTGAACTCCGCCTCCCCGGTCAGCTGGACCAGCGGGCGGACGTCGACGCCGGGGCTCTCCAGGTCGACGACCATGTAGGAGATGCCGCGATGCGGTGGTGCGTCCGGGTCGGTGCGCGCCAGGCAGATTCCCCAGCGCGACCACTGCGCGTAGCTCGTCCACACCTTCTGACCTGACACGAGCCAGCCGCCCTCCGCCGGCGTCGCCCGCGTCGACAGCGACGCGAGGTCCGAGCCGGCTCCCGGCTCGGAGAACAGCTGGCACCACAGCTCGCTTGCGTCGAGGATGGCCGGCAGCCAGCGGGCCTTCTGCTCCTCCGTCCCGAACGCGAGGAGCGTCGGGCCGACGTTGTTCACGCCGACCCGGTTGACCGGCTGGGGGGCGCGGGCCCGCGCGTACTCCATGTTCAACAGCGCGACCTGGACCGGCGTCGCGTCGCGCCCGCCGTAGGCGGCGGGCCACTGGATGCCGACCCAGCGGTCGCGGGCGAGCGTGGCCTGCCACGCGCGGCCCCACGCGATCTCGCCGTCGAGCGTGGCGAAGCGGGGCGGCGCCTCGAGGTGCTCGGCGAGCCAGGCGCGGATCTCCGCGGCGAAGGCCTGCTCGTCGGCGCTGAACGCGAGGTTCACAGGTCGACGAAGCGGGACCGGCCGTGGCGCTCGAACGAGTCGTGCAGCGCGGCCTCGTCCTCGGTGCCAAAGCGTCGGTACGTCGTCTCGCCGCGCCCGCGCGTGTAGACGGGGTCGCCGCCGACCCGGTCGCGGCGCCATTTCTGGTGCACCAGCGTGCGCTTCACGATCTTGTTCGTGCCGGTCGTGGGCGGGTCGGTGAGGAGGCGCAGGTAGCGCGGCCGCCACTTCGGGCCGATCGTCGCCTGCGCGTCGAGCCACGCGGCGAAACCGTCGGGGTCGAACGAGGCGTCGGGGCCCAGCACGAGGCTGGCCATGACCTGGTCGCCCGCCTGGTCGTCGGGCACCCCGTACACCGCGGCGAGCACGACGCCGGGATAGCGGGCGATCGTCGTCTCGATGGGCTGGGCAGGGAAGTTCTCGCCGTCGACGCGCAGCCAGTCGGCGTTGCGCCCCGCGAAGTAGAGGTACTGGTCGTCGTCGAGGTACCCGAGGTCGCCCGTCCAGTACCAGCCGAAGCGCAGCGTCCGCTCGTTGGCCTCGGCGTTGTTGTAGTAGCCCTCGAAGGGCCCGGCGCCCGCGGTGTTGACGATCTCGCCGACGCACTCGTCCGCGTTCAGGAGCCGCCCGTCGGGGCCGAAGCGGGCCCGCGGCAGCGCGTGGCCCTCCTCGTCGACCACCTGCACGTTGTCGCCGACCTGGCCGAGCGCGCCGGCGCGCTCCTCGACGTCGCGGTTCACCGCCACACCGCCTTCGGTGGCCCCGTACGCGTCGATGACGTCGACGCCGAAGCGGGTGGCGAACGCCTCGACGATCTCGGGGCTCCCCTCGTTGCCGAACGCGACCCGCAGCGGGTTCTCGGCGTCGTTGGGCCGCGCCGGCGTCGCCAGGAGGTACGCCAGCGGCTTCCCGGTGTAGTTGAAGTAGGTGGAGCCGTAGCGGCGGATGTCGCCGAGCCACCGGGACGCGCTGAAGCGCCGGGCGAGGCCCACCGACGCGCCGTACACGAGCGACGGCGCCCACCCGACCATCAGCGCGTTCGAGTGGAACAGCGGCATACAGATGTAGCCGACATCGTCGGACCCGAGGTCCATGATGATGCCCATCCGCGTGCCCGTGACGAGGAACCGCCGCTGGGTGCAGATCACCGCCTTCGGCGCGTCGGACGTGCCCGACGTGAAGATGAGCGCCCAGCGCGTGTCGGCGTCGGGCTCAAGGCCCTGGTCCGTGTCGTCCACGGCGTCCAGCGTGTCGGCGAGGTCGTGGCCGAGCCCCCGGTCGGGGTCGTCGCCGTCGGCGAAGCGGCGGCTCGTGAGCACCGGCGGGAGCCGGTCGGCGATCGGGTCGAGCAGCGCGACGTGGCGCGGCTCGGTGATCACGAGGCTGCAATGCGTGTGGGTCAGGTCGCGCAGGAGGTGCTCGTCGCGGCGGGTGTGGTTCAGCCCGACGACTGCCGCGCCCGTCAGGGCTGCGCCGCCGAGCGCGAACAGGTAGTCGGGCGTGTTGTCGAGCAGGACGGCGACGTGGGCGGGGCCGTCGACGGGGAGGCGCTCACGGAAGAGGCCGGCGAAGCGTCGCGCCTCCGCGTAGAACTCGCCGTGGGTCCACACCCGGTCGGCGAACTTGATCGCGGGCCGCCCGGCGCGCGTCGGATGCTCGCCGTTCGAGCGGATGAGCGCCGCCGCGTTCGGGGCGGGCATCGCCGCCTGGCCCGGCGCCGGGACGTGGCGGCTCCGCAGCGATTCGCGGGCTGGCATCCGGGTCAGGCTACTGGTCGGTTGCGCGGCCCGGCTCGGCCGGCCTGGCGGGCCGCCCGCAGCGCGCGCCCGATGTCGAGGAGATGATGGCGGCCCTCGTGGACCGCGTTGCGGGCCATCCACGCGACGCTCATCTCGAGATCGTCGCGGTAGGCCCGTCGGTCCCACGCGCCGTCGCGCACGTACTCGAGCTCGACGGCGAGGGCACGGATCGCCGCCACGATGCCGGTCAGCACCTCGGCGGGGTCCTGGTGGTTGTAATCCCGCTCGACGACCAGCTCGTCTCGGCGCATCCGCGGGAACGACGGACGGTCCTCCTTCATCGTGGTCGTCACGCGGTCGTCGTAGAGCGCGAACGAGTCGCGGGCGTGGCACGCGTACTCGAGCGCCGACCACGTCGTCGCTGAGGGGCGGGCCCGCAGGATCGCGTCGAGGTCCTCACCGGGCAGCCCGCGCTCGAGGGGGACGCGGTAGCGGTCCGGGAACGCGCGGAGGAGCGCGGGCGTCTCACGGGGATCGCAGGCGTCGAAGTCGAAGCCGCACTCGGGGCACACCCAGCCCGCCTCCGGGATGACCCAAGGGCCGTCGGGCCCGTCGTCGGTGGCCATGCTCATCGGGAGCGTAGGCCCCGGGTCCCCTGTCACCACCGTCCATAGACTCGCCCGCCGTGGACGATCGCCACACGCCGGGTCTCTATCTCGAGATGACCGACGTCGCACCCGACCGGTACGCGACGGAGCGGGTCCCGGTGGTGCTCGGCGGGCCGGGCGCGACGCGCGCCACGTGGTGGACGAACGTGCACCGCGACCGTGACGATCTGCCGCGGGTTTTGCCGGAGTTCGACACGCTCGGCGTGTATGAGGTCGACGACGGCTTCGCCCCGCCGGCGGCGGTCGAGGGGGTCGCCGGTCACCTCTTCCGGGCCACGCCTCGGCCCGGGCAGGGGCGCCTGACCGGCCGGCCGACGGTCGGGCTGTCGCTCGTGCTCATCAGCCCACGGGAGCCCGCCGACGCGCCGGCGCTGCGGGACTGGGCCGACTTCATCCATCTGCGCCACATCGCCGAGGCGGCGGTCCCGGGCTACTCGATGGTCACGCCCTACGAGCACGCCGACGGCGGCGACCCGCGGTTCCTGCACTTCTACGAGATGGACACCGACGACCCCGAGACCTCCTTCCAGGCGATGACGCCGCTCGTGCGCGAGCGGCTCGACCGCGAGGCGTTCCGCGCCTGGACGGGGCACCCGGCGCTGCGCATCTGGTACGTGAACAGCTTCCGACGGGTCGGCGAGCAGCGCCCGTGAGCGACGTCTTCGACGTGGTGCACGCCCAACGGGCGTGCCGCTCGTTCGCGTCGACGCCGCTGCCCGACGAGGTCGTCGCGCGGGTTCTCGATGCGGCGACGTTCGCGCCGAGCGCCGAGAACCGTCAGCCCTGGGTGTTCGTCGTCGTCCGCGACGACGCGGCCCGCGCCCGCATTCACGACCTCACGGCGCGCGCGTGGGAGGGCGGCGGCCGCGACTTCGCCGTGCGGCGTCTCGAGCCTGGCCTGATGGCCGACGTCGAGCACGGCATCGCCGGCGGCGGCTATCGCGGCGCGCCCGTGCTCGTCGTCGTCGCCGCTGACGGGACGCGTGCGCACCCCGCGACGGTGCCGGCGTCGATCTTCCCGGCGGTGCAGAACCTGTGCCTCGCCGCGCAGGCGCTGGGCCTGGGCTCGGCGCTCACGACCCTGACCACGACGCTGTCGAGCGAGCTCGCCGAGATCGTCGGGCTGCCCGACACGGTCGTGGCGCAGGCCATCGTGCCGCTCGGCTACCCGGCGCGCGCGCTCGGGCCGCCCCGCCGCGAGCCGTTCGCGCAGCACACCTACCGCGACCGGTACGGGGCGGCCTGGTAGGTCAGCAGGCGACGGGCGCGCCGCCGGCCGCCGCCGAGGCGCGGATCGCGTCGAGGGTGCGCATCGCGGCAACCCCGTCGGCGAACGTCGCGAGCGGGACGGCCGACACCACCGGGCGCCCCTCGACGCCGGCGAGAAGCGCCTCGCCGAGCCGGGTGAACGGACCGAGCTCGAGGTGCGTGAAGCGGTGGCGCGGGTCCGTCGATTCCTCGGGTGGCGACGGCAGGGCGAGATCGGCGGGCACGTCGAGGCGCCGGGTGCCGTCGGCGTCGGCGAGCCACGCGTCGCTCCCGTCGATCCACGCGCTGGCGCGCGTGCCGACGATGCGCGTCACGCCCGTCATCGGCCCCCACGCGGCCGCCGTCTGGGCCAGCACGCCGTCGACGCCGCTGCGCAGCCGGAACCGCACGACGAACGTGTCCTCGGCGGCACCGGTGCGCTCGGACACGACCGGGAGGCGGGCGCTCACCTCCTCGAAGTCGCCGAGCCAGGCGCGCACCTGGTCGATGACGTGCGAGCCGGACGCGCCGAGCCAGCCGCCGCCCGCGCCGGCGTCGAACCACCAGTCGGGCGTACGCGCCGCCGGGTCGGCGACGAGCGCGACGAACTGCACGAGCGTCGCCAGCCGCACCCGGCCGAGCCGGCCCTCGGCGACGGCCCGCCCGAGCACGGCCCGTTCCGGGGCGAGGCGGAACTCGTGGCCGATGAGGTGGGTGACGCCGGCCGCGTCCGCGGCGGCGAGCATCGTCTCGGCCTCGGCGACGTCGAGGGCGAACGGCTTCTCGCACAGCACGTGCTTGCCCGCCTCGGCGGCGGCGACGGCGAGCCGGGCGTGCGTCGCCGGCGGCGTCGCGATCGTCACCGCGGCGACCTCGCCGCTGGCGAGCAGCGACCCGAGATCGACGCTCGCCGGGACGCCCAGCCGCGCGGCGCGGCGGGCCGTCTTGTCCGGGTCGCGCCCGACGAGCGCGACGACGTCGAAGCCCGCCGCCTGCATCGCCGGCAAGTGGACGCGCGCGCCGAACCCGGTGCCAATGACGATCGCGCCGGGTCGGCTCACCGGCGGCGGGTCAGAAGGCTCGCGTGACGGCGCGGGTCGGCCCGAAGCTGTGCAGCGCGAGCGCGTGGAGGTTGCCGAGCCCGCCGCACACCATCACGAGCATGTGCTCGGGGTCCTCGACGAGGTGGACCATCCCGGCGTCGTCCACCCGGCCGTGCTCGTGCGCCTGCACCTGGTGCGGCGCGGGCCACCACGAGACGGGCAGCGCGGCGTGCGCCCAGAGCCGCTCCTGCACGTCCTCGATCGCCGGGTAGGCGCGGGCGATGAGGTCGGCCCAGGGCGGCGCGAGGCACGTGAAGATCTCGGCGCCGTGCCATCCGGCGATGAACGCGTTCGTGCCCGGGAAGGCGAGCGACTTCCCGATGAGCTCGAGCAGGTCGACGCCGTTCGTCGCGACGATGTCGGCGACGTCGATCGTCCCCGTGCAGCCGTGGACGGTGACCGCGTCACCCGACACGCCGCGCCGCTCGGCGAGCGGCGCCCACGGCGAGCGCTCCTCCCACTCCCCCACGACGATCCCGGTGACCCGACCGGGCTGGCCGAACACGCTCTTGGACGACACGCCGACGACCTGGCCGCCGACGTTGCGCATCATGAGGCGCGTGGCGCGGCCGATCGCCGGGGCGGGACCGGCCTGACCGCCGAAGCAGCCGGCGCCGAAGGGGATGCCGAGCGGCTCGCGGCTCGGGCCGTTCACGAACAGGCCGGGGGCGACGCACGACGTCGTGGTGTTCAGCGCGAAGAGGTTGAAGAGCGGGTCGGCCATCGCCTCCATCGCCGAGCACAGCAGCGGCATCGCCGCGAGGGGTGCGCCCGCCATCACCGCGTTGATCGCCAGCTTCTCGACCGTGGCCCGGCCGTTGCGCGGCGGCAGGTCGCAGAGGTGCTCGTCGGGGAAGCGGCCCGACGCGGCGACATGGGCCCGCACCCGGTCCTCGGTCGGCGGGATGAGGGGCAGCCCGTCACCCCACCCGGCGTCGGTCGCGAGCTTCTGAAACGCCGCGGCGTCGTCCTCGACCTCGAGGCGGCTGCTGGCCAGCCACTCGATCGTGCAGCCCTCGGGGCCGCAGTCGACGCGGGACGCGATCCGGCTGTCGGTCATCTCAGGTCGACGCGCCGAGCGTGGTGAGGAGGGCGGGCCAGTGCTGCTTGGCGATGGCCCGCACCTCGGCCTCGGGGCGCGATTCGAGGGGATACGGGAGCGTGTGCACGCGCAGGCCCACCCGGCCGGCGTTCGCGGCCATGGTGTGGGCGAGGGATTCGAACTCTGCTGTCACGACGACGACCGCCGTCTTGCCCTCGTGGGCTGCGGCCACGGTGTCGTGGACGCTCCACGAAGTGCACGAGCCTCAGTTGCCGAGGCCGACGATGGCGATATCGACGTCGGTCGCGAAACTCGCCAGCTCCGCGAACGTGCGGTCGCCCTCGTCGCCGATGCGGTTGCCGGCGTGCCACTCGGTCACGTCGGCGCCGGCCGCCTTCAGCTCGGCACGCCACTCGTCGAGCACCCATTCCCAGGACTGCCACGTCGCGTCGCTGCGCAGCCCGACCCGCCTGCCGGCGAGGCGGCCCGCGTCGGGACCGGGGTCCGGGGTGACTTGGGGGGGCGTCGCGGTGGGGTCCAGGATCGTGATCCGGGCCATCACACCTTCCTTTACGTGGGTGAGGACCTCCGATCGTACCGACCGGGCGGGGCACCCGAGGCGGCTGGCATGATGCCCGGCCAACCGAGGAGGAGCCGATGGCGCCAGCCGACGCCATGCGGATGCCGGCCGGCCGCCGCGAGGAGCTCACCGCCGCGTGGGTGGGTGGGGCGCTCGACGCGCCGGTGCGGGCCGTCGAGGTGCTCGACGCGCACTCGGGGACGACCGGCCGGGTGCGCCTCGGCGTCACCTACGACGGCGATGCGCCCGGACGGCCCGCGTCGGTGTTCGTGAAGCTCGCACCCTTCGACGAGCGTCAGCGCCGCTTCGTCGACGCGGTCGGTCTCGGCGTCGCCGAGGCCCGCTTCTACCGCGACGTCGCGGCGCGCACCCCGGTGCGAATCCCGCACGTCTGGCACGCCGCCGTCGTCGAGGACCGCTACGTCATGGTGCTCGAGGACCTCGTGGCGAGCGGCGCCCGCTTCCCCACCCCCCGCGACCCGGACCTGGTCGACTACGTCACCCGCCTCGTCGACGAGCTCGCCGCGCTCCACGCCCGGTTCTGGTCCTCGCCCGAGTTCGACGGCGGGCCGCTCGGGTTCATCGGCGAGGGGCTGCGCCTCGCCTACGGCGGCGGCGGCCCCTTCATCGCCCAGGCCCTCGACCAGTTCGCCGACCAGCTCCCGGCGGCGTTCCGCGCCGTCGGCGACCTCGACGGGGCGCGCACCCCCGAGGTCGCCGCACTCTTCGACGTCGAGCCGCGCACGCTCGCCCACGGGGACCCGCACCTCGGGAACCTCTTCGCCGACGGGGACCGCCCCGGATTCTTCGACTGGGGCATGGTGCAGCACCGCGCCGGCATGTGGGACCTGGCGTACGTGCTGTGCCAGTCGGTCCCGACCGAGACCCGGCGGGCCCACGAGCGGGCCTGGCTCGACCGGTACCGCGCGCAGCTCGCCACGCACGGCGTGACGCTCGACGCCGCGACCCAGTGGGACCAGTACCGGCTGTTCGCGACCTACGCGTGGGCGTCGGCGACGTCGACCGCCGGGGTCGGGGAGCGCTGGCAGCGCGCCGAGGTCGGCCAGGGCGGCATGGCGCGCGCCACCGCGGCCGTCGAGGACCTCGACGTCGTGGCCTTCCTGCAGGCGCGGCTCACATGAGCGCCCGGACGTGCTCGGCCAGCGCGACCGTCCAGGCGAGGGGGTCCTCGAGGCCCCACCCGTACTCGGGGAGGTCGAAGTACTCGACCGAGAGCCGGCCCCGATAGCCGAGCGCCTCGAGGCGGGCGAGCACCGCGGCGAAGTCGACGACGCCGGCCGGGTCGTCGACGTGCAGCTGGGTGTGCCCCGGGCCGCCCTGGCGGAGCTGGAGGTGGTCGGCGTGCTCGAGCAGCTCGAGCGGGTCGCCGCCCCAGTCCGCGACGTGGCCCGTGTCGACGAGCAGCCGCAGACCTGGCACCTCGGCCTGCATGGCGCGCACCGTCTCGAGCGAGCAGACCGTCGCGCCGGCCCACGGCTCGAGGAGCGCGCCGGGCGCGCGCCGGAACCAGCGCGCCGTGCGCTCCCACATGTCCGGCCCGTCGCGGGGCGCGGGCGTCGAGCACCAGCCGGGCTGGGGCTTCGGGAACGCCGTCGGGCAGCCGACCGGGAGCGCGAGCGTCGCCGGGTCGACCTCGACGACGACGTCGATGTGCTCGAAGCCGAGCGCCGCCGCCCGGCGCGCCGCCTCGGGCGGCGGGGCGGGGCGGAACGCCAGGTCGAGGACGCCGAGCGGGAAGGCCACGGCGCGCGGGCTAGGGCGTCCCGCCCTGGAACTCCATCCCGGACGGCATCACCATGCCGACCGTCTGGAGGTGCTGGCCGAGCACCTGGTCGAAGTGCTCGGCGACCAGCTCGGGCGTCCAGCCGCCGTCACGCCACATGAACGCGATCTGCTTGGGGTGCTGGAAGATCGTGTACGCGTAGTCGGTGCGGCCGAGGATCTGCCCGTTCACGTGGCCGGCTCGCTCCGACGCGAGGAAGACGACGAGCGCCGCGTTCAGGGCCGGGTCCTGCTCGGGCGGTGGCGCGGCGCCCGAGCGCTCGAAGAGCGCGGCGGTCATCCGCGTCGCACCCGCCGGCGCCACCGCGTTCACCGTGATGCCGCTGCGTCCGAGCTCGAGCGCCCAGATGAACGTGAGCCCCATCAGCGCGGCCTTCGCCGCGCCGTAGTTGGTCTGGCCGAAGTTGCCGCGCAGGCCGGCGGACGACGTGATGTTGATGATGCGCCCGTAGCCCGCCTCGCGCATCACCCCCGCCGCGTGGTGCGCGCAGTTGAACGAGCCCTTGAGATGCACGGCCAGGACCGCGTCGAAGTCGGCCTCGGTCATCTTCACCAGGGTGCGGTCCCGGACGATCCCGGCGTTGTTCACGAGGATGTCGAGGCGCCCGAACGCGTCGAGGGCCTGCTGCACGATGCGGCCCGCCCCCTCGAAGTCGGTCACCGAGTCGTGGTTCGGGACCGCCTCCCCGCCGGCCGCCCGGATCTCCTCGCAGACCTGCGTCGCTGGGTCCTCGCCGATGCCCGCGCCGTCGAGGGCCGCACCGACGTCGTTGACGACGACCCGGGCGCCCGCGTCGGCCATCGCCGTCACGAAGGCCCGGCCGATGCCGCGCCCCGAGCCGGTCACGACGGCGACCCGCCCGTCGAGGAGCCCCACTCAGGCCACCGCGGCGGTCGCCGTGCCGCTCAGCACCTCGACGCCGTCCTGGTTCGTCACCGCGCAGGCCAGGTCGACGAGGTGCTCGCCGCCCTCGTCGCGCTTGCCCGTGACCGTCGCGGTGCAGGTGAGCGTGTCGCCCGGCCACACCTGCTTCGAGAAGCGGACCTGGAAGCGGCGCAGCGCCTCGGGCCCGAACCAGTCCTTCACAACGCGCGCCATGAGCCCGGCGGTGAGCATCCCGTGGCCGAACACCGACGGGTTGCCGACCGACGTGGCCATGGTGTCGTCGTGGTGCATCGGGTTGAAGTCACCGGACGCACCGGCGTAGCGCACGAAGTTCGTGCGGGTCAGCTGCTCGACGACGAGCGGCGGCGCCGCGTCGCCGACGGACAGCGCGTCGAAGGCGGGAGCGGTGGTGGGCACGGCGCGCAGGCTAGTCGCGCGACCCAGAAGGTGACATGGGCGTCAGGCTACGCTCGACGTTCACCATGGATCCCGAGCGCGCCGCGGCGCGGCCGGTGGGCCGCCAGGGCGGCCCGGGCCCGGACCGGGCGCTGCGCGCCCGCGGGCAGCGCACCCTCGCCCGGCTCCTCGACGCCGGTGCAGCCGTCTTCGCCGACCGGGGCTTCCACGCCGCCCGCGTCGACGACATCGTGAAGGCCGCCCGCACCTCGCACGGCACCTTCTATCTGTACTTCTCGAGCAAGGAGGAGCTGTTCCGGGCCCTCGTCGCCGGTACGACCGAATCGATGGTCGAGCTCGCCCGGGCGCTCCCGCCCCTCACCCCCGACCGCGACGGCTACGCCGCGCTCGTCGACTGGCTGGCCCGGTTCACCGACCTCTACGACCAGCAGAGCGCGCTGCTGCGCACCTGGACCGAGGCCGAGATCGTCGACAGCGAGCTCGGCCAGGTCGGCGGTGACCTCGTCGCCCAGTTCGCCCGCGAGCTCACCACCCGCGTCCGGGCCGCCGTGCCCGACCTCGACGCCCGCGTCGCGGCGCTCGCGCTGGTGGCGATGATCGAGCGCGCCACCTACTACCTGGAGACCCGCCAGATCCGGGTCGGGCGGGCCGAGCTCGTCACCACCCTCGCCGGCGTCACCCACGCCGCGCTCTTCGGCGCCGACGCCCGGGACCAACCACCGGGCGTGGCCGCGACGTCTCCTGCGGCGACCCCGGTGCTACCTTCCTGACGCACTCGTCAGACACGGACAGGGGGGAGCATGAGGAAGCACTGGACAGCCGCCCTCGGGGCGGCGGCGCTCGGGACGGTGATGGCCCTCGCCGCGGCGGTACCAGCGGGCGCGAAGGGCGGCGGAACGACCACGACGACGCAACCGAAGTCGCCGAAGGTCACGAGCTGCTCGACGAGCACGGCGAAGACGGGCATCACGGTCGCGATGGACGACTTCCTTTCCGGGAACTCGAACCTCGCGTTCACGTACGTGGACATGGGGTCGAAGATCGCCCCGTCGTACGCGCTGAGCGAGCAGCTCGACACGGCCGCCGGGCTGACCAGCCCGACGTCTATAACCCTGCCGACCATGATCACGGTGAAGTGCAACGGGAAGCACACGCTGACCTTCACCTATGGCCTGTACCTGAAGGACAAGACGACCAGCACGACGGGGGCACCGCTCGGCATCACCGAGGCCGGCGACGCGCTCATCGAGCACGGCCACTGGTTCATCTCGGCCTCGACGGTCTGTGACCTCGAGTCGGGTGCCGGTGCCGTGGCCGCACAGGCCAGCAACGAGTGCTACACGGCGGCCGGGCTGCCCATCCCGCCCTCCTCGTAGCAGACGTTCGACCGGCGGACGCCGCCCCGCGCCTTCGGGCCGGGGCGGCGTCGTCGCGTCAGGACCCGGGCTGGGCCCCGTTGCCGGAGAGGCGCTCGCCCTGGATGGCGGGCAGGATCCGCTCCCCGACGTCGCCGAGCTCCTCGGTGCGCCCGGAGAGGCTCACCTTCCCCTTGCCCATGACGACGACGTGGTCGGCGAGGATGAGCGCCTGGCGGATGTGCTGCTCGACGATGAGCAGCGCCGTGCCGTGCTCGTGGATCGTGGCGAGCGTCTCGTAGACCTCGTCGATGATGAGCGGCGCCAGGCCGAGCGACAGCTCGTCGGTGATGAGCAGCTTCGGGGACCGGACGAGCACCCGGGCGAGGGACAGCATCCGCTGCTCCCCGCCGGAGAGCGTCCCGGCCTGCTGGCGGCGCCGCTCGCCGAGGCGCGGGAAGAGGCTGTACGCCTGGTCGAGCGCGCCGTGGCAGCCCTTGCGCCCGAACGCCTGGCGGAACGTGAGGTTCAAGTTGTCCTCGACGGAGAGCGTCGCGAACACCGAGCGGCCCTCCGGGGCGTGCACGACGCCGAGGCGAGACAGCCGGTAGGCGCGCAGCTGGGTGACGTCCTCGCCCTGGTAGTACACCTGGCCGCCGATCGGGTGCAGCAGCCCGGAGCAGACCCGCACGACGGTGGTCTTGCCCGACCCGTTGCCGCCGAGGAGCGCGGTGACCCCGCCCTCGGCGATCGAGAACGACACCCCAAAAAGGGACCGGAACGGCCCGTAGCTCGCCTCGACGTTGCGCAGCTCCAGGATCGGCGGCGCGGCGGCGCTCGTCATTCGAAGTCTCCGAGGTAGGCCTTGCGGACCTCGGCGTCGCCGAGGACGTCCTTCGTCGCGCCGCTGGCGATGAGCTCCCCGAAGTCGAGCACGTAGAGGCGGGTGACGAGGCTCGACACCATCTCGACGTCGTGCTCGACCAGCAGCACGGCGAAGTCGTGCTCGGCCTGCACGGTGGCGAGACGCTCGGCGAGGCTCGCCGTCTCGCGCACGTCGAGGCCCGAGGACGGCTCGTCGAGGAGCAGCATCTTCGGCTGGGTCATCAGCGCCCGGCCGAGCTCGACGAGGCGGCCGCGTCCGAGGCTCAGCGACTCGACAGGCTTGTCGGCCTCGGCCTCGAGGTTGAGGATCTCGAGCATCCGCTGCGCGAGGGCCTGCTCCTGGGCCGTCGGCTTCGAGAGGTTGAGGAGGTCCTTCCAGAGGCTGCCGCTGCGGTTCCGGGCCCGCTCGGTCACGAGGAAGTGCTCGCGGACCGTCATCCCCGAGAACAGCTCGAGGCGCTGGAACGTGCGGCCGATCCCGAGCCGGGCCCGCCGGTGGATCGGCATGCGGGTGATGTCGCGGCCGTCGAAGTGGACGCTCCCGCCCTCGGGGCGCAGCATGCCGAGCAGGCAGTTGAAGAACGTCGTCTTCCCGGCGCCGTTCGGGCCGATCAGCCCGACCATCTCGCCGGGGTGGACGTCGCAGTCGACCTCGCTCAGCGCGCTGATCCCTGAGAACCGCTTCGTGATCCCGCGGGCGGACAGCAGCGGGGCGCGGGTCGTGCCCGACGTGGCGTCCACGGGCGTCGTCGTGGTGCTCACTCGCTGCCCCCCGCGGGCGCCGGGACCGGCTCGGGGAGCGCGGCGGGCGCGGTCAGGCCGGTCTCGGGCCGGCCGAGGCCCTCGGCGATGCGGCGGGTCTCCCCCTCGTTGCCGATCGCCAGCTCGTTGATCGCGCCCTGGAGGCTCGCCACGAACTGGAGCCACACGATCGTCAGCGCGATGGCGACGATCGCGACCGGCCAGCCGCTCGGCGGCGTCGCCGTCTTCAGCCGGGTGAAGAGGTAGACGCCGATGATCACCATGCCGGCCGGGACCCGGCCGTCCTTCCAGGTGAGCGGCGCCTCGAGCCATCCCTTCGCCTTCGCGACCCGCTGGACCTGCGACGGCAGCCACAGGAACATGACCGCGGCCGCGCCGACGATCGTGCCGAGGAGGACGCAGTCGGTGGTGCTGCCCGGCAGGTCACCCCACACCTGGGTGAGCAGGAACGTGCCGGAGAGGTTCCAGTGCGCCCCGAAGACCGACACGTGGCCGTTGCTGTGCATCATCCAGCCGAGCAGCGCGCCGAGCGCGGCCCCGCCGACGAACACGTACGGCCCACGGCGGTCGGCCCGCTGACGGGCGAGGCCCCGGTCGGCCCACAGCATCCACACGAGCAGGAACGCGACGCTCGGCAGCACGAACGGCAGCAGCGTGCGGCTGTGCACGTCGGCCCAGTGCCCGATCGTCCGGACGAACGGCGGCGAGCCGACGATCGTGGCGTCGAGCTGCGTCCCGGTGCGGACGAGCAGGTACACGAGGTACAGGGCGGGGCCGGCCGCGATCGGCACGACGACGCGCGCGACCCGCGTGTAGGTCTCGGGGAGCTCGTGTCGGGCGGCAAGGCCCTTCGCGCGCACGGCGAGCGCCCGGGCCCGGGCCATCTCGACGAGGCTCTTGCGGGTCTGGTACTCGACGATCCCCTCGGGGTGACGGGCGTAGGTGATCGCCCCGAGGCCGAAGAGGATCAGGAAGATCCCCGGCGTCAGGTGCAGGCCGTCCTCGAGCAGCCACTGGAACACGACGAAGCTGATCCCCGCGTTCACCGCGCCGTCCACCGTGCGCGAGCCGAGGGTGACGACGAGCACCACCCACGCGATGCCGAGGATCGTGGGGAACGTCGGGGCGTCCCCGACGCGCACGTCCTGTCCCGACATCGCGATGAGCCCACCGCCGATGCCCGCCACCGCGGCCGACGTGGCGAAGAGCGTGACGCGCAGCGCGGTCGCGTTGATGCCGATCGACGCCGCGGCGGTCTCGCTGCCGCGGATCGCCAGGAAGAATCGTCCGGTCGTCCCCTTGCGTATCAAGATCACGCCGAAGCCGACGACGGCGAAGATCGCGAAGATGAGCAGGAAGAAGGAGCGGTCCGTCGTCGCGAAGTCGGGGCGCGGCACATGGATCCCGGCCGTGCCGTTGGAGATCTCTGGTCGGTTGAAGACGACGTTCTCGACCATGAGCCCGAAGGCCAAGGTCGCGAGCGTCAGGTAGATGCCGCCGAGGCGCAGGGCGGGCAGCGAGAAGAGGGCGCCGACCGCGGCGGCGACGACCGCGCCGATGAGCACCCCGACCAGGATCGGGATCCCGTGATCGACGGCGAGGTCGGCCGCGGTGAACCCTCCGATCCCGGCGAACGTCGCCTGGGCGAGCGAGATCTGTCCGGCGAACCCGGTGATGATCGTGATCGAGAGGAACGTGACGGCGAGCGTCAGCCCGTCGGTGATGCGGAACACCCACAGGCCGCTGACGATCGTCAGCATCACCAGGACGAACCCGCCGATGAAGATCGGGAAGATGATCTTCGTGAGCCGCTCGAGCTCGGGCGTCTTGTAGGTGTGCGCCATCGCCGGCGGCGGCGGGTCGACGCCCGCGAGCGGGTCCGCCGCTTCGCGCCGCGACCGGATCGACTTGACGAGCACGAGGATGAGGAACAGCAGCAGGAACGGCAGCGACGGCCGCAGGTCCTTCGCCAGCTCGCTCGCCGAGCTCACCCCGAACCAGCTCTGGAGGATGTCGGGCAGCGCCCGGTCCGCGACGCCGAGCGCGATGCCGGCGAAGAACGTCACCGGGATGCTCGTGAGGCGCCCGCACGCCGCCGCAGCGATCGTGATGACGAGCAGCAGCGTGAAGACGTTCGCGTTCAGCGTCTGGGCCAGCGTGGCGAGGATCACGCCGGCGATGCCCGCCATGACGCTCGAGAGCATCCAGGCCACCGCGCTCACCCGCTCCGAGTTCACCCCCGCCAGCTCGACCATGCGGGGGCTCTCGACGACCGCTCGCATCTGCAGCCCGATCGCGGTGTACCGGAAGATGAACCCGAGGATCAGCACGGTGACCACGGTGACGATCGCCGCCAACGCGAAGTCCCACGACACGAAGTGGGTCCCGATGTTGAAGCCCGGGGCGTTGATCCCGAGCATTGGTGGGATGCTCGACCGCACCGTCACCGGCACCGGCTGCTGGCCGCTGATGAAGTCGAGGACGATCTGGGGCAAGGCGATGAACATGCCGAGCACCACGACGAGCTTCACCTGCCACCCGCTCGTGCGCATGGCGCGGAACAGGAACCGGTCGAACGCCAGCCCCAAGAGCGGCGACACGATGAGGATCGCGACTACGAGGCCCAGCCAGCGCGGGTCGCCGTGGACCTCGACCATCTCCACGTACACCGCCGCGGCCACGAAAGCCTGGGCGGCGAACGCGAAGTTGAAGACCCCGGTCGTCTTATAGGTGAGGACGATCCCGATGGCGATGAGCGCGTAGACGCAACCGAAGGGGATCCCTTCGATCAGCCACGCCGGGACTTGACCCACGAGCTCGTCGGACTCCGGTCTCGGTTGTTCTCCTTACAGGGTGCCCCGCCCCGCTATGGCTGTGGCGGCGACGTCGACGGGACCGTCGCGGTGGGCGGCAGCGTCTCGCCGGCCAGCGGCGGCCGGTAGTAGACGGTCGACGAGTCCAGCGTGTCCGGGAGCGGGTTGTCGCGCGTGCACACGAACGGCTGCCCGGGCTTCCCGAACTGCGGCACGAACTTGCCGTTCACGACCTCCACGTAGGCGGTGCAGGCCTCCGTCCCCGGCCCGTGGCCGTCGAAGGACCAGTTGATCGGTGGCCGCAGGCCGTTCGCCGTGTAGCCGTTGAAGCCGTTGATCGCGGAGACGACCGAGGCCTGGGTGAAGTCCTTCCCGGCCTTCTTGATGCCCTTGTAGAGCAGGTCGCCGTTGATCCACCCCGAGAGGGCCTGCTCGTTGATCGGCTTGTGCTCGGCGTTCATGTACTTCATGAAGAGCTGCATCTCCGGGAACTGGCTCGCGTCCTCGAAGGGCACGAAGTCGATCCCGAAGTAGATGCCGTCGAGCTCCTGGCCGTACTTGGACAGCGTGCCGGGGTCGTAGCCCTGGGGCGCGTAGAACTTCACGCTCGTCAGCCCGGCCCGTTGGAGGTCCTGGGCGACGGCCACCTCACCCCCGACGTCCATGCACGTGCTGACGAACTGCACATTCTTCGCCTTCATCTGGTCGATGTCCGAGCCGAGGTCGGTGAACCCGAACGCCAGGCTCGTGTCGACCAGGGCCACGTTGAACCCGTACTTCTTGAGGCCGGCCTCCGTGCCCTGCGCGCACTGCGCCGACTGCGACGCCGTGTAGGCGAGGATGGCGACGTTCTTCGCGCCGACCTGCTGGGCGATGTAGGGGGACGCCTCCGACGCGCACACTAAGCAGAGGTAGGAGCCCTTCTCACCGAAGAGGTTCGCCGCACCCATCCCGCCCGTCGGGCTGATCGCGCCCGGGGTCGGGTAGCCGGTCTGCCAGCCGGTGTCGATGTTCCAGCCGAACGTCGGGACGCCCTTGCCCGCCAGGTAGCTCGCTCCGGCGAAGATCTGGGTGACCACCGGCGCGACCGCGAAGACGTGGTCCTCCTCGACGAGCGAGCGCGACTCCTCGACGTTCTGGGACGCGCGCGACTGGTCGTCGAGCTTGGCGACGAGCTGGAACTTGCGGCCGAAGACCCCGCCCTTGCCGTTGATGTAGTTGAAGTACGCCTGGAGGCCGTCGAAGCCGGAGGCGTACGGCTGGCCGACGGGGTTCGTCACCCCGGCCACGCCGCCCACCTTGATCGTCGTGGCCGTGACGCCGGGTCGTCCGTTGGCGCTGCTGCTCTGCGCGCCCACGGGGCTCGCGGCCACCGCCAGGCTCAGTGCGGCGGCGACCACCGCGACGGTCATCGCCCGCACGGACCTGTTCCAGCGCATCGGTACTCCCCCCAGTCGACCGACGATTCCCGGCACTCTAGCCACATGTCCCCTGACGCAGATGTCAGGTCCGGGTGGCTCGCGGGCACTCGGCCGCGCGCCGCGGCCGCGGGTCAGCCGGTCGTCGGGGTGCGGCGCCGGACGAGGCGCGCCCGGTACCGCAGGGAGCGGTCCGAGGACCACGGCGCGTACGGCGCCATCGTGATGCCGGCCATGCCGAGCAGCACGGCGTCGTAGTTGACCCGCCAGCCGGCGAAGTCGCGCCAGGCCCGGTTGCGGTCGGGCCGGACCGGCACGCCGGCGCCGCCGAGGCGCACGTAGGCGTCGTCCCACTCCGAGCGGGCGATGCTGATCGCGTCGTCGGGGCGGGGGTCGGGGTCGAACGGGACACCGAAGAAGGAGGCGATCTCGCGCAGCGCAATCGTCCCGGCGCGGATGCACAGCCCGGCCTGCGGCGACCAGGGGATGGCGAGCGTCGACTGGGCCAGCGACGCCGCGTCCAGGAGGGCGCCGGCCGCGGTGACCCAGGACCGGTCGGGGTTGGGCGAGCGGAAGAACGTGAGCACGCCGAGCGACGTGTGCGTCTCGGCAATGTCGGCGAACCACTCCTCCCACTGCTCCCAGAGCGCGGGGAGCTGGTCGGTCCAGCCGATGGCGTGGTACCGGGTGAGCAGGTCGATGGCGCTCGGCGGGGTGCCCGCGCGGGTGGCCAGCTTCGCCACGGCGAGCTCCCGGCGCGAGAACGCGCCGTAGATCGTCGGCAGGTAGGCGATGAGGAGCGCGAGGAGCCCGAGGCCCGACCCGGCCTCGATGAACACGAGGCAGTAGCTCGGGATGCCCGGCGGGACGCCGACGAAGCCGAGCGTGAAGAACGAGGACCCTGACAGCTCGAACGCCCGGTGCCATGTCCCGACCTGGAGCGCACCCTTGTAGATGAGCGCGAAGCCCAGGATGACGATCGTCATCCACGTGAACACGAGCCCGAAGAGCCCGAGCGGCCCGTAGAGGGCCATCACGCTGTCGCGCGCCTCGTAGGTCCGGCTCTCGCGCGCGAAGACGTCGAACACCTTCCGCAGGCTGGTGAAGAACGTCCGGGTCAGGAGCGTCACGACCCCGCGAGGCAGGACGAAGGTCCGCAGCGCCGAGTCGAAGACGACGAGGATGAGCAGGACCCCGAGGATCGAGAGGAGGACGGCGACGACGACGTGCACGGTCGCAGCCTCTCAGGTCTCGTCGCGGGACGGACGGGCCCGGCCCCGCTTCACGTCGCCCCGGCGGCGCTTCGCGTCGACGCGGGCTTGGCGGGCGGCGCGGGACGGCGCCGTGGCGCGGCGCGGACGCGGGTAGCGCAGCCCGGCGGCGAGCCGCGCCGCGAGGCGCTCGAGCGCCAAGTCGCGGTTGCGGGCCTGCGAGCGGGTGTCCGCGGCGCGGGCCCGCACGACCGGGCCGAGCCGGTCGAGCAGCCGAGCCCGCTGCCGGGCGTCGAGGGAGCGGGAGGCGCCCACGTCGAAGGCGACCTCGACCGCGGTGTCGGAGGTGTTGGCGTGCTGGCCGCCCGGTCCCCCCGAGCGGGTGACCCGCACCACGACCTCGTCGCGATCGATCCGGCACGAGGGGCTGACCCGCAGCCAGCGCGGCCCCATCGGGGCCGACGGTACCTGGGACGGCGTCGACAGGTGGGGGTTACCCCCCGGTAGAGTGCGCCGCGCCGCCATTGACAGCCCGGAGCGGGCTTCTAGAGTGGCGACACCGTGACGGCCGTCACAGGCCCACCACGGCGCACATCACGGCCCAGGGGCAAGCAGGCCCCATCAGTTCTGGGGGGAACAACGTGGCCGATCGGCACCGGCATGCACCTCGCGGCCTCGTCCGCGTCCTCGCCATCGTGGCCATCGCGGCGATGGTGGGGACCGCCGTCAGCGCCCTCGGCGGCGCGGCGGGCGCGGCGCGCGGCGGCCAGAAGAGTGGCGGCGACATCAAGTTCGGGCTCGAGGCCGAGACCACCGACTACTGCCTGAGCCGGGCCCAGCTGGCCATCTCGGGCATCCAGGTCGTCGCGGCGATCTACGACACGCTCACCGTGCCCAACAGCAAGGGCGTCGCCGTGCCGTACCTCGCCAAGTCGGTCACGCCGAACGCGAACTCCACCCAGTGGACCATCGCGCTGCGGCCCAACATCAAGTTCCAGGACGGCGAGGCGCTCGACGCGAACGCGGTGAAGCTGAACCTCGACACCTACGCGTCCCTGCCCGGCGGCGTCGCCGCCGCGGAAGGGCCGCTGTTCACGATCTATCTCGGGTTCATCCAGAGCGTGAACGTCGTCGACCCGCTCACCGTGCAGGTCAACCTCAAGACGCCGGTCCCGGCGTTCGCCGCGTACCTGTACTCGACCGGCCGTTTTGGGATCATGGCGCCGGCGCAGATCAACGGGAACTGCTCGACCGACATGATCGGCACCGGGCCGTTCAAGCTCCAGTCGTACAACCAGAACGTGTCGACCGTCGTGACGAAGAACCCGGACTACTGGCAGCCCGGGTACCCGAAGGCGAACTCGATCACCTTCGTCCCGATCCCGGACGGTCCGGCCCGCAACACCCAGCTGCAGGGCGGCTCGATCGACATCACCCACCAGTCCAGCGGGCTCGAGTCCGACGCCCTGCGGAGCCTGAGCGGGATCCACACGATCGTTCAGGGCCCGGGCTCGCGCGAGATCGTCCATCTGTGGCTGCTCTCGAACAAGTCGCCGTTCAACCAGCAGATCGCCCGCACCGCGATGAACGCCGCCGTCAACAAGGTGGAGATCAACCAGATCCGCAACAAGGGCCTCTTCCAGGTGGCGAACGGCATCTTCGACAGCGCCATCCCGGGCTATCTCGCCAACGCGGGCTATCCGGCCTACAACCTGGCGAAGGCCCAGAAGCTCGTCGCCCAGGCGAAGGCCGCGCTCGGCGGCCAGTTCAACGTCGTGCTCGGCACGACCACGGACCCGGACGCCAGCGCCGAGGCGCAGCTCATCAAGGAGGAGGCCGCGAAGGCCGGCATCAACGTCACGATCGCCCAGTTCGACCAGGCCACCCTGATCAACAAGGCGCTCGCCGGCCAGATCGACATCCTCGCCTGGCGGAACCTCTACGGGGAGTTCACGAACCTGAGCGACGCGGACACCTACGTGTGGTTCGCCAGCCCGAAGCTCGGCTACCTCACGAACTTCGGTGAGTTCGACGACCCGCAGGTCCAGTCGCTGCTCGACCAGGGGCGCGCCGCGACGACGACCGCCCAGGCCACCCCGATCTACCAGCAGCTGAACAAGGTGATGGCGCAGCGGGACTACATGATCCCCGAGTACTACGTGAACTGGACGATCGGGTACGCGTCCAGTGTGACCATCGGCTTCCCACCACTCCCGAACGGTGGGGGCAGGCCGCTGTTCTCCTACGGGCGCATCCCGCTGCTCGACGTCAGCAAGAGCTAGCCCGGAGGACGCACCGGGAGCGGGCCGGTCGGCACCCGACCGGCCCGCCTCCCACCCTCGAGGCGTGACGAAGGACAGGAGGGGAGCGCGTGGAGGCCACGACCGGCCGGCGTGACTACGAGCTGCTGCGTCTCCTCGGGCGCCGGCTCCTGCAGCTGCTCGTCGTCCTCATCGTCGTCAGCTTCTTCACGTTCCTGCTCATCCGGCTGCTGCCCGGCGACCCGGTGCAAACGATCATCCCCTTCGGGCAGGGTCCGGCGTTCGCGCACGAGCGGGCGCTGCTGCGCTCCGACCTCGGGCTCAACAAGGGCTTCTTCGCCCAGTACTGGGACTACCTGACCGGGCTCGTCCAAGGGCACCTCGGGCACCAGTACTCGTCGGGCACGCCCGTGTCGACCCTCGTGAAGGAATCCCTGCCCGTCAGCCTCGAGCTGATGATCTACTCGATGATCCTGGCGCTCGTCGTCGCCATCCCGCTCGGCGTCTTCGGCGCCTACCGGGCCGGCACCCGCGCCGACGGCGCCGTGAACACCACGGCGTTCGGGCTGCTCGCGCTCCCCAACTTCGTGCTCGCGCTGGTGCTCTCGTTCTTCGTCGGCGCCAAGCTGAAGTGGCTCCCCACCGGCGGGTACACCGCAGGCTGGCTCGACCGCGCGTTCGTCGGCGACTGGGGCCCGCTGCTCGTGATCCTGCTGTTCATCGCGGTCGGCGTCACGGTCGGTGCGGTGATCGGCCGCACCCGCGGGCTCCCGGGCGCGGGCGGCGTGCTCGGCGGCGTCGTCGGGGTCATCCTCTTCATGGTGCTCGGGATCGTGCTCTTCCACGGCTACTACGACCTGTGGCCCCACATGCAGGACATGCTGCTGCCGTCGATCACGCTCGCCGCCGGCGAGATCGCCGTGTTCCAACGGCTCCTGCGCAGCGACATGATCCAGACGCTCCAGGAGAACTTCATCACCCTCGCGAAGGCGAAGGGCATCTCGAACACGCGCATCCTGTGGCGCCACGCGCTGCGGCCCTCGAGCCTGACGCTGCTCACCGTGGCCGGCCTCACCGCCGGGACCCTGATCGGCGGGGCGGTCGTCATCGAAGTCATCTTCTCGATCCCGGGGATGGGGCAGCAGATCTTCGAGGCGATCAACGCCCGCGAATACGTGGCACTGCAGAGCTACATCGTGATCATCGCCGTGGGGTTCGTGCTGTTGAACTTCGTCGTGGACTTCCTCTACGCGGTGCTCGACCCGAGGATCCGTCGTGCCCGGGTTGCGGCGTAGCCCCCGAGCCACCCCCGGCCCGGGGAGTGGCGGCCCGACGATCCGCGACGAGGTCGGCGAGACCGTCCACGAGGAGTTCGAGTCCGGGTTCTCCGGCGGCGGCGCGCTCGTCGCCGAGGAGGCCGTCCTCGTCGGCGACGAGGGGCGGGGCCGGGGGCCGCTGAAGTGGGGCCTCAGCTTCTTCGCGTGGCTCGCGATCGGCTGGATGGTCTTCATCGTGATCATCGCCGTGCTCGCCAAGATCGGCCTCGTCACGTGGGGCGACCCGCAGAACGTCATCGCGTCGTGCGCCCGCAAGGGACCCTTCGCGAACGAGGGCACCGCGCCGGGCCACCTGCTCGGCTGCGACAGCGACGGGCGGGACATGATCGCCCGGCTCGCGCTCGGGGCCTGGACGTCCCTGCTGGTCGGCACCGGCTCGGTCGCGCTGGGCTTCCTGATCGGCGGCACCCTCGGGCTCATCGCCGGCTACTTCGGTGGCCGCCTCGACTCGTTCCTGGTCTCCACGTTCAACGTGCTGCTCTCCGTCCCCGGCGTCGTGCTCGCCCTCGCGCTCGTCGCGTTCCTGCAGGGCAGTGCGCAGGCCGGCACGGCCACCGCCCTGCCGGACGTCGTGATCCTCATCATCGCCATCGGGGTCGTGGCCATCCCGCTCATCGGGCGGATCTCGCGGGCGAGCGCCCTCACGTGGAGCCGGCGCGAGTTCGTGCTCGCGGCCCGCGCGCAGGGCGCCAAGAACGGTCGCGTCATGTGGCGGGAGGTGCTCCCGAACGTGCTGCCGGCCATGGTGTCGATCGCGCTGCTCAGCGTCGCGATCGCCATCGTCGCCGAAGGCGCCCTGGCGATTCTCGGGGTCGGGGTCCGGCCGCCGACGCCGTCGTGGGGCAACATGATCGCCATCGACCGCGGCGAGCTCTTCACCTCACCCCACATCGTCTTCGAGCCCGCGCTCCTGATCTTCCTCACGGTGCTCGCGCTCAACTACCTGGGCGACGTGATCCGGGCGAAGTTCGACGTCCGCGAGTCGGCCATATGAGCGACGCCCGCTTCGAGGAGTCCGGGTACGGCGGGCCGCTCCTCGAGGTCACCGACCTCACGACCTCCTTCTCGACCGACCGCGGCGTCGTGCGCGCCGTCGATGGCGTGTCGCTCACGCTCGAGCGAGGCAAGACGCTCGGGATCGTCGGCGAGTCCGGCTCGGGCAAGACGGTGCTGTCGCGGTCGATCATGAACCTGCTCCCCAAGCGGGGCCTCCAGCGGGAGGGCTCGGTGCGCTTCGAGGGCAAGGAGATCTCCGAGCTTCCCGCCGATGCCATGCGCCACTACTGGGGCGCGCAGATGGCGATGATCTTCCAGGACCCGATGACCTCCTTGAACCCGGTCATGAAGATCGGCAACCAGATCACCGAGGCGATCCGCGAGCACCTCGACGTCACGCCCGACTACGCCGGCGACCTCGCCGAGTCGCTCCTCGCGTCGGTGCGGATCCCGGAGCCGCACGTCCGGCTGAACGAGTACCCGCACCAGCTGTCGGGCGGCATGCGCCAGCGGGTCTGCATCGCCGTCGCGCTCGCCTGCGGCCCGAAGCTGCTCTTCGCCGACGAGCCCACGACCGCCCTCGACGTGACCGTCCAGGCCCAGGTCCTCGACCTCATCGCCGGCCAGCAGGCCGAGCGCTTCATGGCGATGGTCCTCGTCACCCATGACCTCGGCGTCGTCGCCGGGCGGGCCGAGCGCGTCGCCGTCATGTACGCCGGACGCGTCGTCGAGGAGGCGCCGACCGGCGTGCTGTTCGCCGATATGAAGATGCCGTACTCGGAGGCGCTGCTCGCCTCGATCCCCAAGCTCGACGCGCACAGTCACGTCCGCCTCAACACGATCCCGGGCCGCCCGCCTGACCTCGTGCACCCGCCCGCCGGCTGCAAGTTCGCACCGCGCTGCCCCTACGTGCAGGACCGCTGCCTCGAGGAGGAGCCACCGCTGCGGGCCGGGCCGACGGCCGGGCACCAGTTCCGCTGCTGGTTCCCCGTCGGAACACCGGAGGGCCAGGAGGCGCGCGCCAAGAACGAGCGGGAGGGCCGGGTGCCCGCGGCCGCCGTCGCCGGCGGGCACTGATGGCCGGCACGGGCACCGTCCACCTCCGCGACCCGGATGCGACGCTGCTGCGCGTCGAGGACCTCGTCGTCGAGTTCCCGGTCGGACACAGCGGCGAGCGTGTGCACGCCGTCTCGGGCGTCAGCCTCGACATCGCGCCCCGCGAGACGCTCGGGCTCGTCGGCGAGTCCGGGTGCGGCAAGTCGACGACCGGTCGGGCCGTGATGCAGCTCCCGCCGCCGGTCGCGGGGACCGTCCGCTTCGACGGCGTCGACCTCACGACGCTGCACGGCGAGGCGCTGCGACGCATGCGGCCCCGGCTCCAGATGATCTTCCAGGACCCGATCTCGTCGCTGAACCCGCGCCGACGCATCCGCGAGATCGTCAGCGAGGGCCTCGACATCTGGGAGATCGGCGCGAAGAACGACCGCGACGCCAAGGTGGACGAGGTGCTCGAGGCGGTCGGGATCGACCCGGCGGGCGGCGGGCGTCGCCCCCACGAGTTCTCCGGCGGCCAGTGCCAGCGCATCTCGATCGCCCGGGCGGTCGTGACCGACCCGAAGCTCATCATCTGCGACGAGCCCGTGTCCGCGCTCGACGTGTCGGTGCAGGCGCAGATCCTCAACCTGCTCGAGGACATGAAGCACCGCTACGGGCTCACGCTCGTGTTCATCGCCCACGACCTCGCCGTCGTGAAGAACGTGAGCGACCGGGTGCTCGTCATGTACCTCGGGAAGATGTGCGAGGTCGGCGCGCCCGAGGATCTCTTCGCCAGCCCGTCGCACCCCTACACCGGGGCGCTGCTGGCCGCGATCCCGGTGCCGGACCCGAGCGTGCGCCCCGACGAGGAGCACGTCCTCGGCGGCGAGGTCCCCTCCCCGATCCACCCGCCGAGCGGCTGCCGCTTCCGGACCCGCTGCCCGAAGGCGCAGGAGCGCTGCGCGAACGAGGAGCCGACGCTGCGCGAGGTCGCGCCCAACCACTACGTGGCGTGCCACTTCCCGCTGGAGCCGGGCGAGCTCATCGACTTCACCCGCGTCGGGCTCGGCGCGTCCGTCGTGCCGTCCCCGGACGGGCACGGCTCGAGCTCGTAGGTCAGGCGGCCTGCGCCTGCTCGACCGGGAGCAGCGCCCGGTCGAGCACCTCGGCGACGTCGTCCACCAGGACGAAGTCGAGCTCGTCGCGCACTGCGGCGGGCACATCCTCGAGGTCCGGCCCGTTGCGGGACGGGAGGATGACCGTCGTCAGGCCGGCCCGCTTCGCCGCGAGGACCTTCTGCTTCACGCCGCCGATCGGCAGCACGCGTCCCTGCAGCGTGACCTCGCCGGTCATGCCGACCTCGGGGCGCACCGGGCGGCCGGTCACCAGGCTGGCGAGCGCGGTCGTCATCGTGACGCCGGCGGACGGCCCGTCCTTCGGGATCGCGCCCGCGGGCACGTGCACGTGGAAGCGCCGCGGCAGCGTCGACGTGTCGACACCGAGCTCGTCGGCGTGTCCCTGCACGTAGGAGAGGGCGATCTGGGCCGACTCCTTCATGACGTCACCGAGCTGGCCCGTCAGGGTCAGGCCGGCGTCGCCCTCCATGCCCGTGGCCTCGATGAAGAGCACGTCGCCACCCGCGCCGGTCACCGCGAGGCCGGTCGCCACACCGGGCGCGACGGCCCGTCCGGCCAGCTCCGGGAAGAAGCGCGTCCGGCCGAGCGCCTCGGTCACCGCGGCGTCGTCGATCGTGACGGGCGGTGTCGCCTCGCCGCTCACGACGCGCGCCGCGACCTTGCGCAGCAGCTTGCCGAGCTCGCGCTCGAGGCTCCGCACACCCGCCTCCCGGGTGTAGTCGACGACGATGCGCCGCAAGGCGTCGTCGTCGACCACCACGTCGTCGGCGCGCAACCCGTTGCGCTCGAGCTGGCGGGCCAGCAGGTGATCGCGGGCGATCGCCACCTTCTCGTCCTCGGTGTAGCCGTCCAAGTGGATGACCTCGAGGCGGTCCAGCAGCGGACCCGGGATCGTCTCGGCCAGGTTCGCGGTCGCGAGGAACAGCACCTGGGAGAGGTCGAGGTCGACCTCGAGGTAGTTGTCCCGGAACGTGTGGTTCTGCGCCGGGTCGAGCACCTCGAGCAGCGCCGAGGACGGGTCGCCCCGCCAGTCGGCCCCGAGCTTGTCGACCTCGTCGAGCACGATGACCGGGTTCATGGTCCCGGCCTCGGTCAGCGCCCGCACGATCCGGCCCGGCCGCGCGCCGACGTAGGTGCGCCGGTGACCGCGGATCTCGGCCTCGTCGTGGACGCCGCCGAGCGCCACCCGCGTGAACGGGCGTCCCAGGGCACGCGCCACCGACTCGCCAAGCGAGGTCTTGCCGACGCCGGGCGGGCCGACGAGCGCCAGGATCGCGCCCGCGCCCCGTCCGCTCGTCTCGGTCAGCCCGCGCTGGGCGCGCAGGGCACGCACCGCGAGGAACTCGACGATGCGGTCCTTCACGTCGCTCAGCCCGGTGTGGTCCGCGTCGAGGATGCGGCGCGCCTCGGCCACGTCGAGGTTGTCGGTGGAGCGTTCGCCCCACGGCACCTCGAGCAGCGTGTCGAGCCAGCTGCGGATCCAGCCGTGCTCGGGGCTCTGGTCGCTCGTGCGCTCGAGCCGGTCCAGCTCGCGAGTCGCCGCCTCCCGGACCGCGTCCGGCAGGTCGCGCTCGTCGAGCTTGGCGCGGTACTCCGCGACGAGGTCCCCGTCGCCGTCGCCCAGCTCCTTCTTGATCGCGTCGAGCTGGCGGCGCAGCAAGAACTCGCGCTGCTGGGCCTCCATCCCGTCGGTCACCTCGGAGCGGATCTTGTCGGCCACCTCGAGCTCGGCGAGCGCCTCACGCGCCCAGCCGACGACCGCCGCGAGGCGCGCCTCGACGTCGAGGGTCTCGAGCAGCTCGACCTTGCGCTCGATCGACAGGTCCGGCCACCAGCCGGCCGTGTCGGCCAGCGCACCCGGCTCGCTCACGCCCTGCAGCGCCTCCGAGAGACGCCCGGCGCGCAGCCGCGTCGCGATCTCGCTGACCAGCGCCCGGTACTCGGTGGCGAGCTCGCGCGTCCGCGGGGTGGGATTTCCCGCCTCGGCGACGGGCTCCGCCTCGACCCACAGGGCCGGCCCGCGGCCCGGCACGCCCACGCCGACCACGGCGCGGGCCAGGCCACGCAGGACCAGGGCCCGGACCCCGGTCGGCAGGTCGCCGGCGCTCTCGACCCGGGCGATCGTCCCGACCCGGGCGTAGCGGCCCTCGACCCGCGGCACGAGGAGCACGAGCCCCTCGCCCTCGGCGGCCGCGTCCGACGCCTGGCGGGCCTCGTCACTCTCGAGGGCCAGCGTCACGACCATCTGGGGCAGGACCACCCCGGTGCTCAAGGGCAGCAGGGGCAGGACCACTCGCTGCTCCACGGAGGGGCTCACATCTGCCATGGGACACCTCTCAACCGATCCGATTACTTGATTACGCGAACCAACCACCGGAGTGGGCGGCGCATTCCCGACCATCCGCCTCACGATTGGCGGCCCGTCGGGCCGGCCCCGCCGGCCCGGCCGGTCAGGAGGGCCGGGTCATGCGCTCCGGGCGGACCAGACGGTCGAACTCCTCGGCGGTGAGGTGGCCGAGCGCGACCGCCGCCTCCCGGAGCGTGGTCCGGTGGTGGTGGGCGTGCTTGGCGATCTCGGCCGACTTGTCGTAGCCGAGGTGCGGGTTCAGCGCGGTGACGACCATGAGCGAGTTCGCGACATGCTCCGCGATTCGCTCGGTGTTGGGTTGCACGCCCTCGACGGCGAAGCGCCGGAAGTTCGTCAGCGCGTCGGTGAGCAGCGCGCTCGACTGCAGCACGTTGAGGATCATCACCGGCTTGAAGACGTTGAGCTCGAAGTTGCCCTGCGACCCGGCGAGCCCGACGGTCACGTCGTTGCCGATGACCTGCGTGCAGACCATCGTGAGCGCCTCGCTCTGGGTCGGGTTCACCTTGCCCGGCATGATCGAGGAGCCCGGCTCGTTCTCGGGCAGGATGAGCTCGCCGAGGCCGGCCCGCGGGCCGGACGCGAGCCAGCGGATGTCGTTCGCGATCTTCATGCACGACACGGCGAGGGTGCGCAGCGCCCCGCTGGCGTGCACGAGCGCGTCATGGGCCGCCAGCGCTGCGAACTTGTTCGGTGCCGACACGAACGGCAGCCCGGTGAGCTTCGCGATCGATGCGGCGACTCGCTCGGCGAACTCGGGGGGCGTGTTGAGGCCGGTGCCGACCGCGGTGCCGCCGATCGCGAGCTCGTAGAGACCGGGCAGCGCGGCGTCGAGCCGCCCGAGGTCGGCGTCGAGCTGCGCCACGTACCCGGAGAACTCTTGGCCGAGCGTGAGCGGGACGGCGTCTTGGAGGTGGGTCCGGCCGATCTTGACGATCTCGGCGAACTCCGTCGCCTTGGCGTCCAGCGCGTCGCGCAGCGCCCGCACCGCCGGGATCAGCCGGTGGACGAGCTCCTCGGCGGCGGCGATGTGCATCGCCGTCGGGAACGTGTCGTTCGACGACTGGGAGCGGTTCACGTCGTCGTTGGGGTGGACTGGGTCCTTGCTCCCCCGCTTCCCGCCGGCGAGCTCGATCGCCCGGTTGGCGATCACCTCGTTCACGTTCATGTTCGTCTGGGTGCCGCTGCCCGTCTGCCACACGAACAGCGGGAACTCGTCGGCGAGACCCCCGTCGAGGATCTCGTCGGCCGCGGCGACGATGAGGTCCGCCTTGTCGTTCGCGAGGGTCCCCAGCTCGCGGTTCGTGAGCGCCGCCGCCTTCTTCAGGATCGCCATCCCGCGAATCACCGGGCGCGGCATGCGCTCGTCGCCGATCGAGAAGTGGTGCAGCGACCGCTCGGTCTGCGCCCCCCAGTAGCGGTCGGCGGGCACCTCCATCGGGCCCATGCTGTCCGTCTCGGTGCGCGTCTCGGCCATCACGTCGACGCTATCGCTACGCCGTCCCGCTGCTCGATCCGTCGGCCTTGCGGACGTGGCGGTCGAACGACGCTCGCAGGTACGGGCCGAGCAGCCCCGCGGCGCGCGCCAGGATCGCCGTCCCCGGGTCGGCGGTGACGATCAGCCGGTCCTTCTCGATCCCCCGCACGATCGACGCCGCCACCGCGGCGGGCGAGCGCACCTTCACCGTCGCCGAGATCCGCGCCGTGGCCTCCGGCTTCTGCTCGTTCTCGCGGGCGAGGCCGGGCGTGTCCGTGTCGGGCGGGTAGGCGCACGCGACGACGATCCCGTGCGGCTTCAGCTCGGCGCGCAGCGTCTCGGCGAGCCCCCGCACCGCGAACTTCGCCGGCGCGTACGCCGAGTAGCCGTACACGCCGACGAGCCCGATGGTCGACGACACGAGCAGCAGGTGGCCCCGGCGCCGCTCGATCATCGACGGCACGACCGCCCGGATGGTGTGCAGCGTCCCGAAGTAGTCGAGCGCCATCTGCTCGTCGAACACCTCGGTCGCCAGGGCCTCGAAGTGGCCCGGGGAGGCGGAGCCCGCGCTCGTGACGAGCACGTCAACCGGGCCGAGCTGGGTCGTGAGCAGCCCCAACGCGTCGGCGAGGCGCGCCGGGTCGGTGACGTCGGCCGGCTCGGCGGCCACGCGGGTGCCGTCACCGCCCGCCCGCTCCAGGTCGTCGCGGGCCCGGGTGAGCCGCCCGACGTCCCGGGCGACGATCGAGACGCGGGCGCCGCGGGCCAGCGCCCGGCGCGCCGTCTCGAGGCCGATGCCGCTCGAGCCGCCCGTCACGAGCACGTGCGCGTCGGCCAGGCGGGTCACGCCCGGATCGTGCCATACCGCCCGGCGTGCTCCGATACGTTGCGCTTCGCGTCGCAGACCACCCGGCCCGGCGCGCGCTCCACCACCCTCGGGAGGCACCATGAGCAGCGCCATCGCCGAGCTGGCCGACACGTACGTCGAGCGGGCCGCCGCCCTCGACCCGGTCGCCGCCACGTTCGAGGGCCTGCCCGGCCACGACGACCGCCTCACCGACTATTCGCCCGACGGCATCGCCGAGCGCCTCGCCCACGACCGCGCCACCCTCCACGAGCTCTCCCGGCTCGAGGCGACCACGGACGGTGACCGGGTCGCCGCCGAGGTGATGCGCCGCTCCCTCGAGCTCGACGTGGAGCTCGTCGAGGCCGGCGAGCCCCTCCGGGCGCTCCGGGTGATCGACAGCCCGGTGTCGTCGATCCGCATGGTGTTCGACCTCATGCCTCGCGACACCGAGGAGGACTGGGACGCCGTTGCGGCCCGGGCCGCCGCCGTCCCCCAGGCGCTGTCGTCGTTTCAGGACGCGCTGACCGAAGGCGCACGCGAGGGCCTCCCGGCGGCGCGCCGCCAGGTCGTGGCCTGCGCCGAGCAGGCCGACACGTGGGGCGGCCTCAAGCGCGGGGCGACCCCCTTCTTCCTCGGGCTCGTCGAGCAGTTCGACGCGAGCGGCCTCGACGTGCCCGCGCTGCGGGCCCGGCTCGAGGACGTGGCGCACCGCGCCACCACCGCCTACGCGTCGCTCGGCCGGTACCTCGTCGAGGAGTACGGGCCCGCCGCGACCGACCAGGACGCGGTCGGCGCCGAGCGGTACGCGCGCATGGCGCGGGCGTTCACCGGCACCACGCTCGACTACCGGGAGACCTACGACTGGGGCTGGAGCGAGCTGGCGCGCATCGAGGCGGCCATGTCGAGCGTCGGCGACCGCATCCTCGCCGGCGAGTCGATCCCCGCGGTGATCGAGTTCCTCGAGCACGACCCGAGCCGCACGATCGAGGGGGTCGACGCGTTCCAGGCCTGGCTCCAGGACCTGCTCGACCGGACCGTCGCGGAGCTCGACGGCACCCACTTCGACATCCCCGAGCCGGTCCGTCGCGTCGAAGCGATGATCGCCCCGCCGGGCGGCGCCGCGGCGATGTACTACACGGGCCCGTCGGAGGACTTCAGCCGCCCCGGCCGCACCTGGTACCCCACGCTCGGCCGCACGTCCTTCCCCCTCTGGGGCGAGGTCAGCATCTGCTACCACGAGGGCGTCCCCGGCCATCACCTCCAGATCGGCACCGTGCGCTACCTCGCCGAGAAGCTCACCCGCTTCCAGCGCACCCTCGCCGGCAACGCGGGCCACGCCGAGGGCTGGGCCCTGTATGCGGAACGGCTCATGGGCGAGCTCGGCTACCTCGACGACCCGGCGTTCGAGCTCGGGATGCTGCGCGCCCAGGCGATGCGCGCCGTGCGCGTCGTCGTCGACATCGGGCTGCACCTCGAGCTCACCATCCCGAGCCACGAGAAGTACCACCCCGGTGAGCGCTGGACGCCGGAGCTCGCGCTGCCGTTCGTGATCGAGCGCAGCCGCTTCCCCGCCGACTTCATGGCAAGCGAGGTCGACCGCTACCTCGGCCTGCCCGGACAGGCCATCTGCTACAAGGTCGGCGAGCGCGTGTGGCTACGCGCCCGCGACGACGCCCGCCGCCGCCACGGCGCGGACTTCGACCTCAAGGCGTTCCACGCCTACGCGCTCGACCTCGGTCCCATGGGCCTCGACCAGCTCGAAGGCGAGCTCGCGCGGTTCTGATCGGGTCTCGCCCCCGTCGCGTCCGCAAAATCAGGACGAGACCCACCGCGATCGAGCCAAGATCGCCGCCATCAGCAAGGCGCACCTCACCCCAGCGCTCGCGGCGCACCTCGTCGCGACGCAGTTTCCCCACTGGTCCGACCTGCCGATCCGGCCGGTCGCCCTCGACGGGTGGGACAACACCACCTTCCGCCTCGGCGACGACCTGTCCATCCGGCTGCCCAGCGCCGACGCGTACGAAGCCCAAGTCGCGAAGGAGCAGCACTGGCTCCCCGTGCTCGCTCGCCAGCTTCCGCTCCCGATCCCCGAGCCGGTCGCGATCGGTCAGCCCGACGTCGACTTCCCACGGGCCTGGTCGATCTACCGCTGGATCGAGGGCGAGCCCGCGAGCCACGCGCCCGTCGCGGGCCTCCCGGCCCTCGCTTCGCAGCTGGCCGGGTTCCTGCGCGCGCTCTACGCCATCGACCCGAGCGGCGGACCACCAGCCGGTGCCCACAACTTCTGGCGCGGCGGCCCGCTCGACACCTACGACGCGCAGGCACGTGGCTCGATCCGCCGCCTCACCGACGACATCGACGCCGACACCGCCACAGCGGTCTGGGACACGGCCGTCGCCAGCACCTGGGGCCGGTCACCGGTGTGGGTCCACGGCGACGTGGCCGCCTCGAACCTCATCGTCGCCGGCGGGCGCTTGCAGGCGGTGATCGACTTCGGATGTGCCGCCGTGGGTGACCCGGCGTGCGATCTCGTGTTCGCGTGGACGGGCTGCACCAACGAAGCCCGAACGACGTTTCGCGACACCCTGGCCCTCGACGACGCGACGTGGGCTCGCGCCCGCGGGTGGGCGCTCTGGAAGGCGGTCATCACCCTCGCCCAAGCCCAGCAGGGGCACCTCGACCTCGATGCCACCAGGCGCCGGTTCGGATGGCGCCTCGGGGCCCGCGAGCTCATCGACCTCGTGCTCGACGACCACCGCGCCGCTCCGGCGTGAGCGCCACGCAGGCACCAACCTGCCGGGACCCCAGCGTGGCTCCATGCGAGACGGGGCCATCACGAGCATTCGCACGAGGACCCGCTGCTCACCTCCCCGACCGCACGCGTGCGCTGCTCGACACCTTCCTGCCGCTCGTGCACGCAGGACGGGGCCGGAGCGGTTCGGCACGCCGGCCCGCGCTACTTCCTTCGAACCACGGCGACGTCCCGGTGACGTTCCCACCATCGCTCATGGACGTAGAAGGCGGGGATCTGCACAGCGTTGTAGATCAGGGTGATCGCCGTTGTCTGCACCGCCGATCCCGTGATGATCCAGCCAAGGACCCCCAGGACGACGATCGCCCAGATGCGCCAGGAGACAGACTTCACCCAGGCCCGAACTTTCGGGCGGTCGTCCAGCCGTCGCGCGGGTACTGGGACAAGCCCGGGCATCGCCTCCGACTATACGTTCGGCGCGTTCGCGGCTCTGCCTCGCGACGACGGCCCGTCCGCCATGGTGGGTGGGTGACCGTCGACGCACGCGCGACGTGATCGTGTCGTCGCCCGCGCGCGTCGGGTCAGTCGAGAAGTTCGAGAAGTTCGGCGCTCGCGCTGATCGCGGCCACCGTCAGTGGATACCGCGAGTCGCCGCGCCGCGTGGGCGGGCGTCGCGCGGCAACGGCTAGCGCGTCGGGAGCCGTCCCGCGGCCTCGGCGGCCGCCTCCGCCGCGGCGAGCTGCTCGTCGATGATCGCGAGCCCGCCGTCCCAGAAGCCGGGGTCGGCAAGATCGACGCCGACGATGCGCCCGAGCGCCTCGGGGGTGTCGGACCCGCCGCGGCTGAGCAGCTCGAGGTACGCGGGCACGAACGCGGCGCCCTGGCGCTCGTACTCCCGGTAGACGGAGAGCGCGAGGAGCTGCCCGTACGCGTAGGCGTACACGTAGCCGGGCGTCCCGATGAAGTGCGGGATGTACGACCACCACGTCCGGTAGCCGTCGGTGAGCTCGACCGCGTCGCCGAGCATCGCGGCCTGGGTGTCGATCCAGCACTCGCCGAAGCGGTCGACGGAGAGCTCGCCCTCCAGGCGGCGCGCGGTGTGGACGCGGTCCTCGAAGCGGTTCATGGCGATCTGGCGGAACACGGTCGCGATCTGGCCCTCGAGGCTCTCGGCGAGCAGCGCGAGCCGGGCATCGGGATCGGTCGTGTCGGCGAGCAGGCGGCCGAACGTGACCGTCTCGCCGAACACCGACGCCGTCTCGGCGAGGGTCAGCGGGGTCGACTGGTGGAAGATGCCCTGCCCGCGTGCCAGGTAGGCGTGGAGGGCGTGCCCGAGCTCGTGGGCGAGGGTGAGCGCGTCGCGCCGGCGTCCCGTCCAGTTCAGGAGCACGTAGGGGTGCAGCGACGGGACGGTGTACGCGCAGAAGGCGCCGGGCCGCTTCCCGGGGCGCAGGGGCGCGTCGATCCACGGCTCCGCGAAGAACTGGCGCACCACGTCGGCGAGCTCCGAGGAGAACGAGCCGTACGCGTCGAGGACGAGGGCCTGCGCGCCGGACCAGCCGATCGTCTCGTCCTCCGCGGCGATCGACGCCATCCGGTCGTAGTCCGCGATCCGGTCCACCCCGATTAGCCGCGCCTTCAGCGCGTACCAGCGCTGCGGGATGTCGTAGCGGTGCACCACCGCGTCGACGAGCGCCTGCACCGACCCGTCGCTCGCCTCGTTGTCGAGGTTGCGGCTCGCCAGCCAGTCGGGGTAGTCGCGGATCCGGTCGTCGCTCGCCTTGTCGGCGAGCAGCGTGTTGAAGATGAACGCGCGGGTGCGCAGACCGGGACCGAGCGAGACCGTGACTGCCTCGGCGGCGGCGCGGCGCATGTCGCGGTCGGGCGCCTGCAGGCGCGAGAGCCCCTCCTCGAGGCTCGCCGGTCCGTCGTCGAGCTCGACGGTCAGCTCCGCCGTCTGCTCGCTGAACAGCCGCGACCAGGCGCTCGCGCCGGTCACCGCCTTGTCGGCGAGGATCCGCTCCTCGGGCTCGGAGCGCAGATGCGGGCGATAGCGGCGCACCGACCGGAGATGGTGGCGACAGAAGTCGAGCGCGGGGTCGCCGAGGATCGCCGCCACGTGCTCGTCGGACGCCGCAGCCCACTCCAGCTCGACGAAGATCAGCTCGTTGGAGATCGCGGTCGCGCGCTCCTCCACCTTGGCGAGCAGCGCGCCGCGGGCCGGGTCGCTCGTGTCGACCGCGAAGCGCAGCCCGGCGTAGGACCCAGCCCGCCCGATCCTCTCGGTGATGGCGGCCAGCTCGTGGAGCAGCGTCGCCGTGCCGGCCACGTCGAGGTCGCCGAGCCGGCCCCGGTAGTCGGCGAGCGCGTCGGCGCGCCGCCCGGCGTCCTCGAGGAGCTCGTCGACCCCGGCTTCGCCCCGCCCGTCGACGAGCGGCTCGAGATCCCAGGCAACGTCGCTCGCGGAGCGGTCGACGTCGGTGGCGGTCACGCGCGGATCCTACGACGCCGCGATCGCCGCGCCGGGCAGGGCGGCGGCGCTGAGCGCCTCCGGGAGCGCCTCGGCGTAGACCACGGTCAGCGTGCGTGTCGCGCGGGTCAGCGCGACGTAGAGGAGCCGCAACCCGGCGTCGTCGCCGGGCACGAGCGTCGACGGGTCGCTGACGACGACGTGGTCGAACTCGAGGCCCTTGATCGCCTGCGCCGTGAGCACGGCGACCGGCGCGTCGAGCGCCTCGGTTGTGCCGGCCCGCGCGCCGACGTCGGCGAGCCGGGCGACGAGGTCGTCGTGCAGCTCGGCGCGCGCGACGACCGCGACCGTCCCGCCTGCCCCGACCGACCGGCGCGCCGCGTCCGCCAGGCCGTCGACGAGGCCGTCCTGGCTGACGCGCACGAACCGCGGCTCGTGCCCCGAGTCGCGGACCGACCGGGTCGGCGGCGCGCCCGGCGACGCCGCGCTGAGCACGCGGTGCGCGACGCGCATGATCTCGCTCGGCGTGCGGTAGTTCACTGTGAGGGTCACGATCTCCGCGCCGGCGCGCCCCGACACGATGTCCAGCACCTCCGGCCAGTCGTGGAGCGCCCCCGCCCGGCTGGCCTGGCCGAAGTCGCCCACGATGGTCATCGAGCCGGACGGGCAGCGGCGGGCGAGCAGGCGCCACTGCATCGCCGACACGTCCTGGGCCTCGTCGACGAGGACGTGCCCGAACGTGCGCGGCTCGTCAGGCGCGTCATCGCCCGACTGGCCGTCGCCGGTATAGCGGCGCGCCACCTCACCCGGGGTGAGGAATCCCCCCAGCCCCAGGCCGGCGACGACACGCGACGCCGCGTCGTCGTCGCGGGCGCGAGCCCGCCGACGTCGTGGCCGCGCGGCCTCGGGCGGGCCGAGGCGGGCGTCCGCCTCGTCGATGAGCGCGAGATCGGCCTCGGTCCAGGCGACGTCGCGCACGCGCGGTGACCGCGCCCGCACGAGCAGCGCCTGCTCGTCGTCGGACAGGATTCCCGTCGACGCGGAGCGGACGAGCCCGGGGAACGAGAACAGGTCGTGGAGGAGCTCCCCGCCGGTTAGGACGGGCCACATGCGCTGGAGCGCGGCGCGCACCTCGGGCAGGCGCCGCAGTCGTCCGTCGAGCTCGCGGTCCCAGTCTGCGTCGTCGGGCGCGACCGCGCCGAGCGCCCGGCGGTACCGGTGGCGGAGCTGCTCCACGACGGCGCGCACTACCCCGGGTCGCTTGGCGTTGTGCGTGCCGCGTCGCCCGCGCGCCCGCTCGACGATCCGCTGCGACGCGCCACGCGACAGCCGCAGCAGCGTGCCGTCAACCATCACCACCATGTCGCGCGCGAGCGGGTGCTCCCGGTCCCGCATCGCCCGCTCGATGACGCGCGCCATGCGGGCGTCGCCCTTCAGGTGGGCCGCGGCCGTCGAGTCCTCGCCGCCGACCGAGTACGCCGGCTTCAGGCCCGCGAGGGTCGAGAGCTGCACGTCGCTCTCCCCCAACGAGGGCAGCACCTGGTCGATGTAGCGCACGAAGATCGAGTTCGGGCCGACGAAGAGCACGCCCTGCCCGGCGAGGCGGCGGCGATGCGTGTACAGGAGGTAGGCGGCGCGGTGGAGCGCGACGGCGGTCTTGCCCGTCCCTGGCCCGCCGGCGACGACGAGCACGCCGGGCAGCGGCGAGCGGATCGCCTCGTCCTGTTCGGCCTGGATCGTGGCCACGATGTCGCTCATGCGACCCGTGCGGGCCCGGTCGAGCGCGGCGAGCAGCGCCCCCTCCCCGAACACGGTGAACCCCGACGACTCGGCGGCGTCCCGGTCGAACACCTCGTCGTCGATGCCGACCAGCTCGCGGCCGTCGCCGACGCGGGTGAGGAAGTGGCGGCGGCGTACGACGCCCATCGAGTCGGTGGCCGTCGCCCGGTAGAAGGGCTCGGAGACGGGCGCACGCCAGTCGACGATGAGGGGCACCTGGTCGTCGTCGGTGACCGCCACCCGCCCGATGTAGTAGAGCTGCTCGGCGTCGCCGTCGCCGTCGCCGTCGCCGTCCTCGGCGAGGTCGAGCCGACCGAAGCACAGCGGCGCCGCGCCGATGTCGAGCGCCGCGAGGCGGCGACGCGTGACCTCCGCGGCGACGTCTCGCTCGAGGCGAGCCTGATGCGTGCCTCCCGCGCCGACCTCGGCGTAGCCGTCGGCCACCCGACGGGCGGCGGCCCGCATGGCCTCCAGACGGCCGTACGCCCGGTCGACGTACCGCTGTTCAGCCAGGAGCTCGGGGTCGACGGCAGTCAACGCGGCGGGGCTCTCGCTTCAGTTGCGTACGGGGGAACGACCATTCTAGCGGCCGACACGCCCGGCGCCATCGGCCCGATTCGCGCCGCTCAGCTGGCGTGACGGGCGCCGCGTCGAGATTCGGCGTCGAGCAGCGAGACGCGTGGGCCCAGCGAGAACGCGTCACCGCGGCGCTCGAGCCACACGCCAGCCAGGTTGGGCACCGGCCACGCCGCCACGCCGAGCCCCTCGGCGACGACGCGGATGAGCCCGCCGTGCGTCACGACCAGGCCCTCCCCACCCGGCGCGAGGCTCGCCGACACGGCGCACAGCGCGGGCCAGCACCGTGCGCCCAGCGCCTCGTCGCTCTCCCAGTCCGGGGGGCGGCGGCCCCCCTCCAGCGCGCCCGGGTCGCGCGCGTCGATCTCGGCGCGGGTCAGGCCGGCCCAGGCGCCGACGTCGCGCTCGCGGAGCCGCGCGTCGAGGCGCACGGCGGCACCCGCCGGCGCCACGAGCTCGGCGGTCTGGCGGGCACGGGCAAGGTCGGAGGCCCACACGACGGCGACCGCCGGCAGGGCATCGGCGGCCTCGCGCGCTTGGCGCTCCCCGTCGGGGCTGAGCGGCGGGTCGGCGCGCCCCTGCCATCGACCCTCGACGTTCCACGTCGACTCGCCGTGGCGCACCAGCAGCACGCGCGCGACGACCGTCCCCATCCCCGACATGGCGTCGGACGGTAGCGTCCGCGTCGATGGTCACCCCGGCACCGGCTCCGACGGATGTCCGCCGGCCCAACATCCTCCTCGTGGTCGCCGACCAGGAGCGCCAGCGGGGCTGGATCCCACCCGACCTCACGCTGCCCCACCGCCAGCGGCTGCTCGACGAGGGTCTCGAGTTCACGCGCTTCTACACACACTCGTCGCCGTGCTCGCCCTCGCGGGCGACGATCCTCACCGGCCGCACCGTGCCCGAGCACGGCGTCGTCGACAACGTCGTGTTCTCCGGCCAGCGTGAACTCGACCCGGCGATCCCGACGATCGGGCGGCGCCTGCGCGACGCCGGCTACCGCACCTCCTACATCGGCAAGTGGCACCTCTCCCACGCGGTGTCGCCCGACCTCGAGCCGTACGGCTTCTCGGACTGGTCCGGCAACGACCGTCACTTCATGGGCTGGGCCGGCACGGGCGTCGAGTTCGACCCGTGGATCGCCGAGCGGGCCGCCACCTGGCTCGCGGCGAACGCCGCCAGCCCCAGGCCCTGGCTCCTCGTCGTCGGGCTGGTCAACCCCCACGACGTGATGTGGTTCCCGATCGACCAGCCCGACTACCAGCGCGACCGCGCCGACGAGGTCGACGCGGTGAAGCGCTTCCTCGAGGCCGCGGCATGGAAGGAGACCGACCCGCTCCCCGCATATGCCGCGCCGTACGACGAGGTGTTCGACACCCTCCCACCCAACTTCGACGACGACCTGTTCACGAAGCCGGCCGTGCAGCGCGAGTGGCTCTACCAGCAGCAGCACACCCTCTACGGGTACCTCGACCCGACCGACACGCGCGCCTGGTGTCGCCACCTCGACTACTACTGGCGGCTCCACCAGGAAGGCGACCGCAACCTCGGGCTCGTGCTCGACGCGCTCGACGCGTCGGGTGCCGCCGCCGAGACCGCCGTGATCTTCACCGCCGACCACGGCGACATGTGCGGCTCCCACGGCCTGCGCAGCAAGGGCCCGTTCGTCTACGACGAGATCATGCGCGTCCCGCTCTACGTCAAGGTGCCCGGCGTCACCGCCGCCGCCACATGCACCGACGCGCTGGCCAGCCACCTCGACCTCGCCCGCACCGTGTGCGCGCTCGGCGGCGCCGACGCCGCCGACCTCCCCGGCCAGGACCTCACCGGCGTGCTCGCCGACCCGAGCCGGCCGGCGCGTGACGCGGTTCTATTCGCCCAGGACATGGCCTGGTACGACTCGTGCGTCGAGCTGCGGTACGCGATCCGCGGCGTCTTCGACGGCCGCTACAAGTACGCCCGCTACTACGGCTGCGGCGGCGGCTGGGGCAACACCGGCCGACCGCCGCGCCACCCGAAGCGCGTCGACGTCGACGCACCGTTCGAGGACCAGGACCACGAGCTGTACGACCTCGCCGAGGACCCCCACGAGCTGCGCAACCTCGCGATGGACCGCGCCCACCGGGGTGAGGTGCGCGACCGCTTCGAGCAGCTGCGCACCCTCGAGGCCGCCGAGCTCGGCACCCCGCGCTTTCGCGCCGACGCGCCGGTCGCGCCGTCCCGCTAGGCGTGCCGCGGCCGGTTCGTCCAGGTCCCTTCGATCGTCCGGAACCAGCCGCCGGCCGCGAACGTGCCGCCGTCGGCGTGGACGGTCGTCCCGGTGACGAACGCCGCCAGGTCCGACGCGAGGAACAGCGCGACGCCGGCGAGGTCCTCGGGTGTGCCGAACCGGCCGACGGGCACCCACAAGGGGATGAGCGCCTCGTCGCCCGGCTGCAGCCAGCTCGAGTACGGGACCTGCAGCGTCTCGGTCACGTCCGGCGCGATCGCGTTCACCCGGATCCCGTGCGGCGCGTACTCGAGCGCCAGGCTCTTCGTGAGCCCGGTGATCCCGGCCTTGAACGCGGCGTAGACCGCGCGCGTCGGGATCCCCCGGAACGCCTCGATCGTCGAGACGCTCACGATCGCACCGGCCCCGCGCTCGACCATCGGGCCGAGCACGGCGCGCGTCGTGAGCAGCACGTGCTCGAGGTTCACCCGGTAGAGGTCGAGCCACTCCTCCTGGGTCTGCTCATGGAAGGCCTTGCGCTTCCCGCCGTAGTGCCCGACGTTGTTCACGAGGACGTCGACGCGCCCGGTCAGGTCGAGCGCGGCGGCCACGACCCGCTGGACGTCCGCGGCCTCGCGGACATCAGCGACGACGGGCTGCACGGTCCCGCCGGCCGCCTCGATCGCCGCGGCCGTCTCGGCGGCGCGTCCCTCGTCGATCTCCGCGAGGGTGACCGCCGCGCCCTCCGCGGCGAAGCGCTCCGCGATCCCCCGACCGATCCCACCGCCGCCCCCGGTGACGATCGCCGCCTTCCCGTCGAGCAGCCCCACTGCCCCGAGCCTACGGTCCCGGGTAGGTTGACGGCGTGCCCACCGACGCGACGCTCCTCGACGACGACCGCGAGATCCGCGTGCCCGCCACCCGGCACGGTGACACGCTGCTCGTCGCGGCCGACGACCTCGACCACGCGACGGGCTGGACGCTGCGACCCGAGGGCCTCTGCCGCGACAACGTGTGCGTCCCCGTACGCGACCGCGCCGCGCTCCTGACCGACGGCGCGATCGACGTCCGCGCCTTCGGCGCCGCGCTCGGCCGTCCCGTCGCCGTCGAGCCCGACGCGGGCGTCGCCGTGTTCGGCGCCGCGCCCACCGACGTGCAGGCCCGCCTCGACGCGCTCGACGCGCCGCCGTTCACGCTCCCGGACCTCGACGGCCACCCCGTGTCGCTCGACGACTACGCGGGCCGCAAGCGGCTGCTCATCGCCTGGGCGTCATGGTGAGGGTGCCGCTGGGACCTGCCCGTGTGGCAGGAGCTGCACGACGAGCTCGCGTCGACCGGCCTCGTCATGCTCGCCGTCGCGCTCGACGAGGACCCTGAGGCCGTCCGCCAGTGGGCGGTCGACGAATCGCCCGTCCCGCTCACCTACCCGGTGCTCCTCGACCGCGACCACCTCGTCGCCGAGCGCTACGGGATCTTGAACATCCCGACAACCGTCTGGATCGACGAGGCCAACCGAATCGTCCGGCCGCCGGCGATCACCCCGGCCGACGACCGCTTCAAGGACTTCACCCAGATCGACTCCTCGTTGCACCACGATGCGCTGCGCCGCTGGGTGCACGACGGGGTGGCGCCGCTGTCCACCGCCGAGATCCACGACCGCCAGGTCCCGGCCGACGAGGCCGAGCAGCGCGCCCGCGCCGAGCGGCGCCTCGCGGCGCACCTGCTGCGCGCCGGGAACCCCGACGCCGCCGCCCGTCACCTCGCCGCGGCGAAGAACCTCGCGCTCGCCGACTGGACGATCCATCGCGGCTCGATGCCGTGGAGCGGCGACGACCCCTTCGGCCAGGCGTTCTTCGACTACTACCAGGAGTGGGACGCCGCGGGCCGACCCGGCTACGGGTCGTGAGGGCCGAGGTCGTCGCCACCGGCATCCGGTTCCCCGAGGGGCCGGTGTACTGCCCGGCGGCCGACGGCGGGCCGGGCACGCTGGTGTGCACGAGCGTGGCCGACGGTGCGCTCGAGCGCATCCACCTCGCCGACGGCCGCGTCGAGCGCGTCGCCGTCGTCGGGGGCGGCGCCAACGCGGCGGCGCTCGCCCGCGACGGTGGCTTCCTCGTCACGCAGAACGGCGGGATCGACTTCGCCAGCACGAACCTGTTCCCCGACCCGCCACCCTTCGAGCCGGTGACGCCGGGCCTGCAGCGCGTCCACCCGGACGGCGCCGTCGAGTACGTGGTCGACGACGGGTTCCTCGCGCCGAACGACCTCGTCGTCGCGGCCGACGGCACGCTCTGGTTCACGGACCCGCCACCGTTCCCACCCCCCGCCGAGCCGCGCGGCCGGGTGCACACGATGACCCCCGTCGGGACGGTCACGACCGTCGCGTCGGGCTTCCTCTACTGCAACGGGATCGCGCTCGAGCCCGAGGGCACCCCCGTCGTCGTCGAGGGGCAGGGACTGCTGCGCCTCGTCGACGGCGAGCGGCCCTGGATCGTCGAGCAGCTGCCCGGCGGCAGCGGCGACGGGCTTTGCGTCGACGTCGACGGCCGCCTCTACGTGGCGAACACCGCGGCGCACGGCGTGCGCGTCCTCGAGCCCGACGGCCAGGAGGTCGAGTTCCTTGCCCTCGACGGGCCCGGCGTCACCACGAACTGCTGCTTCGGCGGCGCCGACGGCCGCACGCTCTTCGCCACCGACGGGCTCCCCGGCCACGTCGTCGCCTGGGAGGGGATGCCCGCCTCGGGCCTGCCGCTCCACCCCTGGCCGGCCCCCTGATACGTTCGAACCGAAGCCCAACCGAGAGAAGGCACGCCCATGCGCGCAGCGATCTTCGTGGAGCCCGACGGCGACCTCGTCGTCGAGGACGTCAAGCCCACCGACCCGGGACCCCGTGACGTCGTCGTGCGGGTCACGGCGAGCGGCGTGTGCCACTCCGACCTGTCGGTCATCAACGGCACGCTGCCCATGCCCCCGCCGTGCATCCTCGGCCACGAGGGCACCGGAATCGTCGAGTCCGTCGGCAAGGAGGTCTCCCGGGTCAAGGCGGGCGACCGGGTCATCGGCTCGTTCATCCCGGCGTGCGGCGTCTGCTGGTTCTGCCGCAACAACCAGTCCAACCTGTGCGAGCAGACCTACACGGTGATGGGCACCATGCGGGCCACCCGCAGCGACGACACACCGCTCCCCACCATGACCGGGCTCGGCACGTTCGCCGAGGCGATGACCTGCGACGAGATCTCCCTCGTGAAGGTCGAGACCGACCTTCCCGACGACCAGCTCGCGCTCATCGGGTGCGGCGTCACGACCGGCGTCGGCGCCGCGCTGAACACCGCGCAGGTCGTCCCCGGCTCGTCCGTCGCCGTCGTCGGCTGCGGCGGCGTCGGCCAGGCCGTCATCCAGGGCGCCCAGATCGCCGGCGCGGCGCGCATCATCGCCGTGGACCCCGTGGAGCTGAAGCGCACGACCGCGCTGGAGCTCGGCGCCACCGACGCGATCGACCCCTCCGCCGGCGACCCGGTCGCGCAGGTCCAGGCGCTGACCAGCGGCCGCGGCGCCGACTACGCGTTCGAAGTGATCGGAAACCCGGCGACCATCCGCCAGGCCTTCGACATGACCCGCGCCGGCGGCACGTGCGTCGCGGTGGGCGTCCCCCGCTTCGACCAGTCCATCGAGCTGCCGTCCATGCCGCTCATCCTCCAGGAGAAGCGCCTGCTCGGCACCGTCTACGGGTCCGCGCAGGTGAACCGCGACTTCCCGCGCCTCATCGGGCTCGTCGAGCAGGGCCGGCTCGACCTCGGCGACATGGTGTCCCGCAAGATGGGCCTCAACGACATCAACGACGCGTTCAAGGCGATGCAAGCCGGCGAGGTCATCCGCAGCGTCATCCAGTGACGCCGCGTCAGGTCGCGATCGCGTAGAACCCTTCGGCGAGGCGGCCCTCGGGCCAGCCGGCGTTCTTGGCGTTGCCGCCGAGCCAGCCGCGGATCATCGGCTCGAGGGCGTCCGGGTTGGGGTGCTGTGAGACGTGACAGCGCAGCGCCTCGATCTTGCGGTCGAAGCTGTCCGTGACGTCGACGAATCGGTTCGCCGCCGTCGTCGCCGCCATCAGCCACACCTCGTGCACCGACCACGGCTCGAGGTGCTCGTCGTCGAGCAGCTCGGGATGCGCGAACGGGTTCCGGGCGTCCGGGTAGACCGCGCAGAGCACCGCCTCGCCGGCCGCCAGGTGATCCGGGTGGCTGGCGAAGATGCGCTCGTAGTTCCGGTCGGGTGACTGGGCGACGACCCGCTCGGGTCGCGTCTGGCGGATCACCCGCGACAGGTCGCGGCGCAGACCGATCGTCACCTCGAGGCGTCCGTCCGGGTACCCGAGGAAGATCACGTCCTCGACCCCGACGGTCTTCGCGGCGGCCGTCTGCTCGGCCTGGCGGAGCTCGGCCATCTCGGCCCGTGACACCGTCGGGTCGAAACCGCCCGCGGCGCCGTCGGTGACGATGCAGTAGGTGACGTGCTTCCCGGCGTCGGACCAGGCGGCCGCGCTGCCCGCCGCGCCGAAGTCCACGTCGTCGGGGTGCGCCGACACCACCAGGATGCGCTCGACCGCGTCCTCGTCGCTCACCCGCAGGACCCTACCGTCCCGACCGCGGCGCGGCCGGCCGCGCGCCCGCATGCGTCCCCATTAGCGTCGCGCCGTGCTGCCCGTCTCGTGGACGACGATTCGCCTGTTCCTCCACGTGACCGGCGCGACCGTCTGGGTCGGCGGCCAGATCACGCTGGCCGGGATCGTGCCCAGCCTCCGCCGGATCTCGCCGACCGCGCCACGCACCGTCGCGCGGCTGTTCTCAGCTATCGCCTGGCCGGCGTACGCGCTGCTCGTCGCCACCGGGATCTGGAACATCCTCGCGCTGCACGTCGACTGGTCCAGCCCGTACGGCACGACGCTCATCGTGAAGCTGGCCGTCGTCGGCGTGTCTGGGCTCACCGCGCTGCTGCACAGCCGCGCCAAGTCGCGCACCGGCCTCGCCGTCTTCGGCGCCTTGAGCGGGCTCAGCGCCTTCGCCGCGCTGTTCCTCGGGATCCTGCTCACGGGCTGACCGGATCAGAAGACGGGGTTGCCGTACATCTCCCCGAGCGGGTCGCTGATCAGCTCGATGCGAGCGCCGTCGGGGTCACGGAAGTACAGCGACGAATCGATGTTCTCGATCGACACGCCCGCCTCCTCCAGCCGGCGGCGCTGCTCTTGCCACCGCGCGGGCGGCACGGAGATCGCGAGGTGGTGCAGGCCACCCAGCACCTCGGCGTAGGGGCCGAGATCGAGGCGCGGGAAGTCGAAGAAGGCGAGCGCGTTCCCATTCCCGATGTCGAAGAAGAAGTGCGTCGAGCCGTTGTAGTCACGGTTCTCGAACAGCTCGGTGAGCGGGAAGCCGAGCACCTCCTGGTAGAAGCGGATCGTGCGCTCGACGTCCTGGCTGAGCAGGGCGACGTGGTGGACGCCCCGCGCGCTGGTCGGCGGGCGGTCGGCCCGGGGGCGCAGGTACCGGGCGCGCAGGTCCGCCCACTCCTCCTCCCGGGAGCCCCGGTCGACGTCCGCCTGGCTCATGCCGGCCGGCGGACCGTCAGCGCGCGGGCGTTGTCGCGCATGACGAGCCGTCGCGGGTCGTCATCGAGCTCCTTGAGCTCGGCGACGTAGTCGAGGGGGCGCGGCATGCCCTCGATGTGAGGCCAGTCCGACCCGAAGATCACCCGGTCGGCGCCCATCAGCTCGACCACCTGGTACGGGTCGTCCTCCCAGAACGGGTTGATCGACACGTGACGGCGGAACGTCTCGGCCGGGTCCTCATGGAAGTAGCCCGGCATCTTGCGCCGCGTCGACGCGAGCTTGTGGAAGAGGTCGGGCAGGAACTCCGACCCGTTCTCCACGGACGCGACCCGCAGGTTCGGGAACCGGTCGAAGAGCCGGTCGAACACCAGCGTGAGCAGGAAGTCGTACGCGGCCCGCTCGATCGCCAGCGTCTTGATCGACGGCCGGCCCGCGCCCTCGAACGTCGCTGCGAAGCCATCCTTCGCGTAGCCCTGCGACGAGTACCCGCTGTCCCCGGCGTGCACGACGACGGTGATCCCCGCCTCGTTGGCCCGGGCCCAGAACGGGTCGAACGCCGGGTCGGTCGGCGGGAGCTGACCCGTCGCCGTGGTCGGCGCCGCGGGTCGCATCACCACCGTCCGGGCGTCGTGGTCCAGCGCCCATTCCAGCTCGCGGACCGCCCAGTCGACGTCGCACAGCGACACGTACGGCGCGGCGTAGATCCGGTCCTGGTAGTTGCAGCCCCAGTCCTCGTCGAGCCAGCGGTTGAAGGCGGTGAACGTGAGCGTCACCGCCTCCGGGTCGTCCTTCAGCAGCTCCTCGTAGAGGATGCCGAGCGTCGGGAACAGCCACACCGACTCGAGGCCGAACTCGTCGAGCGTCGCCAGGCGCGCCTCGCGATCCCGGTACTCGGCCCGGATGGGCTCGCGCGCCCGCAGGAACTCGAGCGGCGACTTCTCGTCGGGGTTCCCACGGAAGTAGTCGTGCAGCGCGCCGGCCTTCGCGACCGGGTCGAACGTCGGGTTCACCACGGCGTGGCTGACCCGCCCGCCCACCACGTGATAGCGGCGGCCGTTGATCTCCGCCCACTGCACGCAGCGCGGCCCGAGTCGCGGGTCGAGGTGCCGGGTGAACGCGTCGAGCGCCTCGTAATAGTGGTTGTCGGCGTCGAAGGCCAGATAGTCGAGATCCACGACGCCCAGCGTAGAGCAGCGTCCCCGACCGACCTCGCGACGGCCGGTGAGGTGCTAAACCCGCCGGACGGACGAGACGCCCCGACCCCAGACCTCGACCCGCGACCTCGGCGAGCTGCACGATCGGCTCGTGGCGTGGCTCGTCGAGCGACTCCCGCCGGACGCCGACCCCCACGTGTCCGAGTTCGACGTGCCCGATTCGAACGGGCTGTCGAGCGAGACGGTGCTCTTCGATCTGACGTGGCGTGACGGCGAGCGCACCCAGGCCGATCGACTCGTGGCCCGCCTCACCCCGATGACGGCAGCCGTGCCGGTGTTCCCGTCCTATGACCTCGAGAAGCAGTACCGGGTGCTCAAGCGTGTCGCCGAGCTCAGCGCGGTCCCGGTCCCCCACGTGCGCTGGCTCGAGCTCGACGCCGACGCGCTCGGCTCGCCGTTCTTCGTGATGGACCGCGTCGACGGCCAGGTCCCGCCCGACCTGATGCCATACAACATCGCCAGCTGGCTCACCGAGGCGACGTCCGCCCAGCGCGACCATCTCCAGGACGCGACCGTCCAGATCCTCGCCGACCTGCACGCCATCCCCGACCCGACGGATCGCTTCGGCTTCCTCGCGCCCGCCGGCACGGGTTCCCTGCTCGCGCGCCACGTCGCCGAGCAGTGGATGTACTACGAGTGGGTCAGCGCCGGCACGCGCCAGCCGCTCCTCGAGCGCTGCTTCCAATGGCTCCGCGACCACTGGCCGGCCGAGGAGAGCGACGCCGTCCTGAGCTGGGGCGACTCTCGGATCGGCAACGTCATCTACCGGGACTTCGAGCCCGTCGCCGTCCTCGACTGGGAGATGGCCACCCTCGGCCCCCCGGAGCTCGACCTCGGCTGGCTCATCTTCCTGCACCGGTTCTTCCAGGACGTGGCCGGCCAGTTCACGCTGCCCGGGCTCCCCGACTTCCTCCGCCGGGACGACATCGCGGCCCGATACGAGGCCCTCACCGGTCACGAACCCCGGGACCTCGACTTCTACACGCTCTACGCCGCGTTGCGACACGGGATCATCATGAGCCGCATCCAGCAGCGGGCCATCCACTTCGGCGAGGCCGAGCCACCGGAGGATCCCGACGACCTCATAACCCACCGGGCGACGCTCGAGGCGATGCTCGGCGGCGGCTACTGGTCGGCGATCGCGCCCGCATGACGGCCCGCCGCACGCCGAGGGCCGCGAGCAGGAATAGCCGGCGAGGTGACGGCGCTGCATCATGGAGCAAGCCCCCAGCGGAGGTGACGTTGTCGTGACCGTGAAAGAGCTCGGCCATCTCGTCCTTTACGTCCGCGATCTCCCGCGCTCCGAGGCCTTCTACCGCGACGTGCTGGGCTGGCACGAGATCGCACGGCCCGCCGGGATGCCGGCGGCCGCGTTCTCGTCCGGCCGCACCCACCACGAGCTGCTCCTGATCGAGGTGGGACCCGACGCGCAGCCCATCCCCGCGGGGCGCCGGGTCGGGCTCTACCACTTCGGCCTCAAGGTCGGTGACACCGACGGCGAGCTGCGCGACGCGCTCGCTCGGGTCCAGGAGGCCGGCGTCCAGATCGTCGGCACCAGCGACCACACCGTCACGCACAGCCTCTATGTGCTCGACCCCGACGGCAACGAGGTCGAGCTCTACATCGACGTCCCCGGGCAGAACTGGGACGACCCCGCCGCCGTGCTCGCGCCCGTCAAGCCGCTGCGCATCTGACCGCGGCGGTGCCGCGGCCCTCAGCTCAGCGGGTGCTGCTTGAAGAACGCGGCGATCATGGACGACGCCTGAATCTGTGACTGCGGTCCGAGGACGCGCGTGATGCTCCGCGAGAGCGGCGGCCCGCCGGGCCAGGTGTGCCCCGCGCCGGCGATCGTGTAGAGCGACACCACCGCGCCACCCGCGCACCCGTTGTACTGGGTAAGGGTCAGCTGGGGGTTGGTCATCGTCGTCGTTGGCGTGGCGCCGCAGGCGTCCTGCGCACCCCACCGCTGGGCTGCGGTCGGCACGCTGTAGGTCCAGTACGCCTGGCCGTTGCCGTTGTACGGGTCGACTGGGTCGGCGGTCCCGTGGAACGAGATGACCGGCACCGGACGTGTCGTCGGGCAGGGCGACGGCAGTCGCAGGCCGCTGACCGGCGCGATGGCCGCGACTCGGGCCGACAGGTCACAGCCGAGCTGGCTCGTCAGCCTCGCACCACCGGAGAACCCGGTTACGTCGACACGCGAGGCGTCCACGCAGTAGTGCTGCTGCAGGTAGGTGATCGTCTGCGAGATGAACGAGATGTCGTTCGCCGATCCAGCGGGAACGGGCTTGCCACCGAACAAGGGGACGCCCGGGATGTTCCAGTCGTAGCCGGAGCCTGAGCGAATCGCGCCCTGCGGGTACGCCACGATGAAGCCTCCGGTGTTCGCCGTCTCGTCCATGCCGCTGAACGCCTCCTGCTGTGCGGCAGTGGAGCCGGTCCCGTGAAGGTTCAGCACCAGCGACACGGGAGTCTTCCCCGTGTAGCCCGAGGGCGCGTGCACGATGACCGTCCGATTCCGCCCGGACGCCTTCACGGTGACGGTCCGGGTGCCCGCAGAACCACCGGCGCACGCCTGCGAGCTCGCGCCCGACGCGCCCGCGCCGGTCGCGCCCGCCACGAGACCCACCGCGGCGAGTGCGCCAATCGCGACACACGTCGCTCCCCGACGAACGGCACCGCCCCACCGCCGACCCAGCTCGGCGCTCGCCACCATGGCGGTCTGACTCCTTCTGCGCCCGTCGACACCGCGGCGTGGCACCTTTGCACGAATCGGCAGCGGTTCGGTGTCAGCCGGACGCGTGGCGGGGCCAACTCCACGCTGCGGGCGACGCGGGCCACGAGGTCGTCCACGCTGAGTGCTCCCCGTCGACCACCACGCAACGCACCCTGGCCGGACCCGACGACGGTCACGACGAGTTCTGGACGGCCGTCGCGAACGCATCGTGACGACGCTGACCTCCGCGTCCGCGCGTTGAACTGTGTTGAGTCCTACGAGCAGCCGCTGGTGGCGCCGCAGCTGGGACAGGCGTGGCACGAGCCGGCGCGCTGCATGATGTCGCCGCACACGTAGCAGAGGATGACGTCAGCACTGCGTCGGGACGGTGCAAGGGTGCTCGTCTCGGTCGGCGCGGCCTCAAGCGCTGCCGAAGGCGCCCGGTCCTCGGGAGGCAGCACGTCGAACGCCGCTTGGTTCGGCGTCACCGCCTCCTCCACCCCAGGGAGGGTCGGCTGCAAGCGTTCGGCGACGGTGAAGATCCCGAGGTCGGAGCGCTCCTCCACCGTCAGGTACTCGACGGCGAGGCGTCGGAAGATGTAGTCGACCAGGCTCGTCGCAATCCGGATCTCCGGGTCGTCGGTGATGCCGGCGGGCTCGAAGCGCATGTTGGTGAACATCTCGACGAACGCACGCAGGGGCACGCCGTACTGGAGTCCGTGGCTCACCGAGATCGCGAAGGCGTCCATGATCCCGGCGAGCGTGGAGCCCTGCTTCGCGACCTTCAGGAACACCTCACCCGGCCGGCCGTCCTCGAACTCACCGACCGTCGCGTAGCCGTGGCAGTCCGCGACCCGGAACGAGAAGGTCTTCGAGGCGCGCGTCCGCGGGAGCTTCTGGCGGACGGGGCTCTGGACGATGACGTGCTCGACGACGCGCTCGACCTGCTGGGTCAGCGCGTTTGACTCCTCGCTGTCCTCGGTCGCCGACCCTTTCTTCTGTGTCGCGAGCGGCTGGCCGACCTTGCAGTTGTCTCGGTAGAGGGCGATGGCCTTGATGCCGAGCTTCCAGGAGTCGAGGTAGAGCTGCTCTACCTCTTCGACCGTGGCCGACTCGGGCATGTTCGCTGTCTTCGAGATGGCGCCGCTGATGAATGGCTGCACCGCCCCCATCATCTTCACGTGACCCATGTAATGGATCGTGTTGTCGCCCATCGAGCACGCGAAGACGGGCAGATGCTCGTCCTTGAACCCGGGCGCACCGACGATCGACTTGTGCTCGTCGATGTGACCGATGATCCCCGCGGCCTGCTCGTCCGAGTAGCCGAGGTGAGCGAGGGCGCGCGGGACCGTCTGGTTGACGATGAACATGGTGCCGCCGCCCACGAGCTTCTTCGCCTTCGTGAGCGCAAGATCCGGCTCGATACCGGTCGTGTCGCAGTCCATCGCCAGGCCGATCGTCCCTGTCGGGGCGATGACCACGGCCTGCGAGTTCCGCACGCCGTGCTCCTCGGCGATCTCGACGGCGTCGTCCCACGCCCGCTGCGCCGCGCTCAGCAGATCCGGCGGGACGCGGTCCTCATCGATCTTGGCGACCTCTCCCCGGTGCATCCGCAGCACGTCCACCATCGGCTCGGCGTTCTCGGCGAACCCCGCAAAGGGACCCATGCGGCGAGCGGTGCGCGCGCTCGTCGCGTACGCGTGCCCCGTCATGAGCGCGGTGAGCGTCGCCGCCCACGCACGCCCGTCGGACGAGTCGTAGGGGAGCCCCTGCGCCATCAGGAGCGCGCCGAGATTGGCGTAGCCGAGACCGAGCTGGCGGAAACGTCGCGTCGTCTCGGCGATCTTGTCGGTCGGGTAGTCGGCGTTCCCGACGATGATCTCCTGCGCCGTGAAGACGACCTCCACCGTCTGCTGAAACGCCTCGACGTCGAAGGTCCCATCGTCGTTCAGGAACTTCAAGAGGTTGATGCTCGCCAGGTTGCAGGCCGAGTCATCCAGCGACATGTACTCACTGCAGTTGCGCACCACCACGCCGTTCACGACGTAGCTGTGGTTGCGTGGCTCGGACAAGTTGTAGGTGAGCTCGACGCCGTCGTCACTGCGCTCGACGAGGCGGATGTCCTGGTCTACGACGTACCGGCGATGCTCACCGACACACCGCGCGAGCTTTCCGGCCTTCGGCGGGATGCTGAAGCCGATCGCGTCGGCGAATCGCTCGATCGAGCCGCTCGAGATGCGCAGGTCGTACATCGCCGCGCTGGCGTACTCGACCCGGGTGCCGCCCTTGCGCACGTAGGTGAACCCTGACGGTGAGCTGGCCCGGCCGCGGTAGATCCGGGACGAGACGCCGAAGGTCGTCAGGAGGCGCTGGACGCCCCGGAGGAGCTCCTCCGACGCCGATCCGAGCCCGACATACCGGTAGTGCGCGCTGTCGTGGACGCAGCCGTCCGCGTCGAAGAGGCCTTGCAGGAACGCGGCGGCGACCTGCGTCGGTGCCTGATTGATCGCCTCGGGCACGACCTTCCCGGCGGCGCGGTGTCGACTGACCCCCAAGGCCTCGAGGAAGTCCCGGATGGTACGCCGACCAACGCGCAGCTGGACGGTCCCGTTCGTTTGCTGCGACGGCTTGGCCATCCACCCGTCCTGCATGGAGGCCACGAAGGAACGGTGTCGGGGCAGCACCTCCTGCTGCTCTTCGTCGCCGCCGTACACGGTGACCGCAGCGGAATCGGTCAAGCATCCGTCGCCGACCAGCCAGCCGAGGTAATGGCCGAGCTCGGGGCTCCACTTCTCCGGGAGGCGAACGGCGCGGCGCTCGCACGTGCTCCGTCCGACCTCGGCCTGGAGCGCAGCGGACGGAAGCCGCCAGTCCGCCCTCGTTGCGGGAGCAGGGAGATCAAGGACCTTGACGCGATCGTCGGACGTGAGCTCGGACGCGGCGACGTATCCCCGATTCGTCGTGAAGAGGGCGTGATTGGGGGTGCAGCGCAGCTGCGCGCCGTTCGAGAACCTGAGCTTCACGATCTCGTTCAAGCCCGTGAGCATGACGGCGTCGGGGCGCGTGACCTCAAGGCGGTGAGCCGACGCCTCCGGGTTCGTGACGTCGTGCGTGTAGACCCCGAACGACTCGCCGGCCTCGGTCAGCTGGACCAGGTCACCGAAGCGCAGCAGCCCGCGATCGGTGTGCACGAACTCGCTGGCCGGAAAGCATGGGTTGCTCGCCGTGATCGGCCCCGTGTTCGGGACGGTGTGCCACCGGTTGATCGTCGTGTCGTACTGCATGCCCGGGTCCGCGCACTCCCACGCGGCCTCGGCGATCTGACGCATCAGGTCGCGCGCCCGGACGGTCTTAAGAGCTTCGCCGGTTGTGACGGCGACGAGGTCCCAGTCGCGGTCCTCCTCGACGGCGCGCATGAACTCGTCGGTGACCCGCACCGAGTTGTTGGCGTTTTGGTACTGGATCGAATGCGAGTCAATGCCATCGAGGTCCATGTCAAACCCTGCATCGCGCAGGGCGCGGGCCTTGCGCTCCTCCCGCGCTTTGCACCAGATGAACTCCTCGATGTCGGGGTGGCCTGCGTTGAGCACGACCATCTTGGCGGCGCGGCGTGTCTTGCCGCCCGACTTGATGGTTCCCGCGGACGCGTCGGCGCCGCGCATGAAGCTCACTGGTCCGCTTGCTGTCCCGCCGCCGGCGAGGTGCTCGCGGGACGACCGGATGGTCGAGAGGTTGATCCCCGACCCGGAGCCGCCCTTGAAGATGGTGCCTTCTTCGCGGTACCAGTTCAGGATCCCGTCCATCGTGTCCTTGACCGACAGGATGAAACATGCCGACGCCTGGTTCGGGACGCCGTCGACGCCGATGTTGAACCACACCGGACTGTTGAACGCCGCGCGCTGGTGCGTGAGGATGTACTTCAACTCGTTGCGGAATGCGGCGCCTTCCTCGTCGTCAACGAAGTAGCCGTCGCGGACGCCCCACGCCGTGATCGTGTCGACGATGCGGTCGAACACCTGCCGGAGCGAGTGCTCACGGTCTGGCGTGCCGAGCGTCCCCCGGAAGTACTTCTGGGCGACGATGTTCGTCGCGTTCTGCGACCACGTGACGGGGAACTCGACGTCCGCCTGGAAGAAGGCGTCGGTGCCGTCCTTGTAGTTCGGGATCCGGGCGTCGCGGTGCTCCCACTCCACGGTGTCGTAGGGGTGCTCCCCGGGCCGGGTGAAGTACCGGCGGATCCCGATCCCGATCTGCTCCGGCGCGATGGCCATACCGCTGACCTCCCCCTCCATGTATTCGTGGCGCTCCAGAGCGTCTACACCACCATATGTTGTGGTCTGGGTGGCTCTGGGCGCGAGATGCAGGGTGAATTACAGCACTGCAACTCGTCGGCGTCAACCGCCGATCGAGGCCCGATCAGCGGGCGGCGCGGCTCCGGACCCGCTTGGGCTCCGTGGTCTTGCGGAGTTCGACGGCGGCCCGCTCGAAGTCGGCCGGTGACTCGAAGCCTTGGTACACCGAGGCGAATCGGAGGTACGAGACAGGGTCCAGCGCCCGCAGGCGCTCGAGGACCGCGAGGCCGAGGCGGTCGCTGGCCACCTCGGCGCCGGCGGCTCGTGCCTCCTCCTCGATATCCGCGGCGAGGGCCTCGACGGCGCCGCGGTCGACGGGACTCCCGGCGACCGCTCGCTCGATCCCGCCCTCGAGCTTGCGGCGCTCGAACGGCTCGCGCTGCCCCGAACGCTTGACGACCATGAGCGGCAGCTCGACGATCCGCTCCTGCGTCGTAAACCGTCGGCCGCAGGCGAGGCACTCGCGCCGCCGCCGGACCGCCGCGCCGTCATCACCCGGGCGGGAGTCGACGACCTTGTCGTCGTCGGCCTGGCAGAACGGGCAGCGCATGCCGTCACGGTAACCGGCCACCTCCCGAGGGGGATGGGCGAGACTCGGATCAGGCCGGCGCGCGCAGGGTCTCGCCGGGCTGCAGCTGGGCGGAGCCGTTCAGCGTGACGAGCTCGTCGACGACCGGGCGCGGGTCGGCGCCGGGATCGATCCGCTCGGCGATGGCCCACAGCGTGTCGCCCGGACGGACGACGATGGTGCGGGACGAGACGAGGGTCGGGCTGCGCCCGGGAGCTCCGAGGGGAGAGCCCCCGAGCGCGGCGCCCGCCTGCCCCGCCACGACCACGGCCCCCAATGCCAGCGCGGCGAGGACGATGCGCCGGCGTCGGTGAGCCGTGGGGGATGTCCGGCGACCGCGTGGGGTGGCAGCACGCGTCCCGTGCCGGTGCGTGGGTGCGATCACCGGGAGCGGGGAGCCGGGGATAGTCGTGACGGTGGCCATATCTGCTCGAGTCGTGGGATGGGTCACTGCCGGGAGCACACCACGGTGGTGTGACACCCGACGCCGATCCGGCGGGGATGGACCCGACCGAACCTGTGTTCGTAGTCAAGTCGAACGCCTGTTCGATGTCAAGGTCGAACAGGTGTTTGTATCGAACGCGTGCTCGTGTTACCGTGCGCGCCATGACGGATCTGACCCCCCGCCAGCGCCAAGTCCTCGAGTTCATCGACGAGGAGGTCCGGCAGCGGGGGTACCCGCCGAGCGTGCGGGAGATCGGCGAGGCCGTCGGCCTGTCGTCGAGCTCGACCGTCCACGCCCACCTCGCCGCGCTGCAGGACAAGGGCTACATCCGGCGTGACCCCACGAAGCCCCGGGCGATCGAGCTGCACTTCGAGGCGGCGTCCGGCGCCGCCACCGAGCGACGCCCGGTCCGCCACGTGCCCCTCGTCGGCGACGTCGCGGCCGGCACCGGCGTGCTGGCCGCCGAGAACATCGAGGAGACCGTCCCGATGCCGGAGGACTTCACCGGCGCAGGGCAGCTCTTCATGCTGCGCGTCCGCGGCGAGTCGATGATCGACGCCGGCATCCTCGACGGCGACTACGTCGTGGTGCGCCAGCAGCCGACGGCGGAGCCCGGCGAGATCGTCGTGGCCGGCATCCCCGGCGAGGAGGGGACGGTGAAGACGTTCACGCGCCGCCGCGGCAAGATCGTGCTGCGTCCCGAGAACCCCGCCCTCGACGAGATGGTCTACGACCCCAATGACGTGACCATCTACGGCAAGGTCGTCTCGCTCCTCCGCCGCTTCTGAGCTGCCCGACGCGGCGTCGTCTCAGACGGCGATGCCGTGCTCCCGAAGGATGTCGTTGAGCTTCGACTTCTCGTGGCGCTCGCCCTCGGTGAGGTGTCGGACCACGAGCAGGCACGGCAGCCCGAACTCGCCTCCGGGGTAGCGGCGCGGCCGTGTGGCCTGCATGCCGACGCACCAATCGGGGACCACGCCGCGACTCAGCTCGTCCCCGGTCTCGGCGTCGATGACGGGGATGCCGGGGTTGAGCAGCACGCCCTCACCGAGCACACACCCCTTCCCGACGCGGGCGCCCTGGGTGATCATGCTGCGGCTGCCGATCGTCGAGTCGTCGCCGACGAAGACCGGCTTGGCCTGCGGCGGCTCGAGCACGCCGCCGATCCCGACGCCGCCCGAGAGATGCACCCGCGCACCGATCTGGGCGCACGAACCGACCGTCGCCCAGGTGTCGACCATCGTCTCGGGACCGACGTAGGCGCCGATGTTCACGTAGCTCGGCATGAGGATCGACCCCCGCCCCACGTAGGAGCCCCAGCGAGCCGAACCGCCGGGAACGACCCGGACGCCGGCAGCCTCGTAGTGGTGCTTGAGCGGGATCTTGTCGGCGTACTCGAAGGGCCCGAGCTCGGTCGTCTCCATGCGGGACAGCCGAAAGAGCAGCAGGATGGCCTGCTTCAGCCACTCGTGGACGACCACCTCGCCGTCGACGACCTCGGCGACGCGCGCCTCGCCCGCGTCGAGCAGGTCGATCGCCGCATGGACGACGTCGCGGGCGTCGGCCTCGCGCTGCCTCGAGGTCATGAGGTCCTCGCGCGAGTCCCAGAGCTCGGTGACGCGTGTGGCGAGGTCCTCCACGGGCGCTCACCCTAACGGCTGCCCGTACCGCCTCTCGGTGAGAACGCCGGGCGTCGCGGTCCTCACGGCGCCGATCACGCGGCGTACAGGCGATCCACGACCTGCGCGACCTGGTCGTCGGTCAGCGTCAGGGCGAGACGCACCTCGGCGGTGCCCGCGGCACCGTAGAGATCACCCGGGGCGACGAGCATGCCGACGCGCGCGAACCACTCGGCGAGGGCCCAGCCATCCGGCGTGTCGGTGCGCGCGAGCCACAGGTAGAAGGTCGACGGGCCGCCGACGTGACGGACGTCGTGGCCCGCGAGCGCGTCCACCACGGCCGTCCGGCGCCGCGCGTAGCGGGCCCGCTGCTCGTCGACGTGCGCGTCGTCGCCGAGGGCGGCGGTCGCGGCGGCCTGGACGGGCCCGGGCACCATGAGGCCGGCGTGCTTGCGGACCTCGCCCAGGTACGTGACGAGGTCGGCGTCGCCGGCGACGAAGCCGACGCGCAGGCCCGCCATGTTCGAGCGCTTGGAGAGCGAGTGGACGGCCAGGACCCCGTCGTCGCCCGAGGCCAACGCGGTCACGGGCTTCGCCGGCTGCCCCTGGCCGTCGTAGGTGAACTCGGCGTAGCACTCGTCGCTCGCGACGACGATGCCGCCGCGGCGCCCCCACTCGACGGTGCGGTCGAGCGCCCCGGCCGTGGCCGAGGCGCCGGTCGGGTTGGCGGGGTCGTTGAGCCAGAGCACGAGGGCTCGGTCCCGGTCCTCGCGCTCGACGGCGTCGACGTCGAGGTGCCACTCGGAATCGACCGGGACGGGCACCGCCCGGAGGCCCGCCAACGTCGCACCGAGGGCGTAGGTCGGATACGCCACTGCGGGGTAGAGGACGGTGTCGCGTCCGGGCTCGCGCAGCGACAGCCAGCGTGGGAGCGAGGCGACGAACTCCTTCGTGCCCACGCAGGCGCACACCGCCGTCGGGTCGACGGTGACGCCGAAGCGTCGGGCGAGCCAGTTGGCGGCGGCGTCCCGGTACGCGGACGTGCCGATCGTCGGCGGGTAGCCGCGCGCGCTACCCATCGCGTCGTCGAGCGCTCGGCGAGCGACCTCGGGCAGAGGGTCGACCGGCGTGCCCACCGATGCGTCGATCACGCCGCCGGGGACCTCGTCCGCGAGCGCGAGGAGGCCGCCGAGCCGATCGTGGGGATAGGGCGGGGGGACGAAGCCGGCTTCCGTGTCGCGCGGCATCGTCGGAGGCTACCGCCGGGACTCGTGCGTCAGCCGGTGACGAACCCCTGAAATCGGCCCAGGTCGAGGTCGTCGACCCGCGCCCGCACGCGCGTCCCGGCCTCGGCGTGTACCTCGATGAGCACCTCGCCGTCCCGGTGCAGCGCGGCGAGCACGTCGCCGCGGTCGTACGGGACGAGGAGCTCCACGACCGAACCGAGCGACCGGAGCCGCTCCGCGAGCGCGTCGGCGAGCTTGTCGAGGCCCTCACCGGTGCGCGCCGACACGGCGACCGCCGCCTCACCCACGCCGAGGTCCCGCGCGCCGTCTGGCGCCGCGTCCAGCTTGTTGACGACGAGGAGCTCGGGATGGTCCCCGGCCCCGATCTCGTCGAGCACCGACCGCACCGCGGCCACCTGCGCCGCCGCGTCCGGGGACGCGCCGTCAACGACGTGGAGGACGAGGTCGGCGTCGGTCACGACCTCGAGCGTCGACCGGAACGCCTCCAGGAGCTCGTGCGGCAGCCGCTGCACGAAGCCGACCGTATCGGAGCAGAGCACGGTCTCGCCGCTCAGCAGACGCAGCCGCCGGGTCGTCGGGTCGAGCGTGGAGAAGAGCCGGTCCTCGACGGGGACGTGCGCGTCGGTGAGCGCGTTCAGGAGCGTGGACTTCCCGGCGTTCGTGTAGCCGACGAGGCAGACCGTGGGGATCGCTCGGCGGTGCCGGGCCTTGGCCTGCGTCGCGCGGGTCTGGGCGACGCGCTCGAGGTCCTTCTCGAGCTTCGTGATGCGGCGCTGGATGCGCCGGCGGTCGACCTCGAGCTGGGTCTCACCGGGACCCCGGGTGCCGATGCCGCCGCCCTGCTGGCTGAGGGCGGTGCCACGGCCGCGCAGGCGGGGCAGCCGGTAGCGGAGCTGGGCGAGCTCGACCTGGAGCATCCCGGCCTGACTGGTCGCGTGCTGGGCGAAGATGTCCATGATCAGCGCGACCCGGTCGACGACGTCACGGCCGAGGCGCTGCTCGAGGTTGCGCTGTTGGGCGGGCGTGAGCTCGTCGTCGAAGACGACGAGGTCGACGTCGTAGGCGTCGGCCGTGCTCCGCAGCTCCTCGGCCTTGCCGGGTCCGACGTAGGTCGCGGGGTCGGGCCGGTCGCGGCGCTGCAGCACGGTCTCGACGGGCTCGGCGCCCGCGGTGTCGGTGAGGCGGGCGAGCTCGTCGAGGGAGGCCTCGGCCGCGGCCGCGGTGCGGGTGCCGGCACCGGTGCCGACGAGCAGGGCGCGTTGGCGGACGACCTCGAGGTCGATCTCGGTGGCGGTGAGTCGCCGCCGGGCGCGGCCGGGTCGACTGCTCATGAGGATGGCGGGACGTCGACGTCGAAGACGTGGGTGACGGGCCCGCCGAGTCGGACGGTGGCCCCGAGCGTCACGTCGAGATCACCCCCGGGGACGTGGACCGTGACCTGCTCGTCGACGAGCCCGCGCCGATGCGCGACGGCGGCCGCGACGCACGCGCCGGTGCCGCACGAGAGGGTCTCACCCACGCCGCGCTCCCAGACGCGCATGCGGAGCGCATCCCGTCCGGCGGGCGTGACGAACTCGACGTTCGTCCCCGACGGGAATCGGGCGTCGTGCTCGAGGTGGGGGCCGTGCTGGGTCACGCGGGTGGTGTCCACGTCGTCGACGAGGAGGACGAGGTGCGGGTTGCCGATCCCGGCGGCGACGCCGTGGTAGGTGACGCCGTGGTACGTGACGTCGAGGTCGAGCGCGGTCGGGCCCGAGAACGGGATCGCGGCCGGGTCGAAGGTGACGGCGCCCATGTCGACCGTGGCCCCCCGGAGCTGCCCGGCGGCGTCGCGGTCGAGGTCGACGGTGCGGCGCCCGGCGGCGGTGTCGACGACGAGGCGGCGGTCGGTGCCGAGCCCGCGGGTGACAGCGACCCAGGCGAGGCAGCGGATCCCGTTGCCGCTCATCTCGGCCGGGCTGCCGTCGGCGTTGTAGAGGGTCATGGTGCAGTCGGCCCCGTCGGCGCCGGGCCCGAGGATCAGGAGCCCGTCGGCGCCGATCCCGCGGTGACGGTCACACAGGGCGCGGGCCGCGGCGGGCGAGGGTCCCGGCGCGTCGGCGACGAGGAAGTCGTTCCCGGTGGCGTGGAGCTTCGCCAGGCGCGTCGTCACGTGCTCCAGGCTGCCAGCAGCGAGGGCAGCACCCGGCAGGGGTTCTCGGGGCTGGCGTGCCAGGTGATCCGGGGGTCGCGGCGGAACCACATGCGCTGGCGACGCGCGAACGACCGGGTGCGGCGGACCACGGCGTCGAGCTCCGGGCCCGCGGGTGGGCGGCCGGCGTCGAGCGCGTCGGCGAGCTCGCGGTAGCCGATGGCCTGGCGCGCGGTCCGGCTCAGCCCGGGACCGTCCAGCGCCGTCTGCACCTCATCGACGAGCCCAGCGTCGCGCATGGCGTCGACCCGGGCGGCGATTCTCGTCGAGAGCACGTCGCGGGGCAGCCACACACCGGCGACCCGCACCGGGAACGCCGTCGGGCCGAACGCGGCGACGCCGGGGCCGAACGACGAGAAGGGCCGTCCGGTGATGGCGATCACCTCGAGCGCGCGCACGATGCGGCGGGCGTTGTGTGGGTCGACCCGCGCGGCCGCCGTCGGATCGGCCGCCTGGAGCCGCTCGTAGGCCCGGGCGACGCCGCCCGGCTCGGCGGTCTCCGCCTCGAGCGCGACGCGCAGGTCGAGGTCCTCGACGGGCAGCCGGAGGTCGTCGAGCACGGCCTGGACGTAGAGGCCGGTGCCGCCGACGAGTAGCGCACGGTGTCCACGCGACTCGATGTCGTGCACGGCCGCGCGCGCCATCGCCTGGGTGCGCGCGACCGACCATTCCTCGTCGGGATCGGCGACGTCGAGCAGGTGGTGCGGGACGGCCGCGCGGGTCGCCGCGTCGGGCTTGGCCGTCCCGATGTCGAGGGTCCGATAGACCTGCATCGAGTCGAGCGAGACGATCTCGACGTCACCGAGTGCCCGGGCGGCGGCGGCGGCGAGCATCGACTTCCCCGACGCGGTCGGCCCGACGAGGGCCAGGTGGAGCGCGGACGTGGGCGGCGTCGGGGTCAGGCCGCGGCCACGGGGATGGTGTGGACCCGCTCGCCGGCGAGCCAGTGCGGGGCGGCGTCGGTGATCCGCACCCGAGCGAGCTGGCCGACGGCGAGGCCGGGGCCGGCGGCCACGTGGACGAGCTTGCCTTGCCGGGTGCGGCCGGTGATGCGGTGGGGCGCGCGCTTCGAGGGCCCTTCGACGAGGATCTCCTCGACGCGGCCGATGCGGGCCTCGTGGTGGGCGAGCGCGTGACGCTCGACGACGGCGGTGAGGCGGCGCAGTCGGTCCTGCGTGACCTCGGGCGCGACGAAGTCGTCACCGAGCTCGGCCGCCGGCGTGCCGGGGCGGGGCGAGTAGATGAAGGTGTACGCCGCGTCGAAGGCGGCGGTGTCGACGACGGCGAGCGTCGCCTCGAAGTCGGCGTCGGTCTCACCGGGGAAGCCGACGATGATGTCGGTGGTGACGGCGAGGTCCGGGATCGCCCGACGGGCCGCGTCGAGCTTGGCGAGGTAGCGCTCGGCGGTGTAGCCGCGGTGCATGCGGGCCAAGGTGCGGTCGCTCCCCGCCTGGAGGGGCAGGTGCAGCTGCTCGCAGACGGCGTCGCACTCGGCCATCGCCGCGATCGTCTCGGGTCGCAGGTCCTTCGGGTGTGGGGACGTGAAACGGATGCGGCGGATGCCGGGCACGGCGTCCACGGCGCGCAGCAGGTCCGCGAAGCGCGGCCGGTACTGGCCCGCGCCGAGGTCACGACCGTAGGAGTTGACGTTCTGGCCGAGGAGCGTGACCTCGCGGACGCCGTCGTTGGCGAGTGCCTCGATCTCGTGGATCACGTCGCCGAGCCGTCGGCTGATCTCGGGTCCCCGCACGATCGGGACGATGCAGAACGTGCAGCTGTTGTCGCAGCCGATCTGGATCGTGACCCAGGCGCGGTGCGTGCTGGCCCGGGCCGGGGGTGGCGCGGCGGGGCTCGCGGCGTGCTCCTCGAGGATCTCGACGATCGGGCCGTCGTGGCGGGCCCGGTCGAGGAGCGCGGGTGCGTGGGCGAGGTTGTGGGTGCCGAAGACGACGTCGACGTGCCCGGCCCGGCGCAGGATGTCGCCGCGGTCCTTCTGGGCGAGGCAGCCCCCCACGGCGATCTGGACGTCGGGCCGGCGGTCCTTGAGCGCCTTGAGGTGCCCCAGGTGGCCGTAGAGCTTGTTGTCGGCGTTCTCGCGGATGCAGCAGGTGTTGAGGACGATCACGTCGGCGGCGTCGGGGTCGTCGGTGGCCTCGAGCCCGTCGGCGCGCAGCATCCCTGCGAGCCGCTCCGAGTCGTGCTCGTTCATCTGGCACCCGAAGGTGCGGATGTGGAACCGCTTCGCCATCGGCGTTCGAGTCTACGGGGCGGGTCTGTCAGGATCACCCGCCGTGCACGTCGGGGTGGGAGCGTTCGTGGTGGCGGCCACCGCGGTGTCGGTGGGTGCGATCGTCCAGGGGTCGATCGGGTTCGGGTTGAACCTGCTGTCGGCGCCGTTCGTCGCGATCGTGGTGCCGCGGGCGCTGCCCGCGACGCTGGTGCTCGTGGCGTTCCCGTTGGCCGTCACGCTGCTGGCCCGCGAGCACGCGCACGTGCATCGGCGGGCGCTGCCCTGGCTGGTGCTCGGTGCGGTGCCGGGGACGACCCTCGGCCTGCTGATCGTCGGGCACGTGAGCAGCACCGAGCTGGCGATCGTCGTCGGCTCGATCACGCTGCTCGGGGTGGCGCTCAGTGTCGTGTCGCCACCCGTCACGGTGACCGCGGCGACGGCGTTCACCGCCGGGTTCGTGTCGAACGTGTTCGGGACGGCGTCGTCGGTCGGGGGTCCGCCGGTCGGGCTGCTGTTCCAGCATCATCCCGGCCCGGAGGCCCGCTCGACGCTGAGCGGGTTCTTCGCCACGAGCGCGCTGCTGTCGCTGCTCGGGTACGTGCTGACCGGGAACATCACCGTCGACCAGCTGCGCTTCGCTGCCGAGCTGCTGCCCTTCATGGTCGGCGGGTTCTGGATCAGCCGGCACCTCCACGGCCGTGTCGACCAGGGCTGGCTGCTCCCACGGTGCTCGCCCTGTCGGCGACGGCCGGGGCGGTGGCCATCCTGCGAGCGGTGCTGTAGAGCAGCACGCCGGTGGCGGGAGCAGCGCTCCCGCCACCGGTCGTGCCGGGCTGGGCAGGGGGCAGATCTAGGACTCGACCTCGACGGGTTCGGTGGCGTCCTCGGTCACGTCGACGGCGTCCTCGTCGAGGCCGACCGCGGCCCGGATCTTCTCGCTGATCTGGACCATCACGTCGACGTTCTCGGTGAGGAACTGCTTGGAGTTCTCGCGGCCTTGGCCGAGCTGCTCGCCTTCGTACGTGTACCAGGCGCCGGACTTCTTGGCGATGCCGAGGTCGACGGCGACGTCGAGCAGGGAGCCTTCCCGGCTGATCCCGTGTCCGTACATGATGTCGAACTCGGCCTGCTTGAACGGTGCGCTGACCTTGTTCTTCACGACCTTGACGCGGGTGCGGTTCCCGACGACCTCGGCGCCGTCCTTGATCGACTCGACGCGGCGGATGTCGAGACGCACCGACGAGTAGAACTTCAGGGCCCGACCGCCGGGGGTCGTCTCGGGTGAGCCGTAGATCACGCCGATCTTCTCCCGCAGCTGGTTGATGAACACGCAGATCGTGCGGGACCGGTTGAGGTTGGCGGTGAGCTTGCGGAGCGCCTGGCTCATGAGCCGGGCTTGGAGGCCGACGTGGTGGTCGCCCATCTCGCCTTCGATCTCGGCGCGGGGGACGAGCGCGGCGACAGAGTCGATGACGACCACGTCGAGGGCCCCGGAGCGGATGAGCATGTCGGCGATCTCGAGGCCTTGCTCACCGGTGTCGGGCTGGGAGATGTACAGGTCGTCGACGTTCACGCCGATCGCGGCGGCGTACACGGGGTCCATCGCGTGCTCGGCGTCGATGTAGGCGCAGACCCCGCCGTTGCGCTGGGCTTCGGCGACCACGTGCATGGCGAGCGTCGACTTGCCGGAGGCTTCGGGGCCGAAGATCTCGACGACGCGGCCGCGTGGGAGGCCGCCGATGCCGAGCGCGAGGTCGAGGGCGAGCGCGCCGGTAGAGATGGCCTCGACGCCGACGTTGCCCCGCTCGCCGAGGCGCATAATGGCGCCCTTCCCGTACTGCTTTTCGATCTGGCCGACGGCCATGTCGAGCGCTTGCTTGCGTTCCACCTCGTCCTCCTGCGTCCCGGGCGTCGTGTTCTTCGGTGCTCGAACCTTCTACGTCGGGGGTGTGACGCGAAACCGAGCGTATCCGCTGGCTTACAGACGTGTAATTACCTGGGCAGCGTATGCGAACAGGCGTTCGGTTTCAAGGACCCAGCGGGTGCTGGTCCCAGACGGTGTGGACCGCCCCGGTCGGGCGGGTGTCGCTCTCGATGACGGCGACGTCGGTGACGGTCCAGGGCGGCCCGATCGGGGTGGTGCCGAGGGCCTCGACGAGGTGGGTGAGGGGTCGCGGGCGGGGGGTCCGGGCGAGGGTGAGGTGCGGATGGTACGGGCGTCCGTCGTCGGGGTAGCCGAGCGTGCGGGTGGCGTCGTGGACCGCGGCGGCGAGCGCGACGAGCGCGTCGGCGCGCGGCACGCCGACCCAGAGCACCGTGGCGCGTCGGGGCGACGGGAAGGCGCCGCCACCGGCGAGCTGCACGTCGAAGCGGGGAACGGCGACCGCCGCGGCGACGGCGGCGCTGAGCGCCTCGGCGTCCTCGACCGCGCCGAGGAACTGGAGGGTGAGGTGCCAGTGCGGGCGCGGCATCCAGCGAAGGCGTGGCTCGCGGGCGGCGAGGTCGGCGACGCGTGCCTCGAGCACGTCGAGCACGGGGTCGGCCGGCGCGACGGCGACGAAGGCCCGCCGCAGCGCGGTCACGGCAGCGTGTCGAGGCGCAGTCGCAGCAGGTTGAGGAGCGTGATCGTGGCGAACTGGCGGACCCGGAACCGGTCGCCGGGCAGCCGGGTCTCGATGGCCTCGACGGGCGCGTCGGGCGTCGCGAAGCCGAACCAGACGGTGCCGACGGGCTGACCGTCCTGCTCGGTCGGTCCGGCGACGCCGGTGGCGGCGATGCCGACGTCGGCGCCGAGGACCTCGCGGGCGCCGACCGCCATCTCCTCGGCGCCGGCCCGGCTCACCACATGCTCGGCGGTGACGCCCAGGAGGCTGCGCTTCACGTCGGTCGCGTAGGAGGCGATCGAGCCGCGGAAGGTGTCGCTCGCGCCGGGCACGTCGGAGATGCGGGCGCCGACGAGGCCGCCGGTCAGGGATTCGGCGACGCCGAGCGTCCAGCCGCGGGTCCGCAGCTTGGCGAGCACGGCGTGCTCCATCGTCTCGTCGTCGATCCCGAACACGAGGTCGCCGAGCACCCGTCGCAGGTGCTGCTCCTCGTCGGCGATGAGCGCCTCGGCCTCGGGCTCGGTGGCGGCCTTGGCCGTGATCCGGACGTAGAGGCCCTCGATCCCCCGGGCGAGGAAG
>DATDGU010000110.1:0-4463 GCA_036521915.1 Acidimicrobiia bacterium | reverse complement strand
CCGAGCCACCGGTTCGTGATCGACAGGGTCAGGTAGCCGTGCGCGATGGTCGTCCCGAACGGCCCCTGCCGCGCGCGCTCCGGATCGACGTGGATCCACTGGTGGTCGCCGGTCGCGTCCGCGAACTGGTCCACCCGCTCCTGGGTGATCTCGAGCCAGTCGCTGTAGCCGAGATGGGTGCCGATGCCGGCGCGCAGCTCGTCCACCGAGTGGAACTCCGTGCTCATGACCACATCGTAGGGACGCCGGTACGCTCTCCGCGTGGAGCTGCGCTTCTCGTCCGAGGACGAGGCCTTCCGTCGCGAGGCTCGCGGCTGGCTCACGGACCAGTTGTCCGGTGACTTCGCCGTCGTGCGCGGCCGCGGCGGACAGGGCGACGAGCACGAGCTGTTCGACGAGCGCGCCGCGTGGGAGCGTGCGCTGGGCGACGCCGGCTGGATCGGGATCGGCTGGCCGCGCGAGTACGGCGGGCGGGGCCTCTCGCTCGCCCAGCAGGTCATCTTCTACGAGGAGTACGCCCGCGCCCAGGGCCCCGGCCGCGTCGGGATCATCGGGGAGGGGCTGCTCGGGCCGACGCTGATCCAGTTCGCCAGCGACGACCAGAAGCGCCGCTTCCTGCCCGGGATCCTCGCCGGCACCGAGATCTGGTGTCAGGGCTACTCCGAGCCGAACGCGGGCTCGGACCTGGCGAACGTCCAGACCCGGGCGGGGCGCGACGGGGACGAGTGGGTCATCGACGGTCAGAAGGTGTGGACGTCGCTCGCCCACTGGGCGGACTGGTGCTTCGTCCTCTGCCGCACCGACCACGACGCGCCGCGCCATCGGGGCATCTCGTACCTGCTCGTGCCGATGCGCCAGCCCGGGGTCGAGATCCGCCCGATCGTGCAGCTCACGGGGACGTCGGAGTTCAGCGAGGTGTTCTTCGACGGTGCCCGCACGGCGGCCGCCAACGTGGTCGGCGCGGTGAACGACGGCTGGAAGGTCGCGATGGGCACGCTCGCGTTCGAGCGTGGCGCGTCCACGCTGGGCCAGCAGCTCGGCTTCGAGAACGAGCTGGCCGAGCTGCTCGAGACCACGCACAAGCGAGGCGGGTCCGACGACCCGGTCCTGCGCCAGCGTCTCGCCGACGCCTGGATCCGCCTCCGGATCATGCGGTTCAACGCGCTGCGATCGCTCACCGCGCTCGAGCGCGGGCAGATGACCGCGCTGACCAGCATCCACAAGCTCTACTGGGGGTCCCTGCACCGAGACCTCGGCGAGCTCGCGCTGAGGGTGCTCGGCGCGGACGGCGCGGTCCTCGACGCGTCGCCGTACGACCTCTCGCCCGTCCAGCGGCGCTTCCTCTACAGCCGCGCCGACACGATCTACGGCGGCGCGAACCAGATCCAGCGCAACGTGATCGGCGAGCGCGCGCTCGGCCTCCCGAAAGAGCCGCGGTGACGCCGCCCGGCCCGCCGCCCTACCCCGACGGCCACGGGCTGCTTGCCGACCGCGTCGTCGTCGTCACGGCCGCGGCCGGCACGGGGATCGGCTTCGCCACCGCGACGCGCTGCGCCGAGGAGGGCGCGACCGTCGTCTTGTCGGACCACCATGAGCGCCGCCTCGGCGAGGCGGCGGACGCGCTCGCGGCGCGCCAAGGATCGCGGCCGACGACCGTCCGATGCGACGTGACGCGCGAGGACGACGTGCGCGGGCTGCTCGATGCCGCGGTCGGCGCGCACGGGCGGGTCGACGTCATGGTGAACAACGCGGGGCTCGGCGGGACCGTCGACCTGGTCGACATGACCGACGAGCAGTGGCAGGCAGTCCTCGGGGTCACGCTCGACGGCACGTTCCGCTGCACCCGCGCCGCGCTGCGCCACATGCTGCCCCGGGGCGCCGGCGTGATCGTGAACAACGCGTCGGTGCTCGGCTGGCGCGCGCAGGCCGGGCAGGCGCACTACGCCGCCGCGAAGGCCGGCGTGATGGCGCTGACGCGCTGCGCGGCGGTCGAGGCCGCGCCGCACGGCGTCCGGGTGAACGCCGTCGCGCCGAGCCTGGCCACGCACCCGTTCCTCACGAAGGTGATGAGCGACGAGCTGCTCACCGAGCTCACGGCCCGCGAGGTGTTCGGGCGTGGCGCCGAGCCCTGGGAGGTGGCGAACGTGATCGTGTTCCTTGCCAGTGACTACGCCTCGTACCTCACGGGCGAGGTCGTGTCGGTCAGCTCCCAGCATCCCTAGTCGCCGCCGGACACACTGTCGCCGTGGTCGACTGGCTCGTGCCGATCTCGCGCCGCACGCGGTTCCTCGACCGGTCGGGTCGCGCGATCAGCCCCACGCTCGAGACGGTGCGGCAGGCGGGTCTCTCGGGCCGCCTGGCGTCGGTCGTCGTCGACGTGCGCGGCGCGCTCGCCGACGTGGCTGACCGCGACACGATCTGGCTGCTCTGGACGGAGCACGACCTCGGGATCCTCGCCGTCGGGCGCGCCGAGCATCGCCCACCGCGGCGCGGGGAGCGACCGTCGTTCAAGGTGACGCTCGACCGAACCCGCACACGAACACTCGTGGTGGACCCGATGCCGGCCACGCTCGTCTACCGCTGGATCACCGACCTCCACAGCGGCCAGCGCCTCGACCTGCGGCCCCGAGCGCTCGAGGCTGTGCAGTCCTGGGAGCACGACCGGGCCCAGCGTGACGAGGTGCTCCTGCGACCGCTCGGACTGCCGAGCTGGCGCAGCCGCGCCGCACAGGGCGGACGCGGTCGGCCCATCGACGACCCGCTGCTCGCGTCGATCGTGCCGTTCCTGCGATCCCAGGACTTCGCCGTGGGGGTCGTCCTGCGCGACCGCGCGACGCGGCTCGTGGCCCGGCGCAGCCGCGACCTGCTCGTGGTCCACGCCGTGTCCGGTGGCGCCAGCCGACCCGACCGAGCCCGTGCCGTGGGGGAGCTCCGCGAGCACCGATGGTCGCTGCAGCGCGCCCACGCCGACGACCGCCTCGAGGTGTGGGGCTGGATCGCGTTCGCGGCGCGACCACCCACCGACGCGCTGGCTTTCCTCGAGGACGAGGCGCTCGTCGTCACCTGGCGTCAGAGCGGCGGGCGCGTCGAGATGAGCGAGCGGTCCAAGCAGCGGTGGTACCAGCGGCTCGGGGTGCGCTGATCCCCTGATGCGGGCGAGCCCCCGACGTGGGTCGCCTGTCCGTCAGTGCCGGGCGACCGTCTTGCTGCGCGCGATGCTCGCCCGACACAACCGCTGCGTTACCAGCGCCCGGCTCAGTCGGTCGGTTCGGTCGGGGTGTTCGCGGCGCGCAGGTACGCGGGCCACTCGCCGCCGCCGTGCACCAGGATCTGCTCGCCGGTGACGTAGCGCGCGAGCGGTGAGGCGAGCAGGACGCAGACGTCGCCGACGTCGCCCGGGTCCGCCATCCGCCCGGCGGGCACGGTCTCGCCGACGGCGGCGATTCCCTGCTCGTCGCCGTAGAAGAGGTGGGCCTGCTCGGTGCGCACGAGCCCGACCGTGACGCACACCACCCGGACCTTCGGGGCGAACTCGAGCCCGAGCGTCTGGGTGAGGTTGATCAGCCCGGCCTTCGCCGCACCGTACGCGGCGGTGCCCGGCGACGGCCGGATCCCGCTCACGCTCGCGATGTTGACGATCACGCCCCCGTCGTCCTGATCCTTCATCACGGCGTACGCCCGCTGCGCGAACACGAACGGCGCGATCAGGTTCAGCGCCACGATCGAGGTCGTGAAGCGCGGCGACACCGTCGCCGTGTCCGACGGCGGGGCACCACCGGCGTTGTTCACGAGCACGTCCAGCCGCCCGAAGCGCTCCGTCGTGAACCGCACGACGGCGTCGATCTGATCGGGCTCGCGCACGTCCGCGGCGACGAACGCCGCCGTGTTGTCGCGGACGCTCGGCAGCACGTCGGGCTCGTGGCGACAGCAGATGACGACGTGCGCGCCCGCGTCGAGGAACCGCTCGGCGATGCCGCGTCCGACACCGCGACACCCGCCGGTCACGATGACCGTCTTGCCCGTGTAGTCGAGCGCGTACCGCGTCGCGTCGTCGCTCACGCCGTGACCGTACCTGACCCCGTTCCGGTACGCTCGCGCTTGTGATCCGGTCGGAGGTCCGCGACCACGTCGCCGAGGTGGTCATCGACAACCCGCCGGTCAACGCGCTCCCGGTGAAGGGCTGGTTCGAGCTCGCGGACACGATCCGCGCGCACGGTCGTGACGAGCAGGTGCGCGCGCTGATCGTGTCGGCCAACCCGGAGCTGCGCGGGTTCCAGGCGGGCGTCGACATCAAGGAGCTCGCCGCCGACCCGACGAAGCAGTCGCTCATCGACGTGAACCGTGGGTGCTGGGAGACCTTCGCCGCGGTCTACGACTGCGAGGTGCCCGTCATCGCCGCGGTGCACGGCTACTGCCTCGGCGGTGGCGTCGGGATCGCGGGGAACGCCGACGTCGTCGTCGCG
>DATDGU010000109.1:0-12288 GCA_036521915.1 Acidimicrobiia bacterium | reverse complement strand
CACGAGGGTTCTGCGGCTCCGGTCGGGCCGGCGGGGACAGCCTGGTCGCCCACCGCGGGGATGTCGGCCCCGGAGCCGAACCATTGGCGCGGAGTGCCAGGCCGGCCTGCGCGCGAGCATAGTGCGTCCCCAGACGACTGGGTCCGGGGCCGGCCAAGGCATGCGGGCATGCAGTCACGAGACATCCACGCGCCCAGACCTCGTCGTGGCTCGTCGCGGGCCTGGTGGCTGCTGGTCCTCGTCCTCGTCGCCGGCCGGGTCGCGGTGGTGCCCATCACGCTCGACCAGGCCGCGGCGCAGGGCCCCCGCAAGGTCCTGACGGGCGACGTCCGGCGCTTCCACGCCATCGCGACGCATCCTGGGACCCCGTACCGGTCCTTCCCGGTCGAGTACCCGCCGGTGATGCTCGGGGCGATCAAGGCGCTCGACAGCGGGAGCTTCTCGAGCGCGACGTCGGCGACGATGTGGTCCCAGCTGCTCATGGACCTCGGGGTGGCCCTGCTGCTGTGGTGGGGCTGGGGGAAGCGCTCGGCCGTCGCGTACCTGATCATCGGCGCGCCCTTCCTCTTCTATCCGTTCCTCTATCTCCGCCTCGACCTGCTCTCGGTGCTCCTCGCCGTGGGCGGCATCGCGCTGGTGCGGCGACGACGACCGGCCCTCGGCGGCGCGGCGCTGGCGCTCGCCTGCTTCGCGAAGGTCTGGCCCGTCCTCCTCGCGCCGGCGCTGCTCATCCGCCGGTCCTGGCGCGCCGTCGCCGCGTTCTGGGCCGTCGGCGCCGTCGGGCTCGCCGCCTGGGTCGGCTGGGTCGGGACGGCGGGGCTCAACCAGGTGCTCTCGATGCGCCACTCGTCCGGCTGGGAGGTCGAGAGCGCGGTGGGCGCCGTCGGGCGGCTCTTCAGTTCCGACCCGGTCCGCCTGAACCAAGGGGCGTGGCGCTTCGGGACGGTGCCGCACTGGGCCTACGGGACACTGAACGTCCTCATGCTGGCGGCGGTTGGCGCGGCGTGGCTGCTCGCCCGTCGCCACCAGCCGCACGGCACCGCGGTCCTCGACGGCTGGGCGGCGATCGCCGCGATCGGCGCGTTCCTCATTTTCTCGCCGCTGCTGTCCCCGCAGTTCATGATCTGGCTCGTCCCGTTCGCCGCCATCGCCGCGGCGCGCGGCGACCGGCTCGTCGGCGGGCTCGTCACCGCGGTCGTGGCGCTGAGCGTCGCCGACCTCAATGTCGTCATGGAGCTCGTCCGCACGAACGAGGCCCTCCCGCAGGGGATCGTGCTGGTGCGCAACCTCCTCCTCGTGGTCCTCGTTGGGGTGTGCTTCGCCCGCCTCGTCCACCAGGCCCGACGGCCGGCGGTCGCCGCGGCGCCCCCCGAGCTGGTGGAGGCGGCGGCCTAGGCCCGAGCGGCCGCCACAATGGGGTCGTGGTCCAGCGCCCCGAGCCCGGCACGATCCCCGACGCCCCCGGCTCCTACCAGTTCAAGGACCGGGAGGGGCGCGTCCTCTACGTCGGCAAGGCGAAGAGCCTCCGCAGCCGCCTCTCCAGCTACTTCGCCGACCCGGACACGCTCCTGCCCCGCACCCGCCAGCTCGTCACCACGGCCGCGACCGTCGAGTGGATCGCCGTGCGCAACGAGGTCGAGGCGGTGTTCCTCGAGTACAACCTCATCAAGACCCACCGGCCCCGCTTCAACATCCGGTACAAGGACGACAAGTCCTACCCGTACCTGGCCGTGACCCTCGACGAGGAGTGGCCGCGGGCGATGGTGTTGCGGGGCGCCAAGCGCAAGGGCGTCCGCTACTTCGGGCCCTACGCCCACGCCTACGCCATCCGCGAGACCCTCGACCTGCTGCTGCGCACCTTCCCGATCCGGACCTGCACCCGGGCGAAGTTCGACCGCCACCACCGCCTCGGCCGGCCCTGCCTCTACGCGCACATCGAGAAGTGCGCCGCGCCCTGCGTCGGCGCGATCGACAAGGCGGCGTACGCCCAGCTGACCTCGGACCTCGTCGCCTTCCTCGACGGCGAAAGCGCGCCCGTCCTGGACCGCCTCGACAAGGCGATGCACGAGGCCGCCGAGGCGCTCGAGTTCGAGCGGGCGGCCCGCCTGCGCGACCAGCTCACCTCGGTGCGCAAGGCGATCGAGCGTCAGCAGATGGTCGCGTCCCGGGAGGAGGACCTCGACGTGCTCGGCATCGCCGAGGACCCGCTCGAGGCGTCCGTCCAGGTGTTCTACGTGCGCCGCGGGCGCGTCGTCGGCCGCAAGGGCATCGTCGTGGACAAGGTGGAGGACGTCGACCGGTCGGCGCTCGTCGCCGGGCTGCTCGAGCAGCTCTACGCGGGCGGCGGCCCCGACGACGTCCCCCGTGAGGTGCTCGTCCCGGTGCTGCCCGACGACCCGGCCCTCAGCGAGGAGGTCCTGCGCCAGGTGCGGGACGGACCGGTCCACATCCGCGTGCCCCAGCGCGGCGCGAAGCGCGAGCTGCTCGCGACGGTCACCGCGAACGCCGAGGAGGCGTTCGCCCAGCACAAGCTGCGGCGCGCGTCGGATCACAACGCACGCGCCCGGGCGCTCACGGCGCTGCAGGACGCGCTCTCGCTGCCCGAGGCCCCGCTGCGCATCGAGTGCTTCGACGTGTCGAACCTGCAGGGACGCGACATCGTCGCCTCGATGGTCGTGCTCGAGGACGGGCTCGCCAAGCGCTCCGACTACCGGCACTTCCAGGTGCGCCACCAGGGCGGACAGGACGACTTCGCGGCGATGGAGGAAGTGCTGACCCGGCGGTTCCGGCGCTACCTCGACGAGCGCGACCGTGGCGCGCGCGCCGGGAAGCGGTTCGCGTACCCGCCGAACCTGCTCCTCGTCGACGGCGGCAAGGGCCAGCTCGGCGTGGCCGTGCGCGTCCTCGAGGAGCTCGGGCTGGAGGAGATCTCGGTCGCGGCGCTCGCCAAGCGATTCGAGGAGGTGTACCGGCCCGGTCGCGACGAGCCGCTCCGGATCCCCCGCGACTCCGAGGCGCTGTACCTGCTGCAGGCGGCGCGGGACGAGGCGCACCGCTTCGCGATCAAGTACCACCGCCGGCTGCGGGCCCGGCACACCACGCAGTCCGTGCTCGACGACGTCCCGGGCCTGGGTCCCACCCGCCGGTCCCGACTCCTGAAAGAGTTCGGGTCGGTGAAGCAGCTCCGCGAGCTCACCGAAGACGACCTCGTGTCGCTGTCGTGGCTGCCCGACCCGGTCGGCCACGCCGTCTACCGCCAGCTGCACGAGCCGCGATGACCGCCCCACTCGACGTCACGATCATCACCGGGCTCTCCGGCGCCGGGCGGTCCTCGGCCGCCGACGTGCTCGAGGACCTGGGCTGCTTCGTCATCGACAACCTCCCGCCGGCGCTCATCCCGAAGGTCGCCGAGCTGGCCCGCGACCGCGAGCGCCCGACCCGCTACGCGCTCGTCGTCGACGTGCGCTCGGGCGAGTTCATGGACGAGCTCGCCGGCGCGCTCGCCGCGCTGCGCGCCACCGGGGCGCGCACCCGGATGCTGTTCCTCGACGCCAGCGACCCGGCGCTCGTCCGCCGCTTCGAGGCGTCGCGCCGCCCACACCCGCTCGCCGCCACGGGCCGGGTGTCGGAGGGCATCGCGCGCGAGCGCGTCCTGCTCGAGGGGCTGAAGGGCGAGGCCGACGTCGTCGTCGACACGACGAACCTGAACGTCCACGAGCTGCGCGACCGCCTCCGCGAGCTCTTCGGCGACACGCCCGCTCCCGACGCGGCGCTGCAGACCAGCCTCCTCTCGTTCGGCTACAAGTTCGGGATCCCGCTCGACGTCGACCTGATCTTCGACTGCCGGTTCCTGCCGAACCCGCACTGGGTCGAGGACCTCCGTCCCCGGCCCGGCACCGACGAGGCCGTGCGTCGCTACGTCCTCGAGCAACCGGACGCGCAGGCGTTCCTCGAGCGGCTCCGTGAACTCTTCGCGCTGCTGCTGCCCGCGTACGCGCGCGAAGGCAAGTCGTACCTGTCGATCGCGGTGGGCTGCACCGGCGGCCGGCACCGCAGCGTCGTCATCGCCGCCGAGCTCGCGAAGCTGCTGGCCGGGCTCGGCTTCCCCGCGAGCGTGCACCATCGGGACCTCGACCGTGGGTAAGCCACGGGTCGTCGCGCTCGGCGGCGGGCACGGCCTGGCGTGCGTGCTGCGCGCCGTCCGCCGCTACACCGACGAGGTGCTCGCCATCGTGAGCGTCGCCGACGACGGCGGGTCGTCGGGTCGGCTGCGCCGCGACCTCGACGTGCTCCCGCCGGGCGACCTGCGCCGCTGCCTCGTGGCGCTCGCCGACGACGAGCTCTGGCCCGCCGCCTTCGAGCACCGCTTCAGCGCCGGTGAGCTCGAGGGGCACCCCCTCGGCAACCTCGTCCTCGCCGGCCTCGACGAGACGCTCGGCGACCCCGTCGCGGCCATCGACGCGGCGGCGGCTCTGCTCCGCGCGGTCGGGCGGGTGCGGCCCGCGACCGCCGAGCCGGTCGTGCTGAAGGCCGACGTCGACGGCGAATCGGTCGAGGGACAGGTCGCGGTCATGAACGTCGCGGGGCGGATCCGGCGCGTCGAGCTCGTGCCCGACGACGCGCCCGCGCACCCGGACGTGCTGGCGGCGATCGCCGAGGCCGACCAGGTCGTGCTCGCGCCCGGCTCGCTCTACACGAGCCTCCTGCCCGTCCTGTGCGTGGCCGGGATCCGCGACGCGGTGGCGCGCACGGGCGCGCAGGTCGTGCAGGTCTGCAACCTGCACCCGCAACCGCCCGAGACGACGGGGCTCGACGGCAGCGACCACCTCCGGGCGGTCCTCGACCACGGCACGCACGTCGACGTGTTCCTCATCGAGGCCGACGGGGCGCTCGCCGTCGACGCGACGCTCGTGTCCGAGTGGGGCGTCCGCCTCGTCGCCGGGGACGTCGCCCGGCCGTCCGGGCGGGCGCACGATCCCGTCAAATTGGCGCCTGCGCTCGCTGATCTGCTGGAGTCGAACTGAACCGAGGGGGTTCACGATGACGGTGCACGTGGGAATCAACGGGTTCGGCCGGATCGGCCGCTCGTTCTACCGGGCGCTCCTCGCCCGCGGCGCCGACGCGGGCCTCGAGCTCGTGGCGGTGAACGACCCGATGGGCGACAGCGCCACGATGGCGTTCCTGCTCAAGCACGACTCGGTCGGCGGGACGCTGCGCCACGAGGTGAAGGCCAACGACGCGGGCTTCTCCGTCGACGGGCACGAGGTCCGCAAGCTCGAGGTCATGGACCCGGCCGAGATCACGTGGGGCGAGCACGGCGTCGACGTCGTCATCGAATCGACCGGGCTCTTCACCGCCCGGGACGCCGCCGCGGGCCACCTGCGAGGCGGCGCCCGCCGGGTCATCATCTCGGCGCCGAGCGGCGACGCCGACGCGACGATCTGCATGGGCGTGAACGACCAGGTCTTCGACCCGGCGAGCCACACCGTGATCTCGAACGCGTCGTGTACCACGAACTGCCTCGCGCCGCTCGCCAAGGTGCTCGACGACCGCTTCGGGGTCGAGCGGGGCCTCATGACGACCGTGCACGCCTACACGAGCGACCAGTCGCTGCAGGACCTCGCCCACCCGAGCCGCAAGGGCACGCCGGACCTGCGCCGGATGCGCGCCGCGAACCTCTCGATCATCCCGGCCAGCTCGGGCGCGGCCCGCGCCATCGGGCAGGTGCTGCCCCAGCTGAAGGGTCGGCTCGACGGTGCCGCCCTGCGCGTCCCCACGCCGACCGGCTCGATCACCGACCTCTCCGCCGAGGTGCGCACCCACGCCGCGGTCGACGACATCAACGCCGCGTTCGCCGAAGCGTCCAACGACCCGAGCTACCGCGGGGTGCTCGAGTACAGCGACGAACCGCTCGTCTCGGCCGACATCGTCGGGAACCCGGCCTCGTGCATCTTCTCCGCTCGCGACACGATGATCACCGGCAACCTCGTGAAGGTGCTCGGCTGGTACGACAACGAGTGGGGCTACTCGAACCGCCTCGTCGACCTCGTCGCGTTCGTCGGCGACACCTGAGTGGCCGTCCCGCGCCTGGAGGACCTGCCGCGCACCGAGGGCGCCACCGTGCTGGTCCGCGTCGACTGCAACGTCCCGCTCGCTGACGGGCGGGTCACCGACGACCTGCGCCTCACCACGACGGTGCCCACGTTCACGTGGCTGCTCGACCGCGGCGCACGCGTGGTCGCCTGCGGGCACCTCGGCCGTCCGAAGGGCGCACCCGACCCCCACGCCAGCCTGTCGCCCGTCGCGGCGCGCCTGAGCGAGCTGCTCTCGCGGGACGTGCCGCTCACCCCGCTCGAGGGCCCGGCGCGCGACGCCGCCGTCGCGACGCTCGCGCCCGGTCAGCTGCTCCTCCTCGAGAACCTCCGCTTCGACCCGGGCGAGACGGCGAACGACCCGGCGTTCGTCGACCGCCTCGTCGCCGGCTGCGACGCCTACGTCAACGAGGCGTTCGGCGCGTCGCATCGCGCACACGCCTCGATCGTCGGCCCGCCGCCGCGGCTCGCGCACGCCGGCGGGCGGCTGCTCGAGGCCGAGGTCGCCGCGCTCGGTCGGCTCCTGGAGCGTCCGGCGCGGCCGTTCGTGGCGATCCTCGGCGGCGCGAAGGTGAGCGACAAGCTCGGCGTCCTCGACGCGCTGCTCGCCCGCTGCGACACCGTGCTCGTCGGCGGCGCGATGGCCTTCACGTTCCTGCTCGCGCAGGGCTTCACGGTGGGGGAGAGCCTCGTCGAGCCCGACCGCGTGGAGGACTGCCGGCGACTGCTCGCCACCGGCCGGCTGCACGTGCCGAGCGACATCGTCGTCGCCGACGCCGTCCGCGCCGACGCCGCGACGAAGCTCGTCCCCGCCGACGCCATCCCGGCTGGCTGGTGCGGCCTCGACATCGGCCCGGGCACGGCCGCGTCCTTCGCCGACACGATCGCCGACGCGGCCGCCGTCGTGTGGAACGGCCCGATGGGGGTGTTCGAGCTCGAGCCCTTCGCCGCCGGGACCCGGGCCGTCGCCCAGGCGGTTGCCGACTGCCCCGGCTTTACCGTCGTCGGCGGCGGCGACAGCGCCGCGGCGCTGCGCGCCTTCGGGCTCGCCGGCGCCGTCGGGCACCTCAGCACGGGCGGCGGCGCGTCGCTCGAGCTCCTCGAGCACGGCGACCTCCCCGGTCTCGCCGCCCTCCGCGAGCCGAACCCGTGACCCGCCGTCCGGTCATCGCGGCCAACTGGAAGATGCACCACGACCACCTGGTCGCGATCCAGGTCATCCAGAAGCTCTCCTACCGCCTCGAGCCCGCCGACTACGAGCACGGCGACGTCGTCGTGTGCCCGCCGTTCACCGACCTGCGCACCCTCCAGACACTGACCGAGGCCGACCGCCTCCCGATCCAGCTGGGCGCGCAGGACTGCCACTGGGAGGACCAGGGCGCGTTCACGGGCGAGGTCAGCCCCCCGATGCTCGCCCGCCTGAACGTGAAGTACGTGATCGTCGGGCACTCCGAGCGCCGCCAGCTCTTCGGCGAGACCGACGACGACGTGCACCGCAAGTGCCGAGCCGTGCTCCGCCACAACATGAGCCCGATCGTCTGCGTCGGCGAGACGCTCGAGGAGCACGACGACGAGGAGACCGATGCCCGCGTGATGCACCAGATCACCGCGGCGTTCGGCGGTGTGAAGGCGGCCGACGCCGAGCGTTGCGTCGTCGCCTACGAGCCGATCTGGTGCATCGGCACCGGTCGCAACGCCACCCCGGACGACGCGAACGCGACGATCGGGGTCATCCGCGAGACGCTCCGCGGCCTCTTCGGCGCCACCGCCGACGCCATGCGCATCCAGTACGGGGGGAGCGTCAAGCCGGGCAACATCGCCGCGCTCATGGCGATGCCCGAGATCGACGGGGCGCTCGTCGGCGGCGCGTCGCTCGACCCCGACGACTTCGCCCGCATCGTCCAGTACCGGCGGTAGCGCGGGTCGCGTCAGGCGCGGTCGTTCGGCGGGCTCGGCGCCGGCGCGGCGCGTGCCGCGAGGACCTGGTCCATCGCCGGGGGGTCCGGGGCGAGCGGCCCGCCCGGGACCGAGGTGAGCCAGACGTGCATCATCGGCCGCGTGACGGTGTTGACGGTGCCATCGCCGCACGTCCCGCTCGTGTCGTTGCCGACCACGCGACCGCCGTTGAAGCACAGGTCGGTGTGGATGTGCCACTGGGTGAGGCATCCACCCGGTTGGGGCGGCGTCGCCGACCCGTCCTGCGGCATGAGGTACATCGCCGCCGACAGCACGGCGCCGTGGGGCGTGTTCACGTAGACGAGCACCGGGATGTCCTCGGGGTTCACCTCCGCCCCCGACCGGTAGATCGTCGGATTGATGTAGTGGACGACCGGCTGACCGGGCGGCGTGATCGGGACATAGCCGGCGGCCTTCGCCGCCGCGAGGCTCTGGTAGGGCACGGCCGCCCTCACCGTCTCGTCGACGAGGTTGACTGCGGCGCGCTGCTGCGCGCTCGTCGGCTGCGCGGTGCAGTTCGGCTCCGCCATCCGCATTCCCGCGGCCATCGAGCTCATGTCGTCGGGCCACGTGATCGGCCCGGCCGGTGACGTCGTCGGCAGCGAGAGCGGCGCCGCGGTCCTCGCCGACGACGGGCCCGGCATCCCCGGCATCGCCACCGACGAGCCGGTCGGGGCACTCGACGTCGCGCCGACCGCGGTCGTGGACGCCGGCGTCTGGGCCGCGCCGGCGATCGCGCCGATGCCGAGCAGCGAGAGGACCGAGACCGGGACCGCCGCGGCCGCGACCCAGCGCTGCCCGGTGGGGTGCAGCCGGTGCAGCGACGCGGCGGGGGCGAGCACGACGAGCGCGGCGGTGAGCTCGACGGCGGTGGTGACGAGCCCCACGAGGTCCAGGGTCTCGCGGCCGGTGAGGAGGTACCAGGCGTACAAGCCGACCGTGCCGCCGAGCATCGCGACCGAGACGAGCTGCCAGTGGCGGCGGCCCAGGAGCGTCCACGCGAACGCGACGACGAAGCCGGCCGTGTCGACGACGAAGAGGATCGCGGTGAGGCGCGCGTCGTGCCAGTGGGTGGGGACGATGGCCGCGTGGACCGTCGCGCCGACGAGCGCGCCGAGCAGCGCGGCCCGCGCGCCGAGCGAGAGCGAATCGAGGCGCGCCACGAGCCGGTCGGCCCAGCCCACCCGTCGGTCCGCGAGCGCGTGGACGCCGCAGAGCAGCGCCCAGACGGCGAGGGGGAGCGCGACGAGGGCGACGAGGCCGGGCAGGTGCTCGGCCGAGACCGAGAACGCGGCGTTGGGGCCGCTCATCTGCATCGGAGACCTCCCTCGATCGCCCCCGATCATCGGCCCCGACTGTCAAGGCGGCGTCCCCGGTCCTTCATGGGCGCGTTAGCCGCCGCGGCGGCGCCGCACGACCCGGTCCTGCGTCACCGAGCCGGTAGGATTTCCGCCGTGGTCAACGCGGTGCTGGTCGCCATCGACGTCGCGGCGTCGCTCACGCTCATCTTCTTGATCCTGCTGCACTCGGGGCGGGGCGGGGGGCTCTCGGAGATGTTCGGCGGCGGTCAGCTCGGCGGCTCGATGGCCGGGTCGACGGTCGTGGAGCGCAACCTGGACCGCCTCACGATCCTGACCGCGGTGGTCTTCATGTTCGCCACCGTGATCCTCGCTCTGCGCGTCCAGTAAGCCGGCGCGCAAAGCGCGTCACGACCCGGGCGTCGTGGCATCCCCCTATATGCGGGGGGCCTGTGCTATCCCGGTCGGGCCGCCCGCTCAGGAGGGGACGAGGACGTGGACCCGGGCAGCTGGCCTCGGCGCGCGGCCGCGCTGATGCTGGGCGCACTGGTGGCCTTCGCGGCGTCCCCCGCCGGCGCGACGCGCCCGAGGGTGCTGCGGCGCGCCCCGGGCGGCCAGATCGTCATCGGCGCCGAGCAGGAACCTGACTGCGCCGACTGGATCGACGAGTGCGCGGGGGCGAGCTGGGGCGTCTTCACCATGGAGGAGGAGACGATGCCTCGCGTCTTCGACATCGTGTCGCGGGGCGGCCAGTGGGTGTACAGCCCGAGCGTCCTCATGGCCGCGCCGCCCGCGCTCGCCACCGTCGGCGGCCAGCAGGTCGTGACCTACCGCATCAACCCGAAGGCGGTCTGGTCCGACGGCGCGCCGATCACGTCGACCGACTTCCGCTACACGTGGGACCAGATCGCCCACGGCGCGAACATCTTCGACCGGACGGGCTACGACCGGATCGCGTCGGTCGAGGACACCGACCCGCACACCGCCGTCGTGACGTTCGCCCAGCCCTTCGCCGGGTGGCGCCAGGTCTTCGGCGGCGTGTACGGCGTGTTTCCCAGCCACATCCTCGCGGGGCACAACCGCGACGACGCGATGAAGGACGGGTACAGCTGGTCGGGCGGCCCGTTCAAGATCGCCGACTGGAACAAGGGCGTCGAGGTCGACCTCGTCCCGAACCCGAGCTACTGGGGACCCAAGCCGAAGACCCGGGAGGTCGTGTTCAAGTTCCTCACCGACACCGCGGCCGAGTTCCAGGCCTTCCAGGGCGGCGAGGTCGACGCCGTCTACCCGGCGCCGCAACCGGAGGCGGTCCGCGCCATCCAGGCGGGCCTGAACGACGCCGACTCGTTCGCCAACGCCGACACCGGGAACATCGAGGCGCTGTGGATGAACAACGCGGCGTTCCCGCTCGACTCGGTGCCGGTACGTCAAGCGATTGCGTACTCGATCGACCGGAACGCGATCGTCCGGCTGCTCTTCGGCGCGCTCGGCGTGACGCACGCCACCAACTCGCTCAACCCGCCGATCCTCGCGGCGTACAGCGACCAGCAGGCCTGGGCCGGCTACCACCTCGACCTCGCGAAGGTGAATCAGCTCATGACCGGCGCCGGCTGGCAGAAGTCGGGCGGCATCTGGGAGAAGGCCGGCCGCCCCGCCGCGCTCACGCTCCAGTCGACCGCCGACGACCAGCGGCGCGCGCTGACCGAGCAGGTGCTCCAAGCGCAGCTGCACCGGGCCGGCTTCGCCGTCACGATCCAGAACCGCGACGCCAACACGCTCTTCGGCCAGATCCTCCCCGCCGGCACGTTCCAGCTCGGGCTCTACGCCGAGGTCGTCACCGACCTCGAGCCGGGGCTCTGCGTCACGTTCTGCTCCCAGAACATCCCGGGACCGGCGAACCAGAACTCCGGGGAGAACTACACGCGCACGAACGTCCCCGGTCTCGACCCGCTCCTGCTGACCGTCGACGACAACGCGGACGACGCGGCCCGCGCCAGCGCGGCGACGAGCGCCGACCAGCTGCTCGCCGCCGCCCAGGTCTCGCTGCCCCTCGACCCGCTGCCCAACCTCGGCGCGTGGAGCAAGCGAATCAGCGGCGTCCAGGGCGACAACCCGGTGTACGGGATGTTCTGGAACCTCAGCCAGTGGAGCATCGGGTAGCCGGCGCGTCGTGCTGAGCTACGTCGGGCGCCGCGCCCTCTACTCGATCCCGGTCGTCCTCGTCGCGTCGTTCCTCACGTTCGCGTTCGTGCGCGCCACCTTCGACCCGACCGCGAAGCTGCGCCAGTCGCGGGAGCCCGCGGCGGCGATCGCCGCCGAGCGCCAGCAGCTCGGACTCAACGAGCCGCTCGTCCAGCAGTACGGGACGTGGCTGTGGAACTTCGTCCGCGGCGACTGGGGGACGAGCGAGCGCACCCACGAGGCCGTCTCCGCCCAGATCGGCCGCGCCCTGTGGAACACCACCCAGCTCATCGTCTGGGGCGTGCTCGCCGCCGCGCTCGTCGCGATCGCCGTCGGCGTCTACTCGGCGCTGCGCCAGTACTCGGCGCTCGACTACACGTTCACCGGCCTGTCGTTCCTCGGCCTGGCGCTGCCCGCGTTCTGGTTCGGGCTCATCGCCATCGAGTTCCTCGCCGTCGGCCCGAAGCAGTGGTTCCACCTGAACCAGCCGCCCCTCTTCTTCGTCGGGCTCCACTCCGGCAACGGTGGCGTCCTCGACTACGCCCGCCACCTGGTCCTCCCCGTCCTCACGCTCATGGTGCAAATCGTCGCCGGGTGGAGCCGATTCGAGCGCTCCTCGATGCTCGACGTCATGTCCTCGGACTACATCCGCACCGCCCGCGCGAAAGGGGTCCCGCGCCGCCGCGTCGTGTGGCGCCACGGGCTGCGCAACGCGCTGATCCCGCTCATCACGGTGATGGCCCTCGACATCGGCGCGCTCT
>DATDGU010000108.1:0-3650 GCA_036521915.1 Acidimicrobiia bacterium | reverse complement strand
GGCCGAAGGTCAAGGACTCCGCGGGCGCTCAGGCGCTGGATCGCTTGCGCGGCCAGATCGGCTTTGAGACCGTGGACGGGTGACGTCACGACGGACAAATACGGTTCTTCTCCGTTGAGCGAGCGCAGGAGCGCGAACTCGGCGTCCGAGATTGGGACCGGTGGCTGACCCCACACTATGGCGGACAGCGATTGCTGCCACATGTCTCTTCGGTGATGCCGATCTACCGAATCGAACCGTCGGCTCAGCGTCGGGATCGCAGTCATCATGGAGTCGGGGGAGCCCTGAAGTGTGGAGAGCGTCACGCGCCTGCGTTCTTGGGTGCTCGGGTCTTCGCCTAGGGGATCCGAGTCGAAGTCGTTGAACTTCAGATAGATGTTCACTGTCCCGGCGGCGTTGCGTCGGAGGTGCCACATCGATGAGCCCGGAAATACGACCACGTCGCCAGCCGCGTCATGGATCTCGACTTCAACGGCGTCCTGCAGGGTGTTCTCGGGCAACTGATCGGGCTCAAGGCTGTCTCGCAGCCCGGTGGAGAGAAACGGATTCACGAATCGGTCGTTGTGCGGGTAGAGGATCAGGTGGGAGTCCGGAGGGACTTCGACGGAGATGCCGACTGCGATGGCCGACGAGAAGCGATCCTTATGGGCATTGGGTCGGGGGTCGGCATCAGTTTCGTACATCTTGACGTGGCGCTCGGAGAGCGTCATCGACGTTCGGTCCAGGCCGGCCAGCCGGGCGAGGGGGTCAAACAATTGACATCCGTAATCTACGGACTCTGGGAACTCGAAGAGGAACTGCTCCTTGGCGCCCTTTATGCCGGATCCCTGGAGCGGCTGGCGCGCCGCTATACGGGCGGCGGCTTCCCGAGCGATGCTGAGGAACTCTGGTGAAACGCCGTTGCGAATGTGGACCCAGCCGTCGCGCGCATAGGCGTCTCGGTGTTCACGCCAGAAGTCGAAGATCTTCACTGTCTGCTCATTTCCTACCAGGGTGGGCGGCTACGCGTGGTAGCTAGCGGAAGGCCACGCCCCCGTCTTCGAGGATGGCGTCTACCCAGGCGTTCGAGAAGTCGCCCCGTGCGACCGCTGCCACATACGCAGCTTCTTGTGCAGCGCGCTCTCGAAGGCGGCGCAGTACATCATCAGCGCTGTCCATCGGCACGACGACAACACCATTGAGGTCCGCCACGATCACATCGCCTGGATGGACAACGATGCCCCCAGCCGATATCGGAAAGTTCACTTCACCGGGCCCCCGGTGGAGAGGCCCGATCGGCGTCACCGCTCGAGCGAAGACGGGAAAGTCACCAAGGGCAAGAATGGCAGGCAAGTCCCGGATCATTCCATCCACGATGAAGCCGGCAATCTGACGAAATCTTGCCTTCGTGGAGACAAGGTCCCCGAGCACCGCTGTCATCATCGATGAGCTGGCATCGACCACTACGACGTCGCCAGGTTGCGCGATGTCAAGGCTCTTGTGGACCATGAGATTGTCGCCGGGGAAGACCTTCACCGTGCAGGCCGGACCCACCAGCCGCAGGCTTGGATCAGTCAGGTTTCGGATTGCTGGAGCCATCGTGTAGAGGCGGTTCATGAGGTCTGAGATGGCTGGCGTCTCGAAGTCTCGGAACCCTGCGATGACATCTGGTGCGAGCCGTCGCACCGTGGGACAGACGCGGAAGCCCGGCCCGGGATGCATCTCTGCCGTCTGCGGCTTTTCTGAGGTCACAACTCCGCGCTGCCCCTAACGTGGCTCTGCCATTCAGCCCCACGATTCGTAGCGCGGCGGATGCCGACGCACAAGGGCAGGATCGTCGGTGACGGCGATCCGCCCCCAAAGTCAACCGTCTTCTCTGGGTTGCACCTCGCCGGCTTGCACCTCGCTGCCCGAGCCTCCAGCGAGGTCGCGTTGAAGTCCTGCCGCAGATCCCCAGGCATCCAGGACCTGGTGCGTTGATGACGGGCGGCATTGAAGGACACCCCACACTCCGACTCGTGCGCTTCTGCCAGCGGTCAGCATCGACCTCGCGCTGGAAGGTCGGCTGCCACGCGGGTTGGCGTCGGCGTCACTGCGCAGTAGGGCTCGCTTGGAACTCAAGCCGCTCGGTCCCGGCAGCTCAGAGAAAACTCGCGGCACTTCGAATGGCGTCGCGTCTTTCCAGCAGGCCGCCCACGGAGATGGCCTGGTAGCCGCGGTCGGCGAGTCGCCGCAGCAACACGTCAACCATGCGAGCCCGATCGAAGCTCGGGGGAGAAGCCTTGCGCTTCGTCGGTGGTTCCCAGCCGTCGTGAAGGAGCACGATGTCTCCAGGTCGGACGGCGGGCACGATCAGCTCCGCCGCGCGTTCTGCTGGTTGCTGCAACCAGTCATTGCCCACCGTGCTCCACATCACGACGTCCAGACCCGCGGCCCGAACCATGGCGTAGCTGCGGAGTCGTTGCTCACCGTAGGGTGGACGGAACCAGCGCACGGGCGCTCCGATCACACCCTCAAGGCGGCGCCGCCCATCACGCGTGCGACGCGAGACCGCCCGGGCGGACAAGGTGGTCAGGTTGGTGTGGTCGACCCCATGGAGGCCTACCTCCTGTCCTGCCTCATGCGTACGCCGCGCCAAGCCAGGATCCCGCTCGGCGTTCATGCCGAGGAAGAAGAACGTTGCTGTGGCACCCCGCTCCGAAAGAACCTCGAGAATTGAATCGGTCCATGTGGCGCTCGGTCCGTCGTCGAACGTGATCGCAATGAGCGGGTCTTCGGTCCTGGCTCCAACCACGCAGCCGGCGGGCGCGAGCACTCGTTCGACTAGCGGACGGAGCCGTCGTTTCGCGCGACGCCAAAGTCGGTCGGGGTGAGGGGTCGGGTCAGCGTTGTGTTGCTCAGACATGTCGACCGTGGACACTCCGGCGCGCCCAATGAAACGCGCCGGTACTATCGACCCGAAACGCCTTGATCCTCATCACTGTCATCACAATAGTGAAGACGGCATGGACTTCCCCGTTAGCGTTGTCATACCGACCTACAACCGTCCGATCGAGCTCGCGCAGACTGTCCGCTCGGTCCTCGGTCAAGTCGATGTCGAAGTCGAGATCGTTATTGTCGACGACGGCGACTCGAGGGGGGCCCTCGGCCCGGTCCAAGAGGACCCACGAGTCCGGGTCGTCGTCACGCCCCAACCGGGAAGCGGCGAAGGTGCGGCACGAAACGCCGGGCTCGAGACGGTCGCGGCCGCGTGGGTCGCGTTCTGTGACGATGATGACCTCTGGCATCCCCGCAAGCTGGCGACCCAACTCGCCACTGCGGACGGGGCCGATTGGATGACATGTGGTAGCGCCGCGTTTTGGGTGAATCGCGCCGGGCGACCAATCGTGCGTTCCGTAAGCCGGCCGGTCTCCGCCGCGGAGCTGACTGCGCGCCTCCGTCGGCAGGGCGGAATCCCTGGTGGTACCTCCGGGGTCGTCGCTCGTACGGAGCTCGTCCGAGCAGCTGGCGGCTACCGCGATCTGCCAATCGGCGAGGACTGGGACCTCTGGCTGCGATTAGCTGACCGAGCTCCCGTCGCGGTCGTCCCGGACCGGCTCGCGGCGATCCGGGTGCACCCCGGGTCGTTAACCGCTGACGCTCGCCGGCTCAGACGTGGGATGGACGACGTG
>DATDGU010000107.1:0-29173 GCA_036521915.1 Acidimicrobiia bacterium | reverse complement strand
CGGACGATCGGCGAGATCGCACGCCTCCCGGCGCCCACGCTCGTCGCGATGCTCGGTCGTGCCTCGGGGTCGCACCTGCACGCGCTCGCCCACAATCGCGACCCCCGCCCGGTGCACGTCGGGCGTCGCCGGGGCTCCATCGGCTCGCAGCGCGCGCTCGGCCGGCCCTGGACGTCGCCCGCCGAGGTCGACACGGCGGTGGTCGGGCTCGTCGACCGGGTCACCCGCCGCATGCGCGACGCCGGGCGCGTCGGCCGCACCGTGACCGTGCGCCTCCGACTCGCCGACTTCTCGCGCGCCACGCGCTCGCACACGCTGGAGGCTGCGACGGCACACACGCCGACGATCCTCGCGGCGGCCCGAGCCCTGCTCCAGGGCGTCCAATCCGTCATCGAGCGGGATGGGTTGACGCTCGTCGGGCTCTCCGTCGGCAACCTCGACGACGAGCACGCCGTGCAGCTGGCACTCCCGTTCGACCGGCGAAGCAGCGGCGCCCTCGACGGGGCGCTCGACGACGTCCGCGAGCGCTTCGGGTCGGCGGCCGTGACCCGCGCCGTCCTCCTCGGACGCGACCAGGGACTCACGGTCCCGCTCCTGCCCGACTGAGCGAGACGCCGGCGAGCCCTGCCGCCGGGGCGCCTGCCATACTCACGCCATCGTCGCCATCGGGCTGCTCCTCGTCATCGCGCTGTTGAGCTACCTGATCATCAGCGCGATCTGGAGGCGGCGCCGCTCGCTGGTGGGGGTCCGCGGCTTCGGGACGTCAGCCGACATCGGTCGCCTCCACGACGTGCCACGGGTCCGCGTCGGCGAGCTGACCGTCATCGGGCCCGAGCAGGCGCGGCTCGTGCTCGTCCCAGCGAGCGACGCCGGTGTGAAAGCGGCCGACGCCGAGGCCGAGTACCTCGTGGCGGTCGCCGCCGACGAGCCGGCGTTCGACATCCTCCGCGACTGGCAGGCGAATCAGCGGGTGCTCGGTGCCGTCGCGCCGAACGACAGTCGGATCCTTCGCCTCCGCAGCCTCGACGACCTGCAGCCGCTCACACTCCGACGCCTGGACGACTGAGCGGCTCCGCCCCTGATCAGTCCGGGGTCACGGCGGGCTCGGCCGGCGCCCAGAAGGGTGGATGCTGGGGGAGCCGGTCCAAGGCCGCGTGGAGCGCCTCGAGGTCCTCGCGGTCGAGCGCGACGAGGTCCTCCGGCGGTGTGGCCAGTCGCTCCATCAGCAGCGCTCGAACCTTGGCGCCCTCCTCGGTCAGCACGACCGCCTTGACGCGCCGATCGCCGGGATAGGGACGACGCTCCACGAGGCCGCGCTCCTCGAGACGGTCGACGAGCCACGTCGCGTTCGACGCGTCACAGGCCAGCGAGTTCGCGAGCTCGCCCATCGGCTTGCCGACGCGTTCGTCGAGCTCGAACAGCGTCTTGGTGTGTCCCGGGGTCAGGCCGAGCTCGCGGGCGACCTCCAGGTGGGTCTCGCGATGGGCGAAGAAGTAGTTGGTGATCTGCCCCCAGACCTCGCCCGCCAGGTCCCCCGTCGTGACCTTTGTCACGGCCATGACCTTACGCCTTCCTACGCATGCTCGGAGTGTTGAATCGCCGCAAATCTAGACCGCTCCGATATTTGACTTCCCTCAAGGATATCGCGTAGCGTGCTCGGCATGGAACGCATCGCACCGACCGGGCCCGCCATCCTCACCGACGAGCTCGGCAAGTCCTACGGGGACGTGATGGCCCTCGGCGGCGTATCGCTCGAGGTGCCGGCCGGCGCGGTCCTCGGGCTGCTCGGTCCGAACGGCGCTGGGAAGACCACGCTCGTGCGGATCCTCGCCACGCTGCTCCGGCCCGACCGGGGCCGCGCCGAGGTCCTCGGCCGGGACGTGACCGTCGACCCGAACGCCACGAGGGCCTCCATCGGCCTCACCGGGCAGTACGCGGCCGTCGACGAGAACCTGACCGGCCGCGAGAACCTCCTCCTCGTCGGGCGCCTCACCCACCTGCCGGGGCGCATCATGAACCGCCGCGCCGACGCGCTGCTCGAGCGCTTCGACCTCGGGCACGCCCGGGACCGGCTGGTGCGCACGTTCTCCGGCGGCATGCGGCGCCGCCTCGACCTCGCGGCGGCGCTCGTCCACGAGCCCCCGGTGCTCTTCCTGGACGAGCCCACCACCGGGCTCGACCCGCAGGGGCGCACCGAGCTCTGGGCCTTCATCGAGGAGCTCGTCCGGAGCGGGACGACACTGCTGCTCACGACCCAGTACCTCGAGGAAGCCGACCGGATCGCCGATCACATCATCGTGATCGATCACGGCACGGTGATCGCCGAGGGGACCGCCGGCGCCCTGAAGTCCCGGCTCGGGACGACCGTCATCGAGGTCGCCTTCGACGACCCGGACGCGGCGCGCGGCGCCGCGTCGCGGCTGCACCGCATCGGGGACCTCGCGCTCGACGGCAACGAGGTGCGTGTCAACGTCACCGATGGCGCGCACGCCATGCTGGAGACCGTCCGCGTCCTGGACGCCGAGCATCTCGAGCCCCGCACGCTGGCGCTGCGCGAGCCGACGCTCGACGACGTGTTCCTGACCCTCACCGGCCACCCGGTCGACGACGAGAAGGAGGCCGTCAACCAATGACCGCCGCCACCACCACCGCCGACGCCACGCTCGCCTCCCCGTCCCTGCCCCGGGTCGGGCGGCCCGCCGTCGTCGCCGACGCCGTCACCATCGCGTGGCGCAACCTCTTGAACATCCGCCGCAACCCGCGGCTGCTCGTCTTCGCCACGGTCCAGCCGGTCATCTTCGTGCTCATGTTCCGCTACGTGTTCGGCGGCGCGATCCGGGTCCCCGGCATCTCCTACGTCAACTACCTCATGCCCGGCATCTTCGTGCAGACCGTCGTGTTCGGCTCCCTGACCACCGGCGTCGGCCTCGCCGAGGACCTCAGCAAGGGCCTCGTCGACCGGTTCCGCTCGCTCCCGATGGCCCGCTCGGCCGTGCTCCTCGGCCGCACCCTCGCCGACCTCGTGCGCAACGTGTTCGTCGTCCTGCTCATGTGCCTCGTCGGCGTGGCGGTGGGCTGGAACCCGACCGGCGGCCCGCTCGCCATCTTCACGGGCGTCGCACTCGTGCTCGCCTTCGCGTACTCGCTGTCGTGGGTGTTCGCGATCGTCGGGCTCTCGGCGCCGGACGCCGAAACGGCGCAAGCAGCGTCCTTCCCGATCCTCGCCCCCCTCGTGTTCGCCTCCTCCGCGTTCGTCCCGGTGTCGTCGATGCCGTCCTGGCTCCAGGTGTTCGCGAAGCACCAGCCGGTCACGGCGGTCGTCGACGCCGTCCGTGCCCTCACGATCACGGGCACCGGTGGCACGCACCTGCTCAGCGCGGTGCTGTGGATCGCCGGGATCATCGCCGTCTGCGCGCCCCTCGCCGTCCGCCGCTACCAGCGCGTCACCTAAGCGAGCCCACCCCCGTCCTTGGATCCACCACCCCGGAGGACCCGTGCTGCAACGACTCGCCCACGCCTGCTACCGCCACCGTTGGCGGGTCGTCCTGCTGTGGCTCGCGGCACTCGTCGCGGTCAACATCATCGGCTCGCAGATCGGGTCGAACTACTCGCAGAGCTTCTCGCTGCCCGGCACCGAGTCGCAGCGGGCCGTCGACCTGCTCCAGGCCCGGTTCCCCGCGAAGGCCGGCGACTCCGGCCAGATCGTCTTCGCTGACGCCGCCGGCGTGCGCGACCCGGCCGTCGAGGCTCGCATGACCGACGTCTTCGCCCGCGTGGCGCACGTGCGCGGCGTGACCGGCGTCGAGAGCCCCTACGCCGGCAACGGCGCCCGGCAGGTCTCGACGGACGGGTCCGTCGCGTACGCGACCGTCGACTTCGCCGAGCGCGGCAACCAGATCCCGACCCAGAGCACGGACTCGATCCAGAGCATCTCCTTCGGCGCCCGCGCGCCCGGACTCCACGTCGAGCTCGGCGGCCAGATGTTCCAGTCGAAGCCCGCGTTCGGCGCCACCGAGCTCATCGGCATCGTCGCCGCCATCATCATCCTGCTCGTCGTGTTCGGCTCGGTGCTCGCGATGGGACTGCCGATCATGACCGCGCTCGCCGGCATCGGGATCGGTCTCGCGCTCGTCGAGATGATCTCCCAAGTGCTCTCCACGCCGAACTTCGCGACCGAGCTCGCGGCGATGATCGGGATCGGCGTCGGCATCGACTACGCGCTCTTCATCGTCACCCGCTACCGCCAGGGCCTGCACGAGGGCCTCGACCCCGAGCCGGCGGTGGTGCGGGCGATCGACACGTCCGGTCGGGCGGTCGTCTTCGCCGGCACGACGGTGATGATCTCGGTCCTCGGCCTCTACCTCATGGGTGTGTCGTTCGTCCAAGGCCTCGCCATCGGCACGTCGCTCACCGTCGCGCTCGTCATGCTCGCGGCGATCACGCTCCTGCCCGCGGTGCTCGGCTTCGCCGGGCGGGGCATCGACAAGTTCTCCGTTCCCGGCCGGCGGACCCGCGAGGGCCACGCCCGCGAGAGCGTCTGGTTCCGCTGGAGCCGCGTCGTGCAGCGCCGCCCCTGGCCGGCGCTGCTCGGCACGCTCGTCATCCTCGGCGTCCTCGCCGTCCCGCTCTTCAGCCTTCGGATGGGCTTCAGCGACGCCGGCGGCAACCCGACGAGCGACACGACCCGCCGGGCCTACGACACGCTGGCGCAAGGCTTCGGGCCCGGGTTCAACGGCCCGCTGACCCTCGCCGCCGAGCTCCCGCAAGGCACGAGCGTCGGGGACCTCTCGGGCCTCGTCGGCGCCCTCCGCCACACGCCGGGCGTCGCCGAGGTCGGCCAGCCCGTGTTGAGCCCCGACCAGGCCGCCGCGGTGATCCAGGTCATCCCGACGACGTCGCCCCAGGCGGTGCAGACCACCGACCTCGTCACGACGCTGCGCGACCGCGTCGTCCCCGACGCCGTGCGCGGGACCCCGATCGTGGTGCACGTCGGCGGTCTCACCGCGGCGACCATCGACGTGTCGAACACCCTCTCGGCCCGGCTGCCGCTCTTCATCGGCGCGGTGCTGGCGCTCAGCTTCCTGCTCCTGCTCGTGGTGTTCCGCAGCGTGCTCGTGCCGCTCAAGGCGGTGATCATGAACCTGCTGTCGATCGGGGCGGCGTACGGCGTCATCGTCGCGGTGTTCCAGTGGGGCTGGCTCGACAGCGTCGTCGGCATCAGCAAAACGGGCCCGATCGCGCCCTTCATCCCCATGATGATGTTCGCGATCACCTTCGGGCTCTCGATGGACTACGAGCTGTTCCTGCTCTCGCGGATCCGGGAGGAGTACGACCGGACCCACGACAACGCGCTCGCCGTCGCCGACGGCCTCGCCGCGACGGCGCGGGTCATCACGGCCGCGGCCCTGATCATGGTCACCGTGTTCCTGAGCTTCGTCACCGGCAGCGAGCCCACGCTCAAGCTGTTCGGGCTCGGGCTCGCCGCCGCGATCTTCATCGACGCGACCCTGGTCCGGATGGTGCTGGTCCCCGCGACGATGGAGCTGCTCGGCGACCGCAACTGGTGGCTGCCGCGCTGGCTCGACCGGCTGCTCCCGCGTCTCCACGTCGAAGCCGCGCCGACCCCCGTGCCGCCGGCCGACGAGGTCAGCCCGCCGCGCGAGCCCGTGCCCGTCTGATCGGCGGGACCCCGGTCAGCTGACCGGGCGGCCCATCCCGAAGTGCGCCGCGGGCACCGGGCCGCTCGACGGCGACCAGCGCACCGTCGCGATGGCGCCGTCGGCGCCGGCCTCGATGCGCACCGTGCCCGTGCCGAGCCCGGAGGGCTTCCCCCCGGTGTCGGGCAGGTTCTTCGGGTTCGTGCGCCGCGTGTCGTTCGGGCCGTGCGGCGTCCCGGTGGAGTCCCACACCTGGACGAGGTAGCTGTCGGTCCCCGAGGGCTGCGGCGCGCTCGCCACGACGAAGGCGTGGCCGCGGGAGGTGCGGTCGTGGCCCGGCTCGTTCGAGCTCGACGCGCTGTCGTAGGACCACGCCACGACGTCGCCCGGGCGCAGGTCGGCGACCTGGCCGACGGGCTCCCAGCCGGCCTGGCTGCCGTCGAGCGTCGCGAACAGGTGCACGAACACCCCGGGCGCGGGCACGCGGTCGGGCGCGATGTGGTACTCGTCGCGAATCGTCGCGTCGGCGATCGGCGTCGCCTGGCTCATCGCGTACGTCACGAACCCGACGCAGTCGTAGTAGTAGGTGCCCGCCTCGGCGTCCTCGACGTCGTGGTGCTGGTAGCGGGTCGCGGTCATCGTCGTGTACTCCCGCACCGCCTCGCCCAGCAACGGCTCGCCGGTCGAGGTGTCGGCGCGGGGCGACGCGGCGCGGGGGCGTGCCGGGTCCCGGACCGGACGCGCGGCGCTCGCCGGCGTGGCCAGCGCCGCGGTGGCGACGACGGCCGCCACGACGGCCCCCACGCGGGCGACGGCGAGACCGCGGGCCGCGGTCCAGCGCCGGACCGCGCGGGGTTCCATGATCCGGGTATCGGTGGCTGCCCGCGGGCCCTTGAGGCGTGCCGCGCTCAGCGGCGCTCGGGCTCCGAGGACGGCACCGCGTGATCGCCCGCCGGGGGGAGCGAGGTGAGCGCGGGCTCGAGTCGCCGGATCACGGCCCGCACGATCGCATTCGATGCCAACCCCTCCGGGCTCTGACGACCGCTTAGCCTGCGCCGCGATGCGCTTCGGCCTGCACGTGCCCCAGCTCGGCGCGCTGGGGGAGCCCGACGCGCTGGTCGCGCTCGCGCGCGCCGCCGAGACGGCCGGCTGGGACGGCGTCTTCCTCTGGGACCACCTCATGCACGCCGGGGATCTGCCGGCATGCGACCCGTGGGTCGCGTTGGGGGCGATCGCCGCCGTCACGTCGCGGGTGCGCCTCGGTCCGCTGGTGACGCCGCTGCCGCGCCGACGACCGTGGAAGGTCGCGCGGGAGGCCGCGACCCTGGACCGTCTGTCCTCGGGTCGCGCCGTCCTCGGCGTCGGGATCGGCACCGACCGCTACCGCGAGTTCAGCGCGTTCGGCGAGGACGCCACCGACGACCGGGGCCGAGCGACGCGCCTCGACGACGGGCTGGCCGTCATCACGGAGCTGTGGCGCGGCGAGCGTGTCCGCCACGCGGGGCCGCACTGGACGGTCGACGACGTCCTGCAGATCCCGACGCCGATCCAGTCGCCCCGCGTCCCGATCTGGTGCGCCGCGATCTGGCCGCACCGTGCGCCCGTGCGTCGTGCCGCCCGCTGGGACGGCATCGTGCCCGTCGGACGCCTCACGCCCGACGACGCCCGCGCCCTGCTCGCCGAGGTCCATCGCCAGCGAACGCTCGACGGTCCCTTCGACCTCGTGGTGCCGAGCGCCGCCGCGACGACGACCGACCCCACGGCCTACGACGACGCCGGCGCGACCTGGTGGTTGCACTCGCTCAGCCCACGGGACGCGCTCGACGCGGTGCGCGGCGTCGTGGAGGCAGGCCCGCCCCGGTAGCGGCGGGGTCGGGCCGGCCTCAGTCCGGGGTCGGGTCCTCGAGCTGCTCCATGAACTCGAGGCGGATGCCCCCCGGTGCGGTGACGAACGCGATCCGTCGCGTGCCGAAGGCGCCCGAGACGACCGTCGGGCCCCACAGGACGTCCTGGCCCTCGAGCTCACGCTCGAGGTCGTCGGTGAACAACGCCGGATGCAAGAAGCACTCGGCGGGCAGCTCGACAGCGTCCTCATAGATCGCCCGGGTGAACAAGGACACCATGACCGGCCCGAGGTACACGTCGGCGCGCTCGCCCCCCGCCCACATCATGCGATCGCGCACCGTCGCACCGAGGCGCTCGAAATACTCGAGGCTCGCGTCGAGGTCGGCGACCTTCAGCGCCAGGTTCGCCATGCCCGTGACGGCCACGGCGTGATCCTAGAAGCGGCGGCCGCGCCGCCCATGGGTCGCGACGTGCGTCAGACGCTCGACAGGTTGCGCGGGCCGACCTACTGTCCCCCGCCGAAGGGATGGCCTTCGAACCTGAGGGGGGTTCATGCTCGCAATCAGCACGATGAGTCCGACAGCCAGCTCGATCTTCTACGTGGTCGGGGTCCTGCTGTTCCTCGCGGCCGGCGTCGGCTTCAAGCCGGCCGGTGACCGCGTCCACCTGTTGGCCCTCGGCCTCGCTGCGGTGTTCTTCGTCGTCATGTGGAATCAGCTCGCTCTGACCTGACCGGCAGCTCGCCGCCGCCGGTCACACTCGAGACGCGGCCGTGCGGGGGCGAGCCGGCACGCGAACCGGCGTCGCGCACGCGCTCGCACGTGCGCGACGCCGATTTCGCGTCGTTCGACGCATCCGCGCGTCGCACCGTCCCTGCACGCGGGCGAGAGGCAGCCAAGCCTGACATCGACGTCAGGGATAGTGTCCCGGAATGGCCGAGGGGGCGCTGTTCGAGTTCACCGTCCCCGACGAGCTGCTCCAAGAAGCGGTCGCCAAGCATCGAGACCAGGACCTCGTCGCCGACCTCGCGGTGATGCCCGGCACGGGTGAAGGCAAGCCGCCGCCCCTGACCGGCATCCTCCGGACGAACGGCTTCTCGCCGCTCGTCGTCATGGCCGCGGCGGCGTTCGTGCCGGGCATGGTGGTGAACGGCATCGCCGTCCTCGGCCCGAACGTCCAGCGCACATTCCACCTGAGCCTCGCGGGCCTGGGGGCGGTCGGGTTCGTCGCCGCAGTCGCCCAGATCGCGTGGGGCCTGCCGGTGGCGATCGCCGGTGACCGGGGCAGCCGCAAGGTGGTGACGGCCGTCACCCTCTTCATCTTCGCCGGCGCGATCCCGCTCATGGCCTTGTCGCCGAACGTGTGGGCGTTCACCTTCTTCTACCTGATCGCCGCGATCGCGTTCGGCACGTCCGACACGGTGATGAACTCCTACCTAGCCGACGCGTATCCCACCGAGGCACGCGCCCGCGTCTTCGCGTGGCGCAACGTGTCCGACCCACTCGCCCAGACGATCGGCGTCCTCGTCATGACGACGGTCGCGTCGGCCACCGGTGACTGGCGGTGGTCGCTCCTCGTCGGTCTCGTCGCCGTGCCCGTCGCCTTCTGGGTCCTCAGGGTCCGCGAGCCCGTCAAGGGCGAGAACGAGTCGCACCACATCCTCCGAAGCTCGGGGATGGACATCTCCGGACAGCAGGAAGCGGCGCCGAAGGTGCTGCTCGGCCCGGCGGTGACGCGCATCATGCGCATCCGCTCCCTCTACTACGAGCTCGTCGCGGTCGCGATCCTCGGCTTCGCGGGCACCGGCGTGCCGCTGTTCGGCTCGATCTACTACAACCGGGTCTGGCACCAGGGCACCGGTGCCGTCGGGCACATCTACGTGATCATCGGCCTCGCCGCGTTCCTCGGCCTGCCCGTCGCGTGGTTCGCCGGGGATCGCCTGTTTCGACGTGCGCCCCAGAAGCCGCTGCAGCTCGCGGCGCTCTGCATCGTCTTGTACGGCGGCCTCTTCGCCATCTCGCTCTACATGCCCCAGCTGTGGATGGTGGTGGCGCTGCAGTTCCTGGCCAACGTCGCGGTCGCGCCGCTGTCGATCTCGATCTTCCAGACGCTGGCCGCCACCGCGCCGCCCGAGATGCGCTCGATCACGTTCGCGCTCTTCGGCGTGTACGGCCTGGTGTTCGGCGGCTTCGCCGGCGCCGTGGTCCTCGGCGCCTTCGCCGACGCCGTCGGCGTCACGGCCGCGCTGACCCTCATCGGGCCGGTCTGTGCCGCCGGTGGCGTCCTGCTCTACGTCGGGTCACGGTACGTGCGCCGGGACATCACCCTCGTCATCGAGGACGTCCTCGAGCGCTACGCCGAGGGCAAGCGCCGCCAATCGGGCGGCGAGATCCCCGCCCTCCAGATCCACAACCTCGACTTCTACTACGGCACCAACCAGGTGCTCTTCGACATCAACCTCGAGGTCTTCGACGGCGAGATGGTGGCCCTCCTCGGCACCAACGGCGCCGGCAAGTCGACGCTGCTGCGGGCCGTGGCGGGCCTCGAGCATCCGCACCGGGGCGTCGTCCGGATCGCGGGTGCGAACTGCACCTACCTCGAGCCGGAGCAGATCATCGGGCAGAGTGTGGCGCTGCTCGTCGGCGGGAAGATGACTTTCCCGGGCCTCACGGTGCGCGACAACCTGCGGGTCGGCGAGCACACCATCCGCCGCGACGGACCCCGTGCCCGGGCCGCGATGGACGAGGCCCTCGGGACGTTCCCCGAGCTCGCCCCCCGTCTCGACCAGGCGGCCGGGACGCTCTCGGGCGGCGAGCAGCAGATGCTGGCGCTCGCCCGCGTGATGATGACCCAGCCCCGGCTCCTCATGATCGACGAGCTGGCGCTCGGGCTAGCGCCGAAGACCGTGGAGCACCTCATGGACATCGTCCGTCGGCTCAACGCCGACGGCACGACGGTCATCCTCGTCGAGCAGAGCGTCAACCGGGCGATGAGCCTCGCGCAGCGAGCGTTCTTCATCGAGCGCGGCGAGCTCCGCTTCGACGGCCCGACGAGCGAGCTGATCCAGCGGGACGACCTACTGCGCCCGGTGTTCCTCGCCGAAGCCACCGCCGGTCTGGGGTAGCCGCGGTGTCGTTCCCGAGCTTCGTGATCGTCGAGGGCGTGATCACCGGCCTCGGCTACGGCCTGCTCGCGCTCGGCCTCGTCCTCATCTACCGGACGAACCGCGTCCTCAACTTCGCGCAGGGCCAGCTCGGCGTCGTGGCCGCCGTGTTCATGGCCAAGCTCGCGGCGGACTTCCACTTCAACTACTGGATCGCGCTCACCGTCTCGCTCGGTCTCGCGGCGGGCGTCGGCGCGCTCTGTGAGCTCACGCTTCGACGCATCTTCAACCGACAGCGGGTCCTCGTGATGGTCGCGACGATCGGCCTGTCGCAGGTGCTCTTCCTCTTCACCGCGCTGCCGTTCGTGCGCCCGAAGAAGCTGGCCCAGCCGTTCCCCGTGCCGATCAACCTGACGTTCAGCATCAACGGCTTCGCGTTCACGTCCGGCCAGGTGCTGACGCTCATCGTGGCGCCGATCGTTGCCCTGTCCATCGCGGCGTTCGTCAAGTTCTCGCCGTGGGGCCTCGCTATGCGCGCCATGTCGGAGAACGCGGACTCGGCGCGGCTCTCGGGCGTCTGGGTGCGGCGGACGTCGACGGTCGCGTGGACGCTCGCCGGCGTGCTCTCCGCGTTCGCGGCCATCCTGAACGCGCCGGGGCAGACCACGGTGCTCACCCAGGTGCTCAGCCCCGACCTGCTCGTGCTCGCGCTCATCGCCGGGCTCGTCGGCGCCATGTTCAACCTCACGGTGGCGTTCGTCGCCGGGATCGGCCTCGGCGTCGTCGTCGAGCTCCTCAACTGGAACATCGCCAACCCGGCGACGGTCGAGCTGATCCTCTTCGGGATCCTCCTGCTCGTCCTGCTCGTGCGCGTTGCCGCCCTCCAGAAGGGCGCCCGGAGCGGGGAGCGCTCGACGTGGCTGTCGGGCTCCGCCGACTTCCGACGGCGCGCCGGACAGCTGCGCGAGCGCGTCGGGAACGCCGGCGTGCTGGCGACGGTCGTGATCGTCGCGCTGCTGCCGTTCGTCATCAGCACGGGCCGGTCGTTCCTCCTCTCCCAGATCTGCATCTACGGGGTGGTCGCGCTCTCCCTCACCGTGCTCACCGGCTGGGCCGGACAGGTGTCCCTCGGCCAGTTCGGGCTCGTCGCCGTCGGCGCGATCATGGCCGCGCATCTCGGGAACAGCGTCCCGCTGGTGCTGCTGCTGCCCTTCGCGGGGGCGGTCACGGCCGCGGTCGCTGTCGTCGTCGGGCTCCCGGCGCTGCGCGTGCGCGGCCTCTACCTCGCGGTGAGCACCCTCGGCTTCGCACTGTTCATGCAGGAGTCGGTGCTCTCCACGCCCTGTGCCCACGTGCCCGTGATCGGCAAGACCATCTGCACCGGGCTGCCCGACCCGCAGTCCACGCTGCTCGTGCGCCCGACACTCTTCGGGTTGAGCCTCGGGTCGGAGCGCGCCTTCGCATGGTTCTCATTCGGAATCCTCATCCTGTCGGTGCTCATGGTGCGTGTGTGGCGCGACCGGGGCGTCGCCCGACGCCTCGTCGCGGTGCGCGACAACGAGGTCGCGGCGGGCGCGATGGGGATCCCGGTCATGCGCACGAAACTGCTCGCGTTCGCCCTGTCCGGGTTCATGGCCGGCTACGCCGGCGTGTGCTTCGCGTTCGCGACGGAGCGCATCAGCGCCTCGACGTTCGATCCGGCAGTGTCGATCCTCGTCATCTCGATGGTCGTGATCGGCGGCCTCGGCTCGATCCCGGGCGCGGTGCTCGGCGCCGTCTACCTCGTCGGGCTGCCCGCCATCTTCGGCACGACGTCGACCATCCAGTTCATCACGAGCGGGTTCGGGCTGCTCGCGTTCATCCTCTATCTCCCGGGTGGGCTCGCCGAGATCCTCCACCGCATCGGGGACCTCGCCACGTCGGGCATCGTGCGACTGCGCGACGGACCACCGGGCCCGACGGCGCCGGCGCCGAGCGACGAACCGCCGCCGCTGAAGCCCGACGAGCTCGTCGAGGAGGTCGTCGGATGAGCCCGGCCGACGGGCGCGGGCCGGCGCGCCTCGAGGTCGAGGACCTCGTCGTCTCCTTCGGCGGCGTCCGGGCGGTGGACCACGTCAGCCTCGTGGCCGAGCCCGGCCGCATCGTCGGGCTCATCGGCCCGAACGGGTCGGGCAAGACGACCATGCTGGACGCGGTGTCGGGGCTCGTGAGCCCGTCGTCCGGGCACGTGCGCGTCGACGGCCAGGACCTGGCGGAGTACCTGCCCGAAGAGCGGATCAGCATCGGGATGGTCCGGTCGTTCCAGGACTGCCAGCTGTTCCCCGAGCTCTCCGTCGAGGACACGCTGCTGCTGTGCGAGGACGCCCGCCGCGACGTCCGGATCGTGTCCTCCACGCTGCAGCTGCCCTGGGCCCGACGGGCCGAGCGCGAGAAGCGGCGGGCCGTCGGCGACGTCATCGACGCGTTCGGGCTCGGCCGCTTCCGCGGCCACCGCACCTCCGAGCTCTCGACCGGCACCCGGCGGGTCGTCGACCTCGCCTCGATCGTGCTCGCCGGCCCGCGCCTGCTCCTGCTGGACGAGCCGACCGCAGGGATCGCGCAACGCGAGGCCGAGGCGTTCATCCCGTTGCTGCGCCGGCTGCACGAGGTGACCGCCACCACCATCGTCCTCGTGGAGCATGACGTCCCACTGGTGTTCGAGTTGTGCTCAGATGTGGTGGTGATGGAGACCGGGCAGGTGGTCTCTGCGGGCAGTCCTGACCAAGTGAGCCGAGACCCGCGAGCGCTTGCGGCGTACCTCGGGGCCAGCGAGGAAGCGTTGCTCGTGTCGGGACCGACCGGCACGCGCCGCACGGACCAACGGGGGGATACAGGCCAGTGACGGAGACGTTGCTTCTGACGGTCCTGCGATGGGTGCAGGCCTACAACCCCGTGACCTTGACCGGACGCGGCGTCCGCCGCTTCCTCCGCCGGCCGCGTGCCATGCAGATCCGGACGCTCGTCATCGCGCTCGTGTCCATCGTCGGGCTGCTCGTGTACCTCGTCGACGCGCCCAGCAGCGCCAGCGGGTCAGGCTCGAGCGGCCTCGGCAGCCTCGCCGCCACGCCGACCGCGCGCTTCGTGGCCGACGTGTCGGGCGCGCCGGCGGCCGGCGGCACCCCCGTCGACCAGGCCAGCACGAGCACGCGGGGCGTCACCGCGAAGACGATCACCGTCGCGTTCCCCGTCGCGAACCTCGCCAACCTCTCGTCGCAGCTGGGCTTCGCCAGCGACGTCGAATTCAGCGAGCAGGTGAAGGCGATCAAGTTCTTCGTCGGCGAGATCAACTCGCATGGCGGAATCAACGGCCGCAAGATCAACCCGATCATCTCGAACTTCGACCCGACGAGCGAGACGAGCATGCGCGCCCTGTGCAAGGACTGGACGGAGGGCAGCCCGGCGGCCTTCGCGGTGCTCGACGGCGCGGGGGACTGGACCGGGGACAACCAGCTCTGCATCACCCAGGAGGGCCAGACGCCCTTCGTCGGGGCGTGGACCACGGTCACGAACTGGACCCAGATGGGGTCCCCGTATCTCTGGTGGACGGGCCCGGACCAGGCGGCGGTCCTCGCGGCGGTCGTGCAGTGGGGCCAGTCGGCCGGGCTGCTCGGCGGGGCGCGCAAGGTCGGCGTCATCGTCGGCGACCGGGCGAGCGACCAGCTCGCGCTGAACCAGTACCTGCTGCCCGACCTGCGCGCCGCCGGCATCGACCCGAACGTCCAGACGATTGCCTCGAACGTCGCCGACCAGGCCACGACGCAGGCCGAGGCGCCGCTCGTGATTCAGAAGCTGAAGAGCGCCGGCGTGAACTCGATCATCCCGCTGCTGCCGTTCAACGCCTTCTTCCCGCTGCTGGAGGGCGAGAACCAGCAGTCGTACTACCCGAAGCTGCTGCTCTCCGACTACGAGGGCTCGATCGAGTCGGCGCTCGGGCTCATCCCGATTCCCTTCGAGCAGGGGCTGAACGGCCAGCAGGGCGTCACCACCGAGACGCTCGGCGGGTTCGACGACGACCGGCCCGAGCCCCAGGGCGGCTACGACCCGGGTCTGCGCAGCTGCTACACCGCGTGGCACGCCGCGTACCCGAAGCCGGCGAAGGGCAGCACGTCCTTCTACATCGAGGAGCAGGGCCCGATCGGCGGCTGGTGCCAGGAGATCCGCCTGTTCGCGCAGGCCGCGACGATGGCGGGGCGGAACCTGAACCGCCGCACGTTCGTCGAGGCGATGTCGCGGATCACCAACTTCCCGGGCACCCTGTACACGAACCTCAGCTACAGCCCGACGAAGATGTACGGCCCGACGCAGTACCAGATCGTGAGCCTGCACAACAACGTCCCACCGTCGTCGCAATGCAAGCTGAAGACGAACCACAAGCCGCAAGGGACCTGCTGGGTCGTCCAGGAGGGCTACAAGCCGCTGCCACCACTGCCCGGCGGCTAGGGCCGCCGAGCCGGCGCCGCTACGCGGCGGGCTGCGCTGGCCCGTAGGGCCGGTCGCCGCGCAGCGTGACCCGGTGCGCGAAGCGCGGCGTCTGGCCGTAGTCGTCGAGCGCGTAGTGCAGCGTCGCCCGGTTGTCCCAGAACGCCACCGACCCGGCGTGCCAGCGGAACCGGCACGTGTATTCCGGCTGCTGGCAGTGCCGGTAGAGCATCTCGAGGATGGCGTTGCTCTCGTTCTTCGAGAGCCCGAGGATCGTCTGGGTGAACTGCTGGTTCACGAAGAGGCCGTTGCGCCCGTTCTCCGGATGGGTGCGCACGACCGGGTGCAGCGCCGGTAGGAGCTTCTCGTGCCACTCGCCGTTCCACGTGTAGCCGCCACGGCCGTCGACGTCCGCCGCGAACCACGGGTCGAAGTGGATCGCCAGCAGGCGGTCGCACATGGCCCGCACCGGCTCGGCGAGCCCGTCGTAGGCGTCCTCGAGGCTGGCCCACATCGTGTCGCCGCCGACCTCGGGTGCGTCGACCATGTAGAGGATCGAGGCCATTGCCGGCTCCTGCAGGAACGTGACGTCGGTGTGCCACCAGTTCGCCCGGTCCTCCCGGCTGTCGATGGCCAGGACCTTGTCGTTGCCCTCGATGGCCGGGATCACCGGGTGCCCCTCGGTGACCGTCCCGAACTGCGACGCGAACGCGGCCTGCTGCGCCGGCGCGAGCTCCTGGTCGCGGAAGAAGATGACGTGGTGCTCGTTCAGGGCGGCGCGCACCGTGGCCACCGCCTCGTCGCCGAGCGGCCGGGCCAGGTCGAGACCGAAGATCTCGGCGCCGATGAGCGGGGAGATCGGTCGGACGTCGACGGTCGTCGCGAGCGCCATGTCACCCATCCTGGCGCGGCCCCGCCACCCGCTCAACCAGGCCGGTCGACCGCCTCCGCGCCGACCCCGCGGGCTCTAGGTTGGCGGCGCCCGCGCGTCGACGGAGGGGGAGCGGTGACCGACACGGAGCGGAGCGCGCCACGGAACCTGTCGCCGTGGTTCCAGTGGATGACCCGCCTGCAGGCCGTCACGCCGGTCGACCCGCTCCCGCTCGACGACCTGGACACCTTCCCGGTATGGCGGGACCGGTGCCGGGCGCGTCTCACGGCGCTGCTCGGACGCTGGCCGGACCCCGCGCCGCTCCGGCTCGAGAGGCTCGAGCAGGTGCCCTGCGACGGGTACCGGCGCGACAAGGTGATCTTCGACAGCGAGGACACCATGTCGGTGCCCGCGTACCTGCTCGTCCCGGACGGCCGCACCGCGCCGGGGCCGGCCGTCCTCGCCTGCCACGGCCACGGCCCGGGGAAGGCGCTCGTGGTCGGGCTCGAGGAGACCGAGGCCCCCAACGGCGACTACGCCCAGCAGCTCGCCCGGCGAGGCTACGTGGTCCTCGCCCCGGACCTGCGGTGCTTCGGCGAGCGCGCCGACTGGAACCCACCCGGCATCTACGCGTGCGACATCAACCTCGTCCACGCCACGCTCGCCGGATGGAGCCCGCTCACCCAGAACCTCTTCGACCTGACCCGCTGCCTCGACGTCCTCGCCGGCCATGAGCTCGTGGACCCGGCGCGCATCGGGATGGTCGGGCTTTCCCTCGGCGGCACGATGACGCTCTTCCTCGCGGCGTGGGACGAGCGGGTCGCGGCCGCGGTTGTCAGCGGCTATCTCTCGTCGTGGGCCGAGGCGCACAAGGTGCCGTGGAACATGTGCGGCTCGCAGGTGCTGCCGCAGCTCCTCGGCCAGCTCGAGCACGTCGACCTCGGGGCGCTCGTCGCCCCGCGACCCCTGCTCGTCCAGACCGGGACCGAGGACCTGATCTTCCCGCTCGCCGCCGCGACGAGCGCGGTCACCGATCTCCGCCGGGTCTATGAGCAGCTGGGCGCCGGTGAGCGCCTGGCCCACGACGTGTTCGACGGCGACCATCAATGGCGCGAGGACGCGCCCGCGGCGTTCCTCGAGCGCTGGCTCGGCGCACCGAACGCCTGATCGGCACATGGCGACCGACGCGCGACGCAGCCGGCCCCCGCGCCGCACGCCGCGTCGCCTCGCCGGCGTGGCCCGACGGGCGGCCGGCACGTCGGTCACGGGTCTCGGCGTCGCGGTGCTCACCGTGGCGCTCGTCGCGTTCGGCGCGGCGCCCGCCGCGGCCCGAGCACCGGCCGGGCTGGGACCCCCGCAGGCCCTGACCGTCGACGGGCTGCGCTCGCCCATCGGCCTCGGGCTCACCGACGTCCAGTTCGGGTGGCAGGTCAACGACCCGCGTCCGGGCGCGCGCCAGTCGGCGTACCGCCTCGTCGTGACGCGGCCCTCGCTCACCGGCACGACGCCGACCGTCACCGTGTGGGACAGCGGCGAGGTCGAGTCGTCGGAGCAGGCGTTCGTTCCGTACGGCGGCCCGCCGCTCGCGGCCGACACCGCGTACCAGTGGACGGTCCAGACCTGGTCGGCCAGCGACGGGCCGAGCCCGCTCGCGCCGACCGCCACGTTCGAGACCGGGCTCGCCGACCAGGACTGGCACGCCGACTGGATCCGCCGGGCGACGAACGACGCCACCGAGTACGACCAGTTCACCTACGCCCGCAAGGAGTTCACGCTCGCGCCGTCGCCGATCGTGCGGGCCCGCGTGTACGTGTCCGTCGACCAGCAGCACGAGCTCTCGGTGAACGGCGTGCCCGCCGGGCGGGGCGAGGCCTACAGCTACCCCGACTCGCAGTACTACGAGACGCTCGACGTCACTCGGCTCCTCCGCCCCGGCGCGGCGAACGCGATGGGTGTCCTCTCCAACTGGGACGGCGCGACGAAGGGCCATCCCGCCGGCACGCCGGGGATGATCGTCCAGCTGTCGGTGCTGCACGCCGACGGCACCACGGAGCAGATCGTCACCGACGGGACCTGGAAGGTCCTGCGGGCCAACTGGCTGCCGGGCGCGCAACGCGACCTCGAGGGCGACGTCGTCGACTACGTCGAGAACATCGACGGGCTCCACGCGCCGCTGGGTTGGGACCGCCCCGGCTTTGACGACACGGCCTGGCAGGCCGCGACGGTGCTCGGGCCGGCCGGCACCGCGCCGTGGACCGGTCTCGTATCGGTGCGCACCCGCATCGTCGAGGAGCCGGTGCGGGCGGTGTCGCTGACCACGCTCAGCAGCGGGGCGGTGGTCGCCGACTTCGGCAAGGTCTACGCCGCCGTACCCACGGTGACGTTCTCGCACGGCGTCGCCGGGCGACGGATCACGATGCACGCCGGCTACCTGCTCGACGCGCACCCGAGCCCGGGCGTCCCGGGCCAGGTGTCGACGACGCGCGGCACCCAGCACACGAACCTGTCGTACTCCTACATCGAGCGGCACGGTCGCCAGACCTTCGAGCCCTTCGACTACCTCGGCTTCCGATATCTCCAGATCGACGACCCGGGCGAGACGCTCACGCCGAGCGACGTCGTGGCGATGGTGCGACACGCCATGGTGCCGGACGAGCGCGCCGCGACGTTCGCGTCGTCGAGCGCCACCGCCGACGCCGTGTTCGCCCTCGGCGCGCACTCCGCGCTCGACACCGCCCAGGAGCAGTTCGTCGACACGCCCACGCGGGAGAAGGGGCCCTGGCTGTGGGACGGCTTCAACGAGTCCCAGACCGCGATGGCCGCCTTCGGGGAGCAGAACCTCACCCGCAAGTCGCTGCTCGAGTTCGCGCAGTCGCAGGCCCGCTACTGGCCGCAGGGGCGGATCAACAAGATCTACCCGACCGGGCTCGGCGCGCTCGACATCAACGAGTTCAGCGAGATCTACCCCGAGTGGGTCTGGCAGTACTGGATGAACACCGGCGACCGCACCCTGCTCGCCGCCGCGTACCCGACGGTCCTGCACCTCGCCGACTACGTCGCGGCCGCCATCGATCCGGCGACCGGCCTCGTCACGAACCTCCCGGCGACGAACGTCTACTACACGTACCCGGTCGTGACGCGGCTGAACATCCTGGGCGTGAACGTCTTCCGTCGCGCCGCCCAGATCGCGGCGGCGCTGAACGAGCCGGCGAGCGAGGTGACCGCACAGCAGACGCGCCAGCAGGACCTCACGAACGCGATCAACGCGCACCTCACGCGACCGGACGGCGTTTACTTCGACGGCCTGCAGACCGACGGGACCCCGGTGAACCAGGCGTCTCAAGAGACCGAGTCTGCCGCCGTCGTGTACGGCGTCGTGCCGGCCGGGAGCCTGGCGACGGTCGGCGCCTACATGGCCAGCCTCGGGATGCAGAACCCGCCGCGGACCGCGGGGGAGCTCCTCGAGGCGCTCCACCTCGCCGGTCGGGACCGCGACGTCCTCACCCGCATCACCGATCCGAAGACGCCGGGCTGGGCGAACATCCTCGCCCAGGGCGGCACGTTCACCTGGGAGGTGTGGAAGCCCGTCGACGCGAACGGCGACAGCATGTCGCACGGCTGGGGCTCCAACGTGCTCGTCGAGATCCAGCACGTCCTGCTCGGCGTGAACTCCACCGCACCCGGATACGCGACGTTCGACGTCACGCGGCCGCTGACCGGGCTCACGTCCGCGTCCGGACGCGTCCCGACGCCGCGCGGGTTCATCTCCGTCGCCTGGCACGGCCACGCCGGCAGCGGGCGGGGCACGACGCTCGCGCTCACCGTGCCCGCGAACGCGAGCGGCACGGTGCACCTCCGCGCCGGCGGGCACGTCACCGTCAACGGCCAGCCGGTGGGGCGTGCCGCCGGGGTGGGCCCGCTCACGCCCGGCGCCGATGGCCGCACGTTCACGGTCGGCGCCGGGACCTACGAGATCCGAGCGGACTGACGGTCCGCCAGTCCGTCTGGCAGCGGCTCCGGCGACCCACGGACCTCGCGCCGGGTGAGCCGTCGACCTCGCCGGGCTCGCCCAGGCTGTCGCGTGGGACGCGGCCCCGCGACGAGTTCCTCGCCGACCCTCTGATCAGGCGAGCCGCCCGCACCGGGGAGGCGCCGCGTCAGCCGGCGAGGGCTTCGGCCTCGGCGGTGGCCAGCACGCCCGCGACCAGGTCGCGGATGACCGGCGGGGCCTTGCCGGGCGCGCCCGCGTCGTAGGGCGGCTGCGGGTCGTACTCGATACCGAGCTGGACGGCCTGCGCCGTCTCGGCGCCCTGCAGCTCGCCCACGAGCTGCAACGCGAGGTCGATCCCGGCCGCGACGCCCGCGCCCGTGCGGACCTTTCCGTCGGCGACGACGCGCTCGGCGCAGGGGGTCGCGCCGTACGCGCGGAGCTGCTCGAGGGCCATCCAGTGCGTCGTGGCCCGCCGGCCCTGCAGCACGCCCGCGGCGCCCAGCAGCAGCGCGCCGGTGCACACCGAGGTCGTGACCGTCGTCGTCGGGTGCACGGCGCGGATCCAGTCCACGATCGGCGCACCGTCGCGCGCGAGACGACGGGTGATCGCCCCGCCCGGCACGAGCAGGACGTCGGGGGCGTTCGCGTCGTCGAAGGTGTACTCGAGGTCGAGGCGCACCAATCCGCTCTCGTCCGCCAGCCGGCCGCGCCGCTCGGCGCAGAGCACGACGTCGGCGTTCGGGACGTTCGTGAAGACGGCGTACGGGCCGATCGCGTCGAGCGCCGTGAACCCGTCGTAGAGGCCGATGGCGAACTGCATGGCTGGCTCCTCCTGGTCAGGACGCCCGCCGTGCGAAGTGCTGGCGGTAGCGATCGGGCGTCGTGGCGACACGCCGCTGAAACGCGCGGTGCAGCGTCTCGGGGGTGCGCAGGCCAACGCGCGCCGCGACGGCGGCGACCGTCAGGTCGGTGGTCTCCAGGAGCTCGCGCGCCCGCTCGACGCGGAGCTCCTCGACGAACGCCGCCGGCGTCGATCCCGTCTCTTGGGCGAACCGGCGGGCGAAGGTGCGGGGGCTCATCGCTGCCCGGGCGGCGAGGGTCTCGACGGTGAGCGCCTCGTCGAGATGGTCCGGGAGCCAGCGCTGCAGGCCGGCGAGGGCGGGCGTGCGCGCCGCCTGGGCGCGCAGCTGCGCGCTGAACTGCGCCTGGCCACCCGGCCGCCGGGCGAAGACGACGAGCCAGGCGGCGACGGCGTGCGCGAGGTCGGGGCCGTGGTCCTCGTCGACGAGGGCCAGGAACAGGTCCACGCCGGCGGTCACGCCCGCGGACGTCCACCGGTCGCGGTCCCGGACGTAGATCCGGTCGACCTGGAGGTCGAGGTCGGGGTAGCGGTCGGCGAGCGCCGCCGCCGAGGACCAGTGCGTGGTCGCCTCGTAGCCGTCGAGCAGTCCGGCGGCGGCGAGCAGCCACGCCCCGGTGCAGACCGATGTCACCCGCCGGGCGCGCCCGGCCAGGGCCGCGAGGTCGTCGAGGAACGCGCCGTCGCGGCGTGCCGCCCGCGTCCCGTGGCCGCCCACGACGACGAGCGTGTCGACCGGCTCGGTGCTGGTGGCGGTCGCGTGCAGCACGACGTCCGCGGCGACGAGGATGCCGCTCTCCGAGCGGACCCGACCCCGCGGCGCCGCCACCCGGGTGGCGTACGGCGGGTCGGCGCCGAGCCGGGTGGCGCTGCGGAGCACCTCGACGGGACCGGCGAGGTCGAGGAGCTGGAAGTCGTCGAAGGCCACGAGCAGCACCTGGTGCGGTGGACGCATGTCCGCATCATCCGCGCCCGCGGTGCTGGCAGCAAGAGCAAATATCTGACGATTCCTGCCACCGGCAGGCCGACACGGGCGGGCCGCGCGATCCTCGCTGGTCGAGGTCGTCGGCCCGGGTGAGGTGAGCGGTGGGTCTAGGCGTACGGACGGGGGGCCCAGCTGCCGGCGCGCTCGCCGTGCTCGGCGTGGCCCTCCTCACCGCGTGCGGCGGCGGGAGCTCGGCGGCGCGCCCCGCCACGCCGTCGACGACGGCCCGCTCCGGCGGCGGCGCCCCGTCGTGTCAGACCTCCCAGCTGCAGGCTGCGCTCGAGATGCCCGACGCCGGCGCCGGGCAGCGCTACGTCACCCTCGTGCTCACCAACACGGGCGCGACCTGTCAGCTCACCGGGTACGTCGGCCTCCAGCTGCTCGCAGCGGGTGGCGCACCGATCCCGACCCTGGTGGCCCCGGACACCGGACGGCTCGTGCCGGTGACGCTCGCGCCCGGTGGCACGGCCTCCACGCCGCTGCACTGGGCCGGGATCCCGCTCAGCGACGAGGCGCAGACGGGACCGTGCGAGCCGCAGCCCACGCAGGTCGAGATCACCCCACCCGACCAGACCCAGAGCCTGACCACGGCCTGGACCCTCGACCCGGTCTGCGGGCACGGACGCATCGACGTCTCACCGCTCGTGCGCGGCGTGCCGCGGCCCTGAGGAGCCGGCCGCGCTCGCCGAGTCCGCTACGTCGTCGGAATGGTGAAGTGGCAGATCGAGGCGAAGTACGTCTCGATCTGGTGGATGTCCGACTGGAAGCGCGACGAGGTCGCGAACGTCTCCAACTGGCTCAGCGACGCCGGGTTCTGCAAGTTGACGTTCTTCAGCGGGCCGTAGAGCTTCGCGAGGTCCTTGAAGGCGTTCCGGAGCTGCTTCGGGGCGTTCTTCGCGAGGTAGTTCAACTCATTGATCGCGTTGTTGATGATCTGCTGGAACGAGCCCGGGTTGGAGGGATTGAAGCCCGCGGCGCTCGAGCTCACCTTCTGGTAGCGGTTGATGAGGCTGGGGCACGACACGGCGCTGGCGCGCCCCGTGGGCGCGGCCCCCGCCGCGGTGGCCGTGGCGGCCGTCGCCGCGAGGCCCATCGTCATGACCAGTGTCGCCGAAACGATCCAGAACCGTCGCATGCCCGCTCCTCTTTGCCACGGGGACGCCAGCGGCGGTCCCGCTCGCGCAAGACGTGGTGAGCGTAGTCCCGGCGCATCACGCCACCCTGTCATGTCGTCACGCGGCGGCTATCGCTTGAGCGTGGTGACCGTCGAGGGGGCGGTCGTCGTCGCGGGCGGGATCTTGAGCACCTCCCCGACGAAGACGTGGTTGATGTTCGAGATCCCGTTGTAGGTCGCGAGGTCACTCGCCTGGAGCCCGTAGAGGCTGGCGATCGACGAGAGCGTCTCGCCGGTCGCGACGGTGTGGGTGGGCGGGCGCGGCGGCAGCGTCGTCGTGGGCGTCGTGACGACCACCGCCGGCTTGCTCGCCGCCGAGAGAGCCGAGCTCCCGCCGCCCCCCGTGGCGTGCCCGACGATGAACGCGAGGAGGACCACGAAGCCGGCGACGAGCAGGGTGGGGCCGGTCGGCAGCTTCGGCGGCAGCTGGCCCGACGTCCAGCGCGGGGTGCCGAGCGCGGTGACCGACGGGCGCAGGGGCCCGCTGCGGTCTCCCGTCGGGCGCGCGTACGGGGATCGCCCGTACGCGGGCGGGCGCCCGCCCATCGCCCGGACGCCGTCCGGCGTGCCGTGCGGGGTCTGCCAGTCGGGCGGCGGGCCGCGGCGGGACGCGCCGAACCTCGGTCGCTCCCGGCCGTCGCCGGCCCGTGGGCCGCCCCCTCCCGGGCCGGCGTCCATGCCGCAATTCTTGGACCAGACCGCGGCGCGGGACAAGACGACACGCCGGCCCGGCGGCCCGCCGGGGCCCCCCCTCACGATCCCGGGGTCTGGCCGCGACGCTCCCGCACCGCTGCGGTGCGGGGCACGAGGACTCAGCCGATGGCGCGGCGCGGCGGGCGCATCGGGACGACGACCGGCCCGTCGCTGCCGGCGAGGACGCTCACCTCGGCGCCGAAGTGGGCGCGCAGGTGCTCCTCGGTGAGCACGCTGCGGGCCGGCCCGCGCTCCACGATCCGGCCGCCGTTCAGCAGCACGAGCTCGTCGGCGTAGAAGCCCGCGAGGGTGAGATCGTGCATGGTGGACACGACGGCCAGGTTGCGCTCGACGCGGAGCGCCTCGACGAGCTCGAGCACCTCCTGCTGGTGGCCAATGTCGAGGGCGCTCGTCGGCTCGTCGAGGAGCAGCACCGGGGCGTGCTGGAGCAGCGCCCGGCTGAGCACGACGCGCTGGCGCTCGCCGCCCGACAGCGTCTCGACGAGGCGGCCGGCCAGGTTCTCGATCCCGAGCTGCGCGAGGACCTCGCGCGCGAGGTCGACGTCGCGGGCGCTCTCGCCCCCGAGGAACGAGCAGTACGGCGTGCGGCCGAGCAGCGCGTAGTCGAGGACCGTCATTCCGGTCGGGATCACCGGCACTTGGGGCACGAGCGCGACGGCCCGGGCCCGGGCCCGGGCGCGCAGGCGCCGCACGTCGGTGCCGGCGAGCTCGACGTGCCCGTCCCGGCAGTCGACGAGCCCGGCGATCGCGTGCAGGAGCGTCGTCTTGCCCGCGCCGTTCGGCCCGACGACGGACACCCAGGAGCCGGGCGCGACGGCGAGGTCGATCCCGTCCAGCAGCCGGGCACCGCCCAGCTCGACGCTCACGCCGTGGACGGAGAGCCCGGCCGTCATCGGCGGCCCATCGTGGTGCGCAGCACGACGACGAAGAACGGCGCGCCCACGAAGGCGGTCACCACCCCGATCGGGATCTCGGCGGGCGCAGTCACGGTGCGGGCGGCGAGGTCGGCCAGCGCGAGGAACGCGCCGCCGAAGAGGATCGACAGCGGCAGGATGACGCGGTAGCTCGCGCCCGCGACGAGGCGGATGGCGTGCGGCACGATGATGCCGACGAAGCCGATGAGGCCGCTCACCGCGACGGCCGCCGCGGTGGCGAGCGACGCGGTCGCGACGATGATCGTGCGGGTGCGCGCCACCGAGACGCCGAGCGTGCCGGCCTCCTCCTCGCCGACCGCGAGCACGTCCAGCACCCGACGGTGCGCGACGAGGACCACGGTCGTGACCACGAAGTAGGGGAGGACGAGGAGGACCTGGTCCCACCCCGCGGTGGTGAGGCGGCCGAGGATCCACGAGTACACCTCGCGGATCGTCGCCAGGTGCTGCTGTTGGAGGTAGGTCTGGATCGCGGTGAGGAACGCGGCGATCGCCACGCCGGCCAGGAGCAGGGTGGCGGGGGACCGGCCGCCGGCGCTGCGCCCGAGGATGTAGGTGAGCGCCACCGCGCCGAGCGCGCCGAGGAACGCGGCGAGCGGGACGAGCGGGTTGTTGCCGCCGAGCCCGGTCGCGGTGGCGACGATCACGATCGTCACCGCCAGGCCAGCGCCGGCCGCGGCGCCGAGCAGGTACGGGTCGGCGAGCGGGTTGCGGAACACGCCCTGGTAGGAGGCGCCGGCCATGGCGAGCATCGCCCCGACGAGGAGCCCGAGGATGACGCGCGGGAGCCGCAGCTGGGTGACGATCGCCTGCTGGGCCTCCGAGAGGCTCGAGTGGATCCCGAGCAGCGGGACGTGGCTGAGCAACGTCTCGAGCGCCGGGCCGGGCCGGATCGCGGCCGGGCCGACCGTGAGCCCGAGCACGATGGCCACGAGGACCGCGCCGACCCCCGCGAGGAGCCACGCCGGTCGCAGCCGCACCGGCTGCACCGCGGCCATCGGCGCAGCGGTCACAGCTGCTTCGTCGCGTTCACGATCGCTTGGAACAGCTGCACCACGCGCGGGCCCCACCGCGACGCCAGGTCATCGTTCAACGGGATGACGTGATGATGCACGACGGCGGCGACGTGGCTGAAGCCTGGCCGGGCCGCCACGGTCGACACCGACTGCCCGCAGCAGAGCGTGTCGGCGAGGAAGATCACCGCGGGGTTGGCCTGCACGACGTACTCGGCGGACAGCTGCGGGTAGCCCGAGCTCGCCCCGCTCGCCTTGTCGGCGATGTTGTTCAGCCCGGCCTGCTTCAGCAGCTGACCGATGAAGCTCGACGAGTCCGCCGAGAAGAAGGTGTCGTCGAGCTCCCAGTACACGGTGGGGCGCACCCGGCGCCTCGGGACCTGCGCGGCGATGCTGGCGAGTTGCGACTGGATGCTGGCGTTCAGGGTCCGCGCCGCGGCGGTGTGGCCGGTGGCGGCGCCGATCTGCAGGAGCTGGTGGTAGGTGTCGGCGAGCGTGCTCGCCGGCGGGAGCACGAGGTTCGCGATGCCGAGCTCGTGCAGCTGGTCGGACACGGTGTTGTCGGGCAGCAGCACGAGGTCGGGCCGGTAGCCGGCGATGGCCTCGGGGTTCGGCGAGTCGCCGGACAGGCTCGTGCGCGGCGCGCGGCTCGGGTAGTCGCTGAAGCTGTCGACGGCGACGACCTGGCGGCCGGCGCCGATCGCGAAGAGCATCTCGGTCGCCGTCGGTGACAGCGACAAGATCCGGGTCGGGTGGTGCGCGGCGTCGGACCGGGTGGGCACGGCGCCCGCCGCGCCGAGCCCGATCGCGGCGAGCGCCCCGGCGGCGAGGGCGAGCACGAGGGCCAACGTCACGACGCGTCGGCGTCCCATCAGACATCCTCCTGTCCTGGCGAGAGAACTGTCCGCCGACAGGAGGCCTGCCGGACGAACCGCTCTTTCCACGAGAGCTCCTGTTCGTCACCGGCCGGGCAGGCGACCTGGCTTGCCGCTCAGCTGAACGGACCACAGTTGCGGGACAGCGCCGGGATCACACCGGACTTCGCTGCACCGGTCGGTTGGATCGGGACTGTAGCGACGTCGTCGGGAGGGCGCCAGGACGCGCGACACCGCGGGCCGATGACGGCCCGCGGTGTCGGGAGCGCGCCGAGCGCGTCAGGCGTCGGTACGGATGGCTTCGATGTCGAGGTCGATGCGGATCTTGTCGCCGACCACGACGCCGCCCCCGTCCATGGGCATGTTGAAGTCGACGCCGAAGTCACCGCGGCTGATCTCGGCCGACGCCGAGAACCCGACGCGGCTGTCGCCGAAGGGCGTGTGCTCCTGGAAGCCGTGCACCTCCAGTGCCAGCGGGACGGGGCGGGAGACGCCGTGGAGCGTGAGCTCGCCGTCGACGACGAGGTCGTCGCCGTCCCAGCGGACCGCCGTGGAGCGGTAGCTCATCGTGGGGTAGCGCTCGACGTCGAGGAAGTCCGCCGAACGCAAGTGCGCGTCGCGGTCGGCGTTGCTGGTGTTCACGGTCGCGAGGTCCACCGTCGCCTCAACCGACGACTTCGTCGGGTCCTCGGCCGTCACGATCCGGCCCGAGAAGCCGGTGAACCGGCCCCGTACCTTGCTCACCATCAGGTGCCGGGCGGTGAAGGAAACCTCCGAGTGGGTGGTGTCGATGTTCCACGTGCCGGTCAGGTAGTGGGGGATCTGGGTCTGCTGCACGGTCGTCATGGCTCGCTCCTAGTCAATAGTTGAGTACTAAACCATTGAGGGTGAGAGTACACCGGGGTGGTTGAGAAGTCAACAAGATCTCCGTCGGGAGGCGGACCAGGGGTGCCGGGAGCTGACCGTGGCGGGTCGGCGAGCGGGCCGATCCGCCACCGGTCGCTCGTTCGCCGTCGGTCCCAGCCCGTGCGTGCTGGTCGGGCCAGCGAGGTCGGGGGGGCGACCCGCACGGGCAGGGCCCGCTGGCAGCCAGCTCCCGGCTGCCGGGGGCAGGCCTACCCCGAGCCGTGCCGGCGCAACCCTCCGGCGGTCGAGGCCGGGCCGTCGGGGTTCAGACGACCTTGCGGTAGCGGGCCACGGCGAGCGGGGCGCAGACGGCGAGGATGGCGACGATCCAGGCCAGCGCCTTCAGCACGGCGCTGCTGGTCGGTCCGCCGAGGGTCAGGGCGCGCACCGCGTCCACGACGACCGACACCGGCTGGTTGCGGGCGAATGCCTGCAGCCAGCCCGGCATGGTGCTCACCGGCACGAACGCCGACGACGCGAACACGAGCGGCGCGAGCACCGGGAACGACGCGGCCTGGGCCGTCTCGGCGTCCGGCGCCGAGAGCCCGACGATGGCGAAGACCCACGACAGCGAGTACGCGAACGCCAGCACGAGCCCGAGCGCGGCCAGCAGGGCGACCGCGTTCGTGTGCACCGTCCACCCGACGGCGAAGCCGATCACGACCATGAGCAGGATGACGAACACGTTGCGCACCATGTCGGCGAGCGTGCGGCCGACGAGCACCGCCGAGCGGGCCATCGGCAGCGACCGGAACCGCTCGATGATCCCCTTTTGGAGGTCCTCGGCCAGCCCGATCCCTGTCTGCAGCGAGCCGAACGTCACCGTCTGCACGAACACGCCCGGCATCAAGAAATCGACGTAGGGGACGCCGGGTATCTTGATGGCGCCGCCGAACACGTAGACGAACATCAGCACGAACACGATCGGCTGCACGGTGGCGAACACGAGCAGCTGCGGGTTGCGCCGCACGTTCAAGAGGTTGCGCCACGTCACCGTGACGGCGTCGGCGACGGCGTGGCCCGCCGGTCGGGTGGGCGCGAGCGCCGCGGTCGCCGTCGCGGTCGTCATCGGCCCCGTCGCCGCGGCGCCGCGGCGCCCTCCGCGTCGTCCTCGGTCGGCTCCTCGGCCGCGTGGCCGGTCAGCGACAAGAACACGTCGTCGAGGGTGGGCTCGCGCAGGGCCATCGTCACGGGCTCGAGGTGGTCGGCGTCGAGGGCCCGGACGGTCTCGAGCATGGCGCTCGCCCCGTCCCCCACGTGCATGCGCAGCTGGTGACCGTCGATGTCGATGGACCCGAGCGGCTCGAGCCGCGACGCGGCGGTGCGCGCCGCGTCGTTGTCCGCGAACGCCACCTCGATGACCGTCGCGCCGAGCTGGGCCTTGAGCTCGGCGGCGGTGCCTTCGGCGATGATCTGGCCGTGGTCGATGACGACGATGTTGTTGGCGAGCCGGTCGGCCTCCTCGAGGTACTGGGTCGTGAGCAGCAGCGTGGTGCCGGACGCCACCAGCTCCTCGATCACCCGCCACAGCTCCGTGCGCCCGTAGGGGTCGAGGCCGGTCGTCGGCTCGTCGAGGACCAGCACCGGCGGGTTGTGCACCAGCGCGGCCGCGAGGTCGAGTCGTCGCCGCATGCCGCCGGAGAACGTACGCACGAGACGGTCGGCGGCGTCGGAGAGCTCGAACCGCTCGAGGAGCTCGTCGCCGCGCGCCCGCGTCACGCGGGACGGGAGGTGGGTGAGGCGACCGACGAGGATCAGGTTCTCGCGCGCCGTGAGGTTCTCGTCGACGG
>DATDGU010000106.1:0-3027 GCA_036521915.1 Acidimicrobiia bacterium | reverse complement strand
GGACGTGCTCGATGTCGAGTTGACCGAGCCCGCCGATGCCGATCTCGTCGAGCTCGTCGTGGGCGCGGAAGTCGAGCGCGCTGCGCAGCCCCAGCTCGGCGAGGCGGGCCCCGTCGTCGCCCGTCAGGTGGTGCAGCGAGTCGCTGCGGAACACCTGGCCCCAGCGCACGGTGCGGCCGTCGCCGGTCTCGTAGCCGCCGACGTCGCGGAAGTTGACCGGCCCGGCGAGCGCGACCCGCCGCTCGGTCACGGCGCGGCCTCCGCGCCGTGCGTGCGCGCGAGCTGGGCGAAGCGCGCGTGCCCCACGAGGATGAAGATTCCGTGGGCCTCCACACAGAGCCGGTCCCCGGCGTAGAGCGTGCCCTCGGTGTGGACCTTGCGTCCCTCGATCGACGCGACGTGCCCGGCGAGGGTGAGCTCGGTGTACAGCGGCGTGGGGCTGCGGTAGGCGATCGTCAGGGTGCCGGTCATGGCGCCGACGCCCCCGGCGATGTTGGCCACGCCGAGCAGCTCGTCGAAGAGCCCGGCGATGATCCCGCCGTGCACGCACCCGGGCGGGCCCTCGTACGCCGCGCCGAGCACGGCGTGGCCGACGACGCCGCCCTCGCGCAGCTCGCAGTGCAGCGGCGCCGCGAGCGGGCTGTACAGCCCGATCATCGGGCTGAAGGGGAAGAAGTCGTGCGGCTCGACCTCGACGCGGGGCCGGGCCGGCATCGACGCCCGCCACGGCTGGGTGGATCCCTCGAGCGCGTGTACCGCTGCCTCGACGCGGTCGGCGGCGTCGGCGAGCACCGCCGGGGGCGCACCCGGGCGCACGACGAGATCGGTGGCGGCCCGCAGCGCGGCGACGAGGCGCGCCAGCTCGGGGCCGGGCGGGAACGCGTCGTCGGCGCGGTGGCCGTCGACGATGTTGGGCTGGTCGCTCACGAGCCCGCCTGGGGGGACGGTGGGGCGGCGCTACTCCTCGACGATGGAGATCGCCTGCTTCGGGCACTGCCGCACCGCCTGCTCCACCTTCGGGCGCAGGTCGTCGGACGGCTCCTCCTGGAGGAGATAGAGGAAGTCGTCGTCGCGGACCTCGAAGACCTCGGGAGCGATGCCCATGCAGATGGCATTGCTCTCACAGACGTCGAAGTCGACTACAACCTTCCAGGCCATCTCGCCTCCTCCAGTCCCCCGCGCCCGGAACTCTACTCGGGCGCCAGGTTGGTGAAGTCCGGGTCGCGCTTCTCGAAGAACGCGGCGATCGCCTCGCGGTTGGCCGGGCCGCCGGTCAGGCGGGCGAACAGCGCCTCCTCCCGCCCGCGGGCGGCCGCCGCCGCGTCCCGCCAGCCGGTGCGCAGGAGGCGCTTCGTTTCGACGAGCGACACGAGCGGCATCCGGGCCATCGCGGCGGCGACGTCGAGCGCTTCGCCGAGCAGCCGGTCGGGCGGGCAGACGCGCCAGGCCAGCCCGCACGCACGCGCGTCGGCCGCGTCGAGCCACGCGCCGGTGAGCAGCGCGTGCGCGGCGGCCTGGGGTCCGAGCAGCGTCGGCAGCGTGAAGCTCGACCCGGCCTCGGGCACCACGCCGAGGCTCACGAACGGTGTCCGGAACCGGGCGTCCTCGGCGACGAGCACCAGGTCGCAGTAGGGCAGCATCGTGACGCCGAGCCCGACCGCGAGCCCGTTCACCGCGGCGACGAGCGGCTTCGGGAACGAGCCCAGCGTGGTGATGAAGCGCTGGAAGCCGTGCCCCGTGCGCTCCTCGGTGGTCGCCCCGGTCGTCGCCAGGCGGCCCATCTCGGCGAGGTCCTGCCCGGCGCAGAAGGTCCCGACCGTGCCCGTGAGGACGACGACCGCCAGCTCGTCGGCGTCCGCCGCGCCGTCGAGCGCGTCGGCGAGGCCCTGGTAGTGCTCGGTGTCGAGCGCGTTGCGGGCTTCCGGTCGGTCGAGCGTGACGAGCCGGACGCGCGCCGCGTCGTCGACGTGCAGCATTCAGCGACGGAAGGGGTCGACGGTGAGGTGGCGGCTCAGGTCACCGATGAGGTCGCAGAGGATCACCCGCTCGGTGAGGTGCCACGCGCCGTCGCGGCCTGCGAAGCGGTCGTGGTAGCGGCCGGCGATGACGATCTCGAGCGGATGGTCGTCGACCTGCTGGAGGACCGTGAAGTACGAGCGCGCCGTCGCGGTGCCGGCGGCCTCGTCGGCGTCGATGACGAGGTTCGTCGTCACGTGCTTCGTGCGGGGCGTGCCGTCCGCGTAGCGGCGGATCATCTGCTCCTGGATCGCGAGCACGGCCTCCGCGCCGACGACGCCGGGATCGTCGGGGCCGCCGCCCTTGTAGGTGGCGTCGCGGAACAGCTCGGCGAGGCCGACGAAGTCGCCGGCGTCGACCCGCTCGGCGTAGCCGTAGACGATGCGCTCGATGGCCGAGCGGACGTCCGGGGCGGTCACCGGTCCGTGCCGTAGGCCTTCAGCGGCTCCGCCATCTCGAGCTTGAAGTCGGCGATGCAGTCGCCGAGCGACGCGCCGAGTGCCGCGAAGCCCTCGCCGCCGGCGTGGGCGTCGAAGGCGGCCTGGTCGGCGTAGCGCTCGGTCACGAAGAACGTGTTCGGGTCGGTCGTCGAGCGATGCAGCACGTACTGCTCGGTGCCGGGCTCGTCGCTCACGAAGGCGAAGAACTGGTCGAACGCCGCGACCAGGGTGTCGGCCTTGCCGTCCTTCACGGTGATCGTGGCGATGACCGAGACCTGGCCCATCAGTGCCGCCCTCCTCGCACGAGCGACCCGGGGCGGGCACCGGTGTCCTCGCCGCCGCGTCGGACAACCTCGCCGTTGACGATCGTCGCGTCGTAGCCGTCCGCCACCTGCAGGAGCCGGCGGGCCCCGGCCGGGAGATCGAAGTGCATCTCGGGCCGGTGCAGGACGAGCCCGTCGAGGTCGATCACGTTGAGGTCGGCCAGATAGCCGGGCGCGACCACGCCCCGGTCGCGCCAGCCGACGTGCTCGGCGTTGCGCTGGGTGTAGCCGTGCACCAGGCTCTCCAG
>DATDGU010000105.1:0-9599 GCA_036521915.1 Acidimicrobiia bacterium | reverse complement strand
GTCGCGCCGTCGCTGCCCGGCTACGGGTTCTCGGGCCCGACCCACGAACGCGGCTGGCACCCGCGGCGGATCGCGGGCGCGTGCGTCGAGCTCCTCGCGGCGCTCGGCTACGACCGCTACGGCCTCCAGGGTGGCGACTGGGGCTCGGTCGTCACGTCGAACGTCGCCGACCTCGTCCCCGAGCGGGTGATCGGGCTGCACCTCAACTTCGTCGTGGTCCCGCGGCCGACCGACGGACCCGAGCCGACCGCGGAGGAGAGCGAGGCGCTCGCCGCGCTCGCCGCGTGGCGCCGCGACGGCGCGGCGTACCAGGAGATCCAGGGGACCCGGCCCCAGACGCTCGGCTACGCGCTCGAGGATTCCCCGGCCGGGCTCTGCGCGTGGATCGTGGAGAAGTTCCGCGCCTGGTCGGGCGGCGACGACGCGGCGCTGGCGTCGTTCCGCCCGGACCGCCTCCTGGACAACGTCACCCTCTACTGGGTGACCGGCACGGCGACCTCCTCCACCCGCCTGTACTGGGAGATGCGCCAGGCGGGCCGGGCCGCGCTGCCCGAGCGCTTCGTCGACGTCCCGACCGGCATCGCCTGCTATCCCGCCGAGGTGTCCCAGTTCCCGCGCAGCTGGGTCGAGCGGCGCTACCACGTCACGCACTGGGTGGAGCAGCCCCGGGGCGGTCACTTCGCCGCGATGCAGGTCCCCGACCTCTTCGTCGACGACGTGCGCGCCTTCTTCGACACGCTCCGCTGACCGCGGCGGCGCGCGGCCCGACTAGGTTCGGGCCCGGTCCGCTGTCGCCGACCCCGGGGGGAGTCGAGCATGCGCGTGCCCTTGTCCGTCCGAGACTTCCTCGACCGCGCCGCGCTCGTCTACGGCGACCGGTGCGGGATCGTCGACGAGCCCCACCAACCGGCGCCGTCGCTGGGCGCGCTGACCGACGCCGAGCTCGCGGGGCGCGCACGCGCCCAAGCCGCCGCGCTCGACCGCCTCGGCGTCGGCGTGGGGGAGCGGGTCGCGATCGTGTCGCCGAACGCGGCGCGGCTCTTCATCTCGTTCTTCGGGGTGAGCGGCTGGGGCCGGATCCTCGTCCCGATCAACTTCCGGCTCAACGCCGAGGAGGTCGGCTACATCGTCGAGCACTCGGGTGCCCGGGTGCTGCTCGTCGACCCGGAGCTCGACGAGGCGTTGGCCGCCGTCGCGGCGCCGCACCGGCTGGTGCTCGGCGCCGAGGGCGAGGCCCTCTTCGGCGCGGACGGCGATCCGACGCCGTGGGCGGCCGACGAGGACGCGACCGCGACGATCAACTACACGAGCGGGACGACGGCGCGCCCGAAGGGGGTGCAGCTCACCCACCGCAGCCTGTGGATCAACGCGGCGACGTTCGGCTGGCACCTCGGCGTGAGCGATCGCGACGTCTACCTGCACACGCTCCCGATGTTCCACTGCAACGGCTGGGGCATGCCGTACGCGGTGACGGGCATGGGCGGCCGTCACATCGTGCTCCGCAAGGTCGACGGCGCGGAGATCCTGCGACGCATCGACACGCACGAGGTGACGGCGCTGAACGGCGCGCCGACCGTCATCCACGCCGTGCTCGACGCTGCCGCCGACTGGTCGGGCCCGGTCCCCGGCGCGGGTCGGGTGCGGGTCACCGTCGCGGGCGCGCCGCCGCCGACGCGCCTGATCGAGCGCGTCGAGACCGAGCTCGGCTGGGAGTTCGTCCAGATCTACGGGCTCACCGAGACCGCGCCGCTGCTCACGATGAACCGCGCCCGGGCCGAGTTCGACGAGCTCTCGCCGGGCGAACGCGCCGCCCGCCTCGCCCGGGCCGGGGCCCCGGTGCTCGGCGTCGGCGTCCAGGTCGACGGCGACGGTGAGGTGCTGGCCCGCGGGAACGTGATCATGGAGGGCTACTGGAACCAGCCCGAGGACACGGCCGCGGCGATCCGCGATGGGTGGTTCCACACGGGCGACGGCGGCGTCCTCGACGACGACGACTACGTCTGCATCGCCGACCGGAAGAAGGACGTGATCATCAGCGGCGGCGAGAACGTGTCCTCGATCGAGGTCGAGGACACGCTGTTCTCGCACCCGGCGGTCTCCGAGGTGGCCGTGATCGGCGTGCCCGACGAGCAGTGGGGCGAGACGGTGAAGGCCCTCGTCGTGCCGGCGTCCGGCGCCGACGTGTCCGACGCCGACCTCATCGCGCACTGCCGCGAGCGGCTTGCCCACTTCAAGTGCCCGACGTCGGTCGAGTTCCGCACCGAGCTGGCCCGCACCGCGACCGGCAAGCTCCAGAAGTTCAAGCTGCGCGCCCCCTACTGGACGGGGCGCGACCGCCAGGTCGGCTGACCGGCCCGTCCGCCGCGCCGCGTAGGGTCCGGGCATGCAGCACCGCACCCTCGGACGGACCGGCCTCCAGGTCAGCGAGTACTGCCTCGGCGCCATGATGTTCGGGGCCTGGGGCAACACCGACCACGACGACTGCGTCCGCATCATCCACCGGGCCCTCGACGAGGGCATCAACTTCCTCGACACCGCCGACGTGTACTCGGCCGGCGAATCCGAGGAGATCGTCGGGAAGGCCCTCGCCGGGCGCCGCGACGGCGTCGTGCTCGCCACGAAGTTCTTCGCGCCGATGGGCTCCGACCTCAACCAGCGCGGCGGGTCACGCCGCTGGATCCTCCACGAGGTCGAGAACAGCCTGCGACGCCTCGACACCGACCACCTCGACCTGTACCAGATCCACCGGCCCGACGACACCGCTGACATCGACGAGACGCTCGGGGCGCTGAGCGACCTCGTGCACGCCGGTAAGATCCGCTACCTCGGCCACTCGACGTTCCCGCCCGAGTACATCGTCGAGGCGCAGTGGACGGCCGAGCGTCGCGGCCGGGAGCGCTTCGTGTGCGAGCAGCCGCCGTACTCGCTGCTCGTGCGGGGGATCGAGCGTGGCGTGCTCCCCACGTGCGCGCGCTACGGGATCGGCGTGATCCCGTGGAGCCCGCTCGCCGGCGGGCTCCTCACCGGCCGCTACCGCAAGGGCCAGCCGCCCCCCGAGGGCTCGCGGCTCGCCCGTGGGTTCGGCGCGCGCGGCGAGAGCGAGCGAGCCCGTGCGGCACACGAGCGCCGCCTCGACGCCGTCGAGTCGCTGCTCAAGGTCGCCGAGGACGCCGGGCTGACCCTCACCCACCTCGCCCACGCGTTCGTCCTCGAGCATCCGGCCGTCACGTCGGCGATCATCGGCCCGCGCACGATGGAGCAGCTCGACGACGCGCTCGCCGGCGCCGAGGTGCGCCTCGACGAGGCGACGCTCGACGCCATCGACGAGATCGTCCCACCCGGCCGCGACATCGCCGCCGGCGACCCGTGGCAGCCGCCCGGCCTGGTGAAGGCGCACCGGCGCCGGTCGTGATCGTGGGCACCACGCGCGCGGGCACGGGTCGCCCGCGGCGCGGGCGCCTCAGCCCGCCGGGAGCGAGGTGAGATCGACCTGCCCGGTCGTCATCGCCGCGGTGAACGCGGCGTCGGCGAGCAGGTTGTGGCCGCTGACGTAGCTCGCGTCGTCGCTGTTCAAGAAGAGCAGGGGCGGCGCCATCTCCTCGGGCCGGCCGAGACGCCCGTTGGCCTGCGACGCCGTCCAGTCGATCGTCGCCGACGAGAGCGCGGCCCGGAAGTCGACCATCATCGGTGAATCCACCGGGCCCGGGCTGACGCAGTTCACCCGGATGCCCGGGTCGCGGGCGAGCCGGGCCGCGAGCCGGAACGTGTAGACGATCACGCACTCCTTCGAGAAGAAGTACGGATCGCCCTGCGCGTCGAGATGCTCGGCCGCCCACGCCACACCCGCGTCGAAGTCGGGGAGGTCGAGGACCCCGTTGATGGTCTCGAGGTGCGCCTGCCACCCCATCCCAGCGAGCGACGCGACGCTCGCCACCGCGCCACCCGAGGACATGAGCGGCAGCACCCGCTCGGTGAGGTGGCGCAGCCCGAGGAAGTTCACCGCGAAGACCCGCGCCGGTGGGTGCGTCTGGGGCACGCCGGCCACGTTGAAGACCTTGTGGACCGGCGCGCCGATGGCGTCGAGCGCGGCGTCGACCGCCGCCGGGTCCCCGACGTCGGTCTCGTAGGACTTCACGCCCGGGACGGTCACCTCGCGCACGTCGAGCGCGTGCACCTCGGCGCCGAGCTCGGTCAGCCCCTTCGCCGTCGCGGCGCCCATGCCCGACGACGCGCCCGTGATCACCACGCGCTGCCCGTCGTAACGGAACATCATCAGCCCCCCTTCGGGACGGTCTGGAGGTTCTGGCTCCCACAGCTCAGCTGCCCGGGCGCCGTCGGGAAGACGCGCGCGAGCTGGCCGCTCTGCACCTGGAGGAGCGCGAAGCAGCCCGTCGGCTGGCGGGCCCCGACGTCGGTCGTGCCGAGGATGCCGCCGGCAGTGAAGCTGTGCACGGTGGCGACCGCTGCGAGCACGCCGCTGCGCGTGATCCCGTTGGCGCCGTTGCTCGCCACGACCTGCTTCACGACCTGCTGGAACAGGAGGCCCGCCGCGTTGGACTCGAGGCCGGCGAGTGTCGGTCCGCCGAACTGCTGCGACGCCTGCACGTAGGTGGCGATCGCCGGGACGGATCCCTGGTCGGACAGCGGGTTCGCGGGCACGTCGACGTACTGGCTCTGGACGGCCGCGCCGCCCTCGGAGAGGAGCGGCGGGTCGGCGCAGGTCTGGTCGCAGTACCAGGCCGCCACCACGCTCGAGCCGGGGTTCTCGGCCGCCGCCTTGCGCAGCAGCACGGTCGACGCCGCGCCGAGGCCGCTGCGGGCGAACGTCGCCTTGTCGGCCACGAGCTCGGCGACGAGCTTCTTGTACTCGGCGGGCCCGGCCGTGGCCGGCACCGCGGGGGTCGCCGCGGTCGTGAACCCGATCGCCGCGGCGCCGCGCGTCTGGGCCTGGACGATCCCGTGCGTCGGCTCGCCGATCGGGGTGAGCACGAACTGGCGGCAGCACCCGCTCACCGTGGTGAGCAGCTGGCGGAACGCGCCGACGGCCACGGTCCCGGACCGCGACGGGATCACCGCGTAGGAGTTGGTGAGCGCCTGGTGGGCGGCGGTGTACACGCGCGTCGCGAGCTCGGGGATGCCGCACGCGAAGCCGCCCGTCTGGCCGTCGGACGGCGAGCTCGAGCCGACGACGGCGAAGTCGGTCGTGCAGGCGCTCGCCACCGCGGCGGCGTAGCCGGCCGGGCCCTCGACGAGGTGCGCGTCGACCTTGACCGTGCGGTTGGCGAGGCCGCCGGCCTGGTTGAGGGTCGAGGCCCAGGTCTCGACGCCGTGCGCGACGGCGGCGTTGTCGCTGATCACCGCGACGCGGATCTGGGTCGGTGTGATGCCCGGCTGGCCGCCGGGCACGGTGGTCGGCGGGGTCGCGCCCGTCGTGGGGGTGATCACGACGCTCGGCTTCGGGACGTTCACGGTCGTGGGCGGCACGATCGGCGTCGAGGAGGTCGTGGTGCTCGACGCCACCGTGGACGAGGTCGTGGTGCTCGACGCCGACGGCGTCTTGACCGCGTTGCTCCCGCCCCCGCCGGCGCTGAGCCCGATGCCGACCCCGATGGCGGCGAGCAGCGCGACGCCGAGGACCCCGGCGACGATCAGCGATCTACGGTCCACAATCCCCCCGTCCGTCCGGTGGAGCCGGTTCTAACAGATGCCCCGGGCCACTTCGGCGGCGCGCGCGAACAGGCGCTCGGCGCGCGCTGCGATCGAATCCAGGTTCCCGCTCGCGGCGCCGCTGCGGCTCCCGGCGAGGCGGCGCGTGTAGACGCCCTCGACGATGCAGCCCATCTTCCAGTAGCCGAACACGGCGAACCAGGGGAGCGTCGACAGGTCGCGTCCCGAGCAGGCCGCGTAGCGGGCCGCGGCGTCGGCGCGGCGCGGGAATGTCGGCGCGAGCGTCGGCGCCCACTCGAGGAACGGGTCCTGGTCGCCCGGGTCCGTCCAGTAGAGGAGGCTCCAGGCGCAGTCCGCGACCGGGTCGCCGATGGTGGCCAGCTCCCAGTCCAAGACGGCGACGACCCGCCCGTCAGCGCCGAGCACCGTGTTGTCGAACCGGTAGTCGCCGTGGACGAGCGCCGGCGGACCGGACGCCGGCGGGACGCTCGCGAGGAGACGGTCGTGGAGCTCGTCGAGGAGGGGCAGGTCCCGCACCCGGGCGCGCTCGACCTGGGTCCGCCACCGGTGGAGCTGGCGCTCGACGTAGCCGGTGCGGTGACGGGACAGCCCGCCCAGCCCGACCGCGTCCGGGTCGACGGCGTGGATCGCGACCTGCACGTCGACGAGCGACGCGGCGGCGGTCGCGGCCGTGTTAGCGGGCACCCGGGCCGCGTCCTTGTCCGTGCGCAGGATCGTGCCGTCGACGAAGCCCATCACGTAGAACGGTGCGCCGATGAGCGTGTCGTCGCCGCAGTGCGCGACGACCGGCGGGACGGGGACGGTGCCGTCGCGTCCGAGCGCGTCGAGGATCCGCCACTCCCGCTCGACGTCGTGCGCCGTGGCGAGCACCGCGGTGACGGGCGGGCGCCGCAGCGCCCACGCGTGCCCGGCCTCGTCCTCGACGCGCACGGTGAGGTTCGACCCGCCTGCGGGGACGAGCGTGTAGCGCAGCGGCGGCGCGAGCTCCACCCGCTCGGCGAGCCACGGCGTGACCCGGTCGGCGTCGACCCCCGGGACGCTCACGCGCCCGCCGGCTACCGGGCCGCGAACGTGACCGGCAGGTGCTTGATGCCGTTGATGAAGTTCGAGCGGAGCCGCTCGACGGGACCCGCGAGCTCGACCTTCGGCGCGCGGGCGAGGAGCGCTTCGAACATCACCGTGATCTCGAGCTTGGCGAGATGCGAGCCCAGGCAGAAGTGTGGGCCGCCGCCACCGAACGCGAGGTACTCGTTGGGCTGGCGTCGAACGTCGAAGCGGTGCGGGTCCTCGAACACGGCCGGGTCGTGGTTCGCCGCGATGTACCAGAGCGCCACCTTGTCGCCCTCGCGGATCGTCTCGCCGTGCAGCTCGAGGTCCGAACGCGCCGTGCGCCGCATGTACATGACCGGGGACGCGTAGCGCAGCATCTCGTCCACGGCCGAGCCGAGCAGCGACGGGTCGTCGAGCAGCAGCTGGCGCTGGTCGGGATGCTCGATGAGGGCGAGCATGCCGTGCGAGATCAGGTTCCGGGTCGTCTCGTTGCCGGCGACGGCGAGCAGCTCGAAGAACATGTCGAACTCGAGGTCGGTGAGGCGCTCACCCTCGACCTCGGCGGTGAGCAGCGTGCTCACGATGTCGTCGCTCGGGTTCGCCCGCTTGTGGGCCGCCAAGTCGTTGGCGTACAGGAACATCTCCGTCGCGGCGCCCATCGCGTCCTCGGCGCTCACCGCGTACTCCGGGTCCTCGGAGCCGATGAGGCGGTTGCTCCACTCGAAGACCTTGTGGCGGTCCTCGTGCGGGACGCCCATCATCTCGGCGATCACTTGCAGCGGGAGCTCGGCGGCGACGTCGACCACGAAGTCGCACTCCCCCCGCTCGAGCGCCTGGTCGGCGAGGTCACCGGCGATCCCGCGGATCCGCTCGTGGAGCCGCCCGACCATGCGCGGCGTGAAACCCTTGTTGACGAGGAGCCGCAGCTTCGTGTGCTGCGGAGGGTCCATCATGAGCATCATCATCCGCTGCTGCGCGAGCTGGTCGTCGTCGACCTCGTGCAGTGTGATGCCCCACTCGCTCGAGTAGTCCTCCCACGCGCGGCTGACCTGCTGCAGGTCGTCGTAGCCGACGATGCACCAGAAGCCCTTGCCGACGGGCTCGGGGTGGAAGTACGCCGGCGCGTCGCGCCGCAGCAGGTCGAACATGTCGTGGGGGACGCCCGCCACGAAGGTGTCCAAGTTGGCCAGGTCGACATCGGCGAGCGTCGTCGTCACAGCTCTCTCCTCACGTTCCGACCGCCCCGGCTCCGGACTGGAACACGTTACGATCTCGCCGACGGGCCCGTCCACGATCGGCAGGGGGACTGGATGCACGACCTGGTGATCCGCGGCGGCACCGTCGTCGACGGGACGGGCGCGCCGCCCCGCGCCGCCGACGTCGCCGTCGATGGCGGCCGGGTCAGCGTCGTCGGGCGCGTCGACGACGAGGCCGCCGAGACGCTCGACGCCACGGGGCGCATTGTCACGCCCGGCTTCGTCGACATCCACACGCACTACGACGGGCAGGTCACCTGGGACCCGACGCTGGCCCCGTCGTCCTGGCACGGCGTCACGACCGTCGTCATGGGCAACTGCGGCGTCGGCTTCGCGCCCGCGATCCCGGAGCGGCGCGAGTGGCTCGTCGGGCTCATGGAGGGTGTCGAGGACATCCCCGGGCCGGCGCTGAGCGCCGGGATCCGCTGGGGCTGGGAGACGTTCCCCGAGTTCCTCGACTTTCTCGACGACCAGGAGCTCGCCATCGACGTGGCGACCCAGGTGCCGCACGGCGCAGTGCGGGGCTACGTGATGGGGGAGCGGGGGGCCCGCAACGAGCCCGCGACGCCGGACGACATCGCCGCGATGGCCCGGATCGTCCGCGAGGGCATCGAGGCCGGGGCGCTCGGCCTCTCGACGTCGCGCACCATCGCCCACACCGCGATCGACGGCGAGCCGGTCCCCGGCACCTTCGCCGCCGAGGACGAGCTCTTCGGGATGGGCCGAGCCCTCGGCGCGGCCGGCGCCGGTGTGTTCGAGCTCGCGCCCGCCGGCGTCATGGGCGAGGACCTCGCCGCGGCCGACCGGGAGATGGACTGGATGCGCCGGCTGGCCGACGAGATCGACCGGCCGATCACGTTCGCGCTCATCCAGCACGACCACGACCCCGACCAGTGGAAGCGGCTCCTCGAGCTGTCCCGCGACGCCTACGAGGCCGGCGTGCCCGTCCGGCCCCAGGTCGCGGGGCGACCGCTCGGGCTGTTGCTCGGCCTCCAGACATTCCATCCGCTGCGCGACCGGCCCACCTTCGCCGCGCTCGAGGGGCTGTCCCTCGACGAGCGGGTGGCGCGCCTGCGCGACCCCGACGTGAAGGCGGCCATCCTGAGCGAGCGCCCGCCCAAGGCGGACGGCATCGCGGCGTACATCGGGCTCGGGCTCAACCGCATCTTCCGGCTCGGCGAGCCGCCCGACTACGAGCCGGCGCCCGAGGAGAGCATCGCGTGCCTCGCCGAGCGTGCCGGGCGCGACCCGTGGGATCTCTTCTATGACCTGCTGCTCGAGCACGACGGGCGCGAGCTCATGCTGCGCCCGCTGCTCGGCTACTCGCAGTTCACCCAGGACCCGATCCGCGAGATGGTGCTGAATCCGGCGAGCGCCCTCGGCCTCGGCGATGGCGGCGCGCACGTCGGCGCGATCTGCGACGCCAGCATCGAGACGTACATGCTCACCCACTGGGTCCGCGACCGGACCCGCGGCGAGCGGCTGCCCGTCGAGCTCGTGATCCGCAAGATGACGAGCGACACCGCGTCGCTGTACGGCCTCCATGACCGCGGCACGATCGAGCCGGGCAAGAAGGCCGACCTCAACGTGATCGACCTCGACGGG
>DATDGU010000104.1:0-3974 GCA_036521915.1 Acidimicrobiia bacterium | reverse complement strand
GACCCGCCGGCGATCGTGGTGGGGTCGAAGCGAGCACCCGACGCGCGCGACGAGCGTTCGTGGCCGCGCCGGTTCGTGACCGGGGTGTTCGCGGCGGTGCTCCGGGTCGGGTTCGGGTTGCGGGTCTCCGATACGCACGGCATGAAGGCCCTCGACCGGGAGCGGGTCCTGGCCCTCGCCGAGGCCTGCCGCTCCGACGGGGAGCTGTTCGACACCGAGCTGATCCTGCGGGCCGAGCGGGCCGGGCTCGGGGTCGTCGAGCTGCCGGTCACCGTCGCGGAGCGGCGGCCGTCGCGCACCTCGATCACCCGTCGGTCGCTGCGCACCCTCGCGGGGCTCGCTCGCCTGCGCCTCGCGCTCGCCCGCGACCGCCGGCCCGTCCCGTGACGACGACGGTCCTGGGCGGCACGCTGTGCCGCCCGGGACCGCCCACCCGCGGCTGGGTCGCGTGGGAGGACGGCGTGCTCGTCGACGTACAGGACGGCACCCCACCGCCGGGGTCGCACGACCTCGGCGGTGGGGTGCTCGCCCCGGCGTACCTCGACCTCCAGCTGAACGGCAGCGACGACGTCGACCTGGCGACGGCCGACGCCGCCGGCTGGTCGGTGCTCGGCCAGCGGCTCGCCCAGCACGGCGTCGCCGCGTACCTCGCCACGTTCGTGTCCGCGCCGCTCGACGCGTACGACGCGCCGCTGCGACGGCTCGCCGCGGCGCAGCGGTCCCGTGATCCGGGGCGCGCCTACCCGCTCGGCGCGCACCTCGAGGGCCCGTTCCTCGGCGACGCACCCGGTGCGCACCCCGTGGCGCTGCTGCGCCCGGCGGACCTCGTCTGGCTCGAGCAGCTCCTGGACGCCCACCCCGGGCTCGTCCGGATGGTCACGCTCGCGCCCGAGGCCGACCCGGAGCTCCGCGCCGTGTCGTGGCTCTCGGCGCACGAGGTGCTCGTCGCGCTCGGCCACTCCGCGGCGACGGCCGACGAGGCCCGCGCCGCGGCCGACGCCGGTGCCCGGGTCGTCACCCACCTGTTCAACGGGATGGGGCCGCTGCACCACCGGGCGCCCGGGCTCGCCGGCGTCGCCCTCGACGACGAGCGGCTCACGCCGACCGTGATCGGCGACCTCGTGCACGTCGACCCCACCGTCGTGCGCATCGTGTTCGCGGCGTCGCCGGTCGCGCTGGTGAGCGACGCGGTGGCGACCACGCCGTCCGAGCGTGGCCACGACGCCGTCCGCCGGCCCGATGGTCGCCTCGCCGGCGCGACCGCGCTGCTCGACCGGGCGGTGGAGAACCTCGTCGGCATCGGGGTGCCGATCGAACGGGTCGTCGCCGCTGCGAGCACGCGGCCGGCCGACCTGCTCGGCGCGCGAGACCGGGGGCGACTCGAGGCGGGACGGCGCGCCGACCTCGTGCTCCTCGACCCGGCCACCGGGGCGCTCCGGGGCGCGCTCGTCGGCGGCGAGACCGCTCGCTAAAGGTCATCCGCCGCGGGTGACCACAAGATGGCGCAGCCCCCACGTCAGCTCGCCCTCGCCGCGCGCCGCCAGATCCGCCAACCCGTCCGCGAGCGCGTCGAGCTCACCGGGCAGGTATCGCTCGACCGCGTACGGGTCGCGACGCCAGCCCTCGAGGTTCAACCCGTAGATCTGGGCCGCGACGGCCACCGGGACCGAGACGGCGTCCACGACGTTCTCCACGACGTGCCAGTCGTGCGCGTCGTCCAAATCGGCGAGGAGTGGACCGGCCGCCATCGGCGCACCCTGGGCCGCCACCACGGCGCGGACCCGCGTCTCGTACTCGGCGAGCACGCCGGGCGGCGCGTCGATCCACTCCATCTCCTCGACGAGGAGCCGACCGCCGACGGGAAGCTCGTTCGCCCATCGCCGGACGACCGCCACGGGTTCCACGAGATGCGCGAGCACGAGGCGGGCATACAGCAGCTGGGGAGGCTTCGTCGGCAGGGGCACGGTCGTCACGTCGTGGACGAGGAACTCCAGCGTGGGATAGCGCGTCGCCGCCTCGGCGACGAACCTCGCCGACTGGTCGAGCCCGACGGTGCGACCGGCCCGCGAACAGGTGGCGACGAGTGCCGTGCTGTGCCCGGGTCCGCTGCCGAGGTCGACGGCGAGCGCCGGCGACGGCGTCGTCCACGCGTCGAGCAGGGCGACCGACGACGCGGCCAGGACGTCGCTCAGCAGCTGCAGGCGGCGCACGGCCCGTTCGTCGTCGCCGAACGTGTACCGCGCACCGTCGGATGCCTCGCCTCGACCCACCGGCACCTCCCGGGCGCGACCGGACGGTATGGGGTCCCCTCCGGGCCGGCTCGCAATTCCGCCCCGTCCCGACGCCCGCCCTCTACGATCGTTCACTACATGAACCGTTCCCTCACGGAACCGACTGCGGCGCGGGGCCCGCACGCGCGGGCATCGTCCGTCGACCGGTTCGAGGCCGCGGCGCGCCGCTGTCAGGCGGCCCTACGTCGCCCGGAGGACCCCGACCTGACCCGCGACGAGCTCGCGCTCCTCCGCCGGGTCGCGGCCGGCCCGGGTGCCGTCGCGCTCACCGCCCTCGGCGACGCGCTCGGCTGGGCCAAGAGCACGACGTCGGTCGCGGCGAAGGACCTCGAGCAGCGCGGGTACCTCTGTCGCGAGCGGCGCGCCGACGACGAGCGACGCCTCGCGATCTCGCTCACACCGCGGGGACGAGCCCGCGTCGACGGCGACCGCCTCTACGAGCCGGCGCGCCTCGCCGAGGCGCTGCGCGCGCTCCCCTCCCTCAGCCGCGCCCGGCTCCTCGACGCGCTCGAAGCGCTCGCCGCGGCCGCGGAACGGCTTCCCGACGCCGGCCGGTAACTTGTCGCGCGTGCCGCAGTACGCGTCGTCGCTGTCGTGTCACCCGGTGCCGGCCCACGCGGTCGGTGAGACCGCCGGCGAGATCATGGAGCAGCTCGGCGGCGAGGACCCGCACCTCGTCGTGTGCTTCGCGTCGTCGCACTTCGTCGGCACGTTCGACGACGCGACCAACGCCCTGAGGAACCTCCTCGAGCCGAGGGTCCTCATCGGCGCCACGGCCGGGGGGATCATCGGGGGGCCGCGCGAAGTCGAGAGCGGTCCCGCGTTCTCGGTGTTCGCTGCGACGCTGCCCGACGCGGTCCTGACGCCCGTCGCGCTCCAGCTCGAGGAGACACCCGACGGGGCCGCCGTCACCGGCTGGCCGCACGAGCTCGGGGAGCCGAGCACCCTCCTGCTGCTCGCGGACCCGTTCACGTTCCCATCCGACGCGTTCCTGCGCCGACTGAACGCGGAGCGTCCCGGCCTGGCGGTGATCGGCGGGCTCGCCTCGGCGGCCAACCATCCCGGCGGCAACCGCCTCGCGCTCGACGACACGATCCGCCGGGACGGCGCGGTCGGCGTGGTCCTCGACGGCGTCAAGGTCGAGACCGTCGTGTCGCAGGGCTGCCGGCCGATCGGCAAGCCCTTCACGGTCACGCGCGCCGACCGGAACCTCGTCGTCGAGCTCGGCGGTCAACCCGCACTGCGTCGCCTCGAAGAGCTCGCGGCGGGCGCCACCGAGGCCGACCGGGAGCTCCTCCGCCGCGGCCTGCAGGTCGGACTCGTCGTCGACGAGCACAAGGTCGAGTTCGGGCGCGGTGACTTCCTGGTGCGCAGCGTCCTCGGCGCCGACCCCGACGTCGGCTCGATCGCCGTCGGTGACCAGATCGAGGTCGGCCAGACCCTGCAGTTCCAAGTCCGCGACGGTGCGGCCGCCGACGAGGACCTCCGCGCGCTCCTCGGGAGCCACGCGGCGAGCGGCGCGCTCCTGTTCACCTGCAACGGGCGCGGCCAGCACCTCTTCGGCGTCCCCGACCACGATTCCGGCGTCGTCGCCGAGCTGCTCGGATCGGTGCCCGCGGCCGGCGCCTTCTGCGCGGGCGAGCTCGGACCGGTCGGCGGGCACAACTTCCTGCACGGCTTCAC
>DATDGU010000103.1:0-4679 GCA_036521915.1 Acidimicrobiia bacterium | reverse complement strand
GCGCCTCGGCGAGGAGCGGTCGGACCGACGCGGGGTCAGGCAAGGCTACGCGGCCCCACCAGGAGGGAGCGGATCACCCCCATCCGCCCGTAGCGCTACGGCAGCGGGTCGACCGGCTCGGGCTCGGGCGGACGCTCGCCGAAGTACTCGACCCGCCGGCCCGGCGTCAGGTCGACGAAGAGCCCCTCGGCCTCGGCGCACAGCACGTCGCCGGCGTGCAGCGTCCCGACCGTCGTGATGCGCCGGCCCTGGCGCGCTGTGGTCCATGCCTCGATGCGCAGCTCGGCGCCGAGCGGCGTCGGGCGCCGGTAGCGGATCGTCAGGCGCGCGGTCATCCCCGGATGGCCGCCCGCGACGTTCGCGACGCCGAGCGCCTCGTCGAACATCAGCGCCACCCAGCCGCCGTGGACGTAGCCCGGCGGGCCCTCGTAGGCCGCGCCCGCGATCCCGTCGCCGACGAACCGGCCGGCGTGGAACGTCCACGTGAAGGGCACCGCGGCCGGGTGCACGCTGCCGAGCAGCGGGCTGCGGGGCAGGTACTCGCCGTGCGCGCGGGGCCGACCCGAGGACCAGCTCCCCCGATCCGACGGCGGGAACGTCGCGACGACGCGCTCGACCGCGTCGGCCGCCGCGTCGAGCGCGGCGTCGTCCGCGTCGGTGCGCAGCACCACCTCGACGAGGCGCCGCGTCGCGGCCGCGAGGCGCTCGTGCGCCGCGGTCGGTGGCGTCGGAGCGGGCTCGGCAGGCTCGGGCGCGGTCACCGGCCGTGGAACACGGGCGGACGCTTCTCGGCGAACGCCCGCGGGCCCTCCTTGGCGTCCTCGCTGGCGAAGACCTCCCAGCCGATCGGGTCCTGGTGGCGCATCGCGTCGAGGTCCGACATCTGCTCGGTCTCGCGCCAGGCCCGCAGGATCGCCTTCGTCGACAGGGGGCCGCACGCCGCGACCTGCTCAGCGATGCCGCGCGCCACGGTGAGCGCCATTCCGTCGGGGACGACCCGGCCGATGAGCCCGATGCGCAGGGCCTCGTCCGCCGAGACGGGTCGGGCCGTCAACAGGATGTCCATCGCCACCGTGTAGGGGATCTGGCGAGGGAGCCGGCACGACGACCCGCCGAGCGGGAAGAGGCCGCGCTTGGCTTCCCAGACCCCGAAGATCGCGCCCTCGCCCGCGACGCGGATGTCGGTGCCCTGGAGCATCTCGGTCCCGCCGGCGACGGCGTAGCCCTCGACGGCCGCGATCATCGGCTTCGTGCACCGGTAGTCGCGCAGCAGCGCCTTCCAGTGCAGGCCCGGCTCCTCCTGCATGCGCCGCTCGACGTGCTCGCTGCGCGGCTGGTTCGCGGCGACGAGGTCCATCCCGGACGAGAACGTGCCACCGGCGCCGGTGAGGATCGCGGCGCGCACCTCGGGCGTGTCGTCGATGTACGCGTACGCGTCGGCGAGGCCCACGAGCATCGTGGGGCTCAGCGCGTTTCTCTTCTCGGGGCGGTTCATCGTCATGACCACGACGGCCCCGTCGCGTTCGACGATGCAGTCGTCGGTGGAGATGTCGAGGGTCTCGACCATCGTGCGCCTCCAAAGGCACCGGATCGGGTGGTGGCGGCATCCTACGGAACCGCCGACCGGTCGATCAGCGGTGGGCCTGGACGAGCGCGGGCACCTCGGCCAGCGAGGCGACGTGCGCGCACTCGACGCTCGGGTGCAGCCCGTAGGGGTCGACGAGCACCGGGGTCACCCCCGCGGCCCACGCGCCCTCGACGTCGGCGGCCGGCGTGTCGCCGACGTGCAGGGCGTGCTCGGGGGCGACGCCGAGCGCGTCGAGGGCGAGGTGGAAGATCGCCGGGTCGGGCTTGGAGACGCCGACGACGCTCGAGTCGAGGATCACGGTCACGGGCACCCCGGGCCCCGGACCCACCTGGCAGATCCCGTTGGCTCGCAGCTGCGCCTCGACCGTCCCGTCGGCGTTCGACACGACGGCCAGCCCCACGCCGAGCTCGTGCAGCGCGCGCAGGGCCGCGACCGAGCCGGGGATCACCCGGGTCCACGCCCCGCCGGCGTCGAACTCGGCGAGGAGCACCTCGACGGCGTGGGGCATGTCGTCGGGCGCGACGCCGCACATCCGCGCGTAGGCGTGGTTGTACGCGTGCCACACGCTGCGGTCGCCGTCCCGGAAGTCGTCGACCGCCGCGATCCCTCGGTAGTGGGCCTCGTCGAGGCGCTCACGCTCGACCGACAGGTCGAGGCGCGCCAGGGCGCCGAGCACGCGGTCGTGATCAGGGAGGTAGAAGACGCCGCCCAGGTCGAGCAGCACGGCGTCGACCCGGTGCACCGCGGGGACCCTATCCCCGGCCTCCGGATGCCCTCACGGACGCTCAAGGCCGCGCCAGGGGCTCCCATACAACCTCGGGGACGAACGCCAGCGCCTTCGTCGTCACCCATGCGGGTGGCATCGACTGGTTCATGACGAACCACAACGTGAGCACCCGGCAAAACGACGTGCGCGCAGAACCCGGTTTCCGATCGTGTCCGACCACCTAGCGTCGCCGGTCGTCGCGTTCTTCGCGCTCGCGGGTCTGGGCGCGTACTCCCTCCAGCGCCGACGACGCGACCTCCGGCTGCTCTTCGTCCGCATCACGGCACGGCGCGAGGTCGCGTCGCCGCTGGGCTCGCGCATTTGAGACTCGGTGGCGCGAAGGGGTGCTGGTACCGTGATCGGCGATGGAGTTCCGTCGCATCAACGCGCTGCCGCCGTACGTGTTCGGCGCCATCGAGGCCCTGAAGATGGAGGCGCGGCGCGCGGGTGAGGACGTCGTGGACCTCGGGTTCGGGAACCCCGACATCCCGTCACCCCCGGTCGCGGTGGACAAGCTCTGCGACGCGGTCCGCAACCCGCGCAACCACCGCTACTCGTCGAGTCGCGGCATCCCGAAGCTGCGCCTGGCGATCACCGATCTCTACCAGCGCCGCTTCGGCGTGGAGCTCGACCCCGAGACGCAGGCGTGCACCACGATCGGCGCGAAGGAGGGCTTCTCGCACCTGATGTGGACGCTGCTCGCGCCCGGCGACGCGGCGATGGTCCCGACCCCCTCCTACCCGATCCACATCTGGGGGCCGATCCTCGCCGGCGCCGAGGTCCGCCACGTGCGCCTCGGGCCCGAGCAGGACTTCTTCGAGAACCTGCTCGAGGCGTGGGAGGACTCGTGGCCGCGCCCGCGCGTCATCGTGCTGTCGTTCCCGCACAACCCGACGACCGCTTGCGTCGACCTCGCCTTCATGACCCGGATGGTCGACTTCGCGCGGGCGCACGACGTGCTGCTCGTCCACGACTTCGCGTACGCCGACCTCGGCTTCGACGGCTACGACCCGCCCTCGATCCTCCAGGTCCCCGGCGCGTCGGACGTCGCCGTCGAGCTGTACACGCTCACGAAGTCGTTCTCGATGCCGGGCTGGCGGGTCGGGTTCCTCGTCGGCAACGCCGAGGTCGTCGCGGCCCTGAGCCAGCTGAAGACCTACCTCGACTACGGCACGTTCCAGCCCATCCAGATCGCGGCGATCGTCGCCATGAACGAGGCGCCCGACTACCCGCTCGAGGTGAACGCGATCTACGGCCGCCGCCGGGACGCGCTGATCGACGGTCTCGCACGGATCGGCTGGGAGATCCCCAAACCGCGGGGGACGATGTTCGTCTGGGCGCCGATCCCCGAGCCGTACGAGGAGTACCGCAGCCTCGAGTTCTCGAAGCTCCTCGTCGAGGAGGCGAACGTCGCGGTGTCGCCCGGCGTCGGCTTCGGACCCGGCGGAGAGGGGTACGTGCGGTTCGCGCTCGTGGAGAACGAGCACCGCATCGGTCAGGCCGTGCGGGGCATCCGCCGGGCCCTCCCGAAGCTGGGCTGAGCCGGCGCGCCGCGGCGCGCGGATCGCTAGCGTGGTGACCGGTCTCCTCTGACCTCCCCATGCTCTACTGGACGCTCAAGGTCACCCTGACGCCGGCGATGCGCCTCGGCTTCCGGATCCGGGTCGAGGGCCGCGAGCACGTGCCGCGCCACGGCCCCGTGATCCTCGCCGCGAACCACCGCTCGTTCCTGGACTCGCTGTTCCTCCCGCTCGCGATCGGCTGGCGCCGGATGACGTTCGTGGCGAAGGCCGAGTACTTCGAGCGGCGCCGCACCGCCTGGTTCTTCCGCGGCGTCGGCCAGATCCCGATCCAGCGGACGGGCGGCGCGGCGAGCGACGCGGCGCTCAGCGCGGCGACGGCGGTGCTCCACCGCGGCGAGGCGTTCGGGATCTATCCCGAGGGGACGCGCACCCGCGACGGGTTCACGCACCGCGGGCACACCGGCGTGGCGCGCCTCGCGCTGGCCACGGGCGCGCCGATCGTCCCCGTCGGCCTGGTCGGCACCGCCGAGGCCCAGCCCACCGACGCCACGCTGCCCAAGCTGCTCCAGCCGGTCGGGATCCGCTTCGGCGCGCCGATCCGCCCCGACCGCTACGGCGACGACGCGGACGGGATGGCGCTGCGGTCCCTCACGGATGAGGTGATGTTCGAGATCGTCCAGCTCTGCGGCGACTACGAGTATCGCGACACCTACGCGACGAAGCGGGCCGAGGACCTGCCGACGCCGCCGGCGCGAGTCGCCGCGCTGCCCCAGCTCGCGTAGCTCAGCGGGCCCACTCGCGG
>DATDGU010000102.1:0-2576 GCA_036521915.1 Acidimicrobiia bacterium | reverse complement strand
GCCCTTGCACTGCGCCTGGTCCCGCCACGTCGCGGTGCGGTCCCGCGCCTCGACGTCGTAGGCGATGGCTGCTGCCGACACGACCACCCTTTCCGCCACGTGCCGTACGGGGGCACCGGCCGCTCGGACCCGGTGTACCCGTCGTCCCCCGAGGGCGAAACGTCCGCGGGCGGGGGGTTCAGGCGGCGCGGCGGCGCCGGCTGGACGGCGGCGACGTGACCCGCAGCACGAGCAGCGCCATGTCGTCGCGGGGTGGCCCGCTCACCGAGTGGTTCGCCTCGAGCAGGATGCGGTCGGCGAGCTCGTCGGTGTCGAGGTGCGTGTTGCGCTGGACCACGTCGATGAGGCGCTGCTCGCCGAGGATCCGCTGCCCGGGGTCGTGCGCCTCGGTGATGCCGTCTGTGTAGAAGATCGCGACGTCACCGCGGCGGAGCCGGACCTCCTGGTCCACGAGCGTCACCTCGTCGGTGAGCCCGAGCAGCGTGCCGCGGCACTCGACCCGCTCGGCGCGTCCGTCGCGGCGCACGACGATCGGGAGCGGGTGGCCGCCGCACGAGACCGTGAGGTCGGCGGCGCGACGCCGTCGACGACGCCCCGGGACGTCGAGGACGGTGAGGCACACGGTGCAGAAGCGGTCGTCGGCCGCCTCGTTGCTGCGCAGCGCCTCGTGCAGCAGCTCGAGCAGGCGGCTCGGTGTCCGCTCGCGGAGCAGCCCGGCGCGCAGCGTGTGGCGCGCCAGCCCGGCGATCGCTCCCGCCTCGGGTCCCTTGCCGCTCACGTCGCCGATCACGACCGCCCACTGGGCGGGCGCGACCTCGAAGACGTCGTAGAAGTCGCCGCCCACCTCGAGGCCCTGCCCGGCGGGCTGGTAGCGGGCGCTCAGCTCGAGGCCCGGGATCTCGGGCATGGACGGAGGCAGCAGGCTTGCCTGCAGCGCCTGCGCGACGTGGGTGCGCTCGTCGAGGAGCCGGGCGTTGTCGAGCGCCAGCGCGGCCCGGCGGGCGAGGTCCTCGGCGTAGGCGAGGTCGCGCGCCTCGAAGCGCCGCCCCGACCCGGCCGACACGAGCGTCAGCGCCCCGAGGGTGGCGCCGCGGGCCTGCAGTGGGACGCACATATAAGAGGTGAGACCGAGTGCCTGCACGATCTCGAAGTGCTCGTCGTCCCGGGTGTTGCGCCGCAGGAACTCCTCCGACATGGCGCCCCGGATCTCGGGGGCGCCACCCCGGAGCACGTGGACCGCCGGGTGGTCGCCGACCCCGTCGGGCGGGTAGCGCTCCTCGAGCTCGCGGACGAGCTCGTGCTTCGCCGGGTCGGCATGCACCGCCGCCATCCGCCGGATCTCGACCCCGTCGGCGACATCGATGAGGCAGAGGTCGGCGAGGTAGGGGACGCAGAGCTCGGCGAGGCGCACGAAGATCTTGGGGTACTCGAGCTCGGACGCAAGGAGGGTGCCGACGTCGGCGAGGAACTGCGCGTCGTCGTAGCGGGCGCTGATGTGCTCCTCACGGGCGCTGCGCTCGGTGACGTCGAAGGCGACGCTCACGACGCCCGTGACCGAGCCGTGCGGCCCGAAGAGCGGCGAGTCGACGGCGTGGACCGAGACGATCGAGCCGTCGGAGCGGGCCACGCGGAAGTCGCCTTCCCAGCTCCGCCCGGCGAGGATGGCGCGCCCGATCTCGGCGCGCTGCGCCGGCTCCACGGGGTCCGCCGAGAACACGGTGGACTGCTCGCCCACGAGGTGTGAGGACGGCCGGCCGTAGAGGACCTCGCAGTAGCGGTTGGCGTAGAGGATCTCGCCGTCGAGGGTGGTGACGATCACCGCGGCGTCGACGTGGTCGAGGAGCCCGGCGTCGAGCCCGATGAGACGCCCTGCGATGGAATCGGCCACGGTGCGCAAACTCTAGGTCTCGCTCCGCGTTCGCCCACTGGGCGTCGCCACGGCGCCCGCGGGAGGGGGTGCCCGGGGGCAGGCGGTAGCGTCGCCCGCTGTGCGACTGCACTACGGGGACGCCGACGAGCGGTTCCGGGCGGAGTTCGTGGCCTGGCTCGAGGACAACGCCCCGCCCCGCGAGGTCCTCGCCGCGCCGAAGCGGTCGAGCGCCGACCTCCAGCCCTGGGCGCGGGCGTGGCAGCGGCGCCTCTTCGACGCCGGCTGGCTCGTCCCGGGCTGGCCGCCCGAGCTGGGCGGCCGCAACGCGTCCGCCGGCGAGCAGATGATCTACTTCGAGGAGCTGAAGCGGCGCGAGATCCCGCGCAGCCTCAATCCCCAGGGCCTGGGGATCATCGCCCCGTCGCTGCGCGACGCGGGCACGCCGGCGCAGCAGGACCGTTGGCTGCTGCCGACGCTGCGCGCCGAGATCGCGTGGTGCCTCGGGATGAGCGAGCCGGGCGCGGGGAGCGACCTGGCGAGCCTGTCGACCCGCGCCGTGCGCGACGGCGACCACTTCGTCGTCAACGGGCAGAAGGTGTGGACGTCGGGAGCCCACGAATCGGACTGGTGCATGTGTTACGTGCGCACCGACCCCGATGCCCCCAAGCACCGGGGCATCAGCGTGCTCATCATCGACATGAAGACC
>DATDGU010000101.1:0-2988 GCA_036521915.1 Acidimicrobiia bacterium | reverse complement strand
CCTGCGACACCTGGCCGTCGAGCCCGACGGCCACCGCCTCACCGTCGAGGTCTCGACGCAGCCGCGCGCGGCGCGGCCGCCCGAGATCCTGGCGGCGTTGCGGACCCTCGCCGCCGCCGAAGCCGGCGACGGCGAGGACCGGGTGCTGCGCACCCACCAATGGATCGAGCGTGACGGCGCGCGGTGTGAGCCGCTGGCAGCCGATCGCGCCCCGTCCGCCCCCGCGGGGGCGGTCACGCGAGCACCAGCGGTGCTCACGTCATGAACAAAGGATCGACCAATGCCCAACGACACCCCGGAGGTCACGACCTCCGACAGCCCCGGCGCGGACACCGCCCCGGACACCACCCGGACCGAGTCGCCCGCCCCTGACACCGACGCGGCGCGCCCCGACGACGACGCCGCCGACGGCGCACCCCGCCGACGCCGCCGACGCGGCTCGCGCGGCGGCCGGAACCGCAACAAGAGCACCGCGGCGCGCGCCGACACGGACGGGCCCGAGGGGGCCGAGGCAGCGTCCGACGCGGCCCCGGCCAAGCCCAAGATCGGCGACAGCCGTCCCGCGCCGCCCGCCGCGAAGTCAAGCACGCCGCGCCGACGCCGGCGCGGCGGCCGCAACCGCGGCGGCGGAGGAGGAGGAGGGGGCACCGCGCCGACGCCCGACGACGTGGTTCGCGCCGACCTCGGCGTCGGCGGCAGCGTCGACCTCGACGACCTCGACGACGAGCAGCGCGAGCGCCGCCGCGGCCGCACCCGCAAGGGGCGCCCCGCCGGCCGCTACCAGCTGCTCATCCACACCCGGCCGAACGGGCACACCCACCTCGCGCTCCTCGAGGGGCGGGTGCTCGTCGAGCACTCGGTGAGCACCCCGACCGACGCCGACACCATCGACGGCAACATCTACCTCGGGCGCGTCCAGAACGTCCTGCCCGGCATGGAGGCGGCGTTCGTCGACTTCGGCACCCCGAAGAACGGCGTGCTGTACCGCGGCGACGTCGCGTTCGACCCCGACGAGGTCGAGGAGAAGCAGCCCCGCATCGAGCGGCTGCTCAAGCCCGGCCAGAGCGTCGTGGTGCAGGTCACGAAGAACCCGATCGGGGCGAAGGGCGCCCGGCTGACCCAGGAGGTCAGCCTCGCCGGCCGCTTCGTGGTCATGGTCCCCGGCCAGCCCCACACCTACGGGATCTCGAAGCGCCTCCCGGACGACGAGCGGCGCCGGCTGCGCCGCGTCCTCGAGGGGCTGCGCCCGCCCGACGCGGGCCTCATCGTGCGCACCGCGGCCGAGGGGGCCGCGCCCGAGGAGCTCGAGCGCGACGTGGCCCGCCTGCACGACCAGTGGGAGCAGATCTCGGCCCTCGCCGCCCGGTCGAAGCCAGCGCGCCTGCTCTACCAGGAGCCACCGCTGCCCCTGCGCGTCGTGCGCGAGGAGTTCACGAAGGAGTACCGGTCGGTGCTCGTCGACGACCGCCAGCTCCACGACGAGGTGCGCGCCTACATCGAGGCGGTCACCCCCGAGCTCGCCGAGCGCGGCGAGTACTACGACCCCGAGGTGGAGGGGCTGCCGCTGTTCGAGCGCCACCACGTGAACGAGCAGCTGCTCAAGGCGCTCGACCGCAAGGTGTGGCTGCCCTCGGGCGGCTCCCTCATCGTCGAGCGGACCGAGGCGTTCACGGTCATCGACGTCAACACCGGCAAGAACGTCGGGTCGTCAAACCTCGAGGAGACCGTCTACCGCAACAACCTCGAAGCGGCCGACGAGATCGCCCGCCAGCTGCGCCTCCGCGACATCGGCGGGATCATCGTCATCGACTTCATCGACATGGAGATCAAGGCGAACCGGGAGGCCGTGATCGGGACGTTCCGCCGAGCCCTCGCCCGCGACAAGACCCGGACGCAGGCCTTCGAGATCAGCGAGCTCGGCCTCGTCGAGATGACCCGCAAGCGGGTCTCGGAGGGCCTCGTCGAATCGATGAGCGAGACGTGCCCGACCTGTCAGGGGCGCGGCTATCTCCTCGAGGAGAGCCTCCTCGAGGAGCTGCAGTAGCATCGCGGCTTCGCCTTGGAGGTCACGATGTACGCGGTGGTGCGCACCGGCGGCAAGCAGTACCGGGTCGAGCAGGGGCAGCGGCTCCACGTCGAGCGCCTCGGCGTCGACGCCGGCGCCGAGGTCGACCTCGCCCCGGTGCTCCTCGTCGACGGCCAGACGGTGCTCGCGACCCCCGGCCAGCTCGGCCAGGCGCGGGTCCGGGCGCGCGTCGTCGAGGAGACGAAGGGACCGAAGATCCACGCCGCCACGTACAAGGCCAAGACGAACCAGCGCCGCCGGTGGGGTCACCGCCAGCGGGCGTCCGTCGTCGAGATCACCGAGATCGTCGCGGGGTAGGGGAGCATGTCCAAGAAGAAGGGGGCGGCGTCCTCCCGCAACGGCCGCGACTCCGCGGCCCAGCGCCTCGGCGTGAAGGTCGGCGCCGGCTCGTCCGTCCATGCGGGCGCGATCATCGTGCGCCAGCGCGGCACCCGCTTCCACCCCGGTGAGAACGTCGGGCGCGGCGGCGACGACACGCTCTTCGCGACCGCCGACGGCGTGGTGCACTTCGTGTCGCGGCGGGGTCGCAAGCTCGTCGACGTCGTCGCCGGCTGACCCGACCGGGGGATCTTCCCCGGCGTCGCACCACCTCCTCCCTATCCTGCGGTCATGCCCCAGTCCGGCTTCGTCGACGAGGTGCAGGTCAACCTGCGCGGCGGCGACGGGGGAGCCGGCGCCGTGTCGTTTCGCCGGGAGGCGCACGTCCCCCGCGGCGGGCCCGACGGCGGGGACGGCGGCGCGGGCGGGGACGTGATCCTGGCGGCCGACCGCAACATCGCGTCGCTGCTCGGCTTCCGCGATCATCCGCACCGCCGCGCCGAGTCGGGCCGCCACGGCGCCGGCCGCCGCCGCCACGGCGCCGCGGGCGCCGACCTGACCGTCGCCGTCCCCGAAGGGACGCT
>DATDGU010000100.1:0-5027 GCA_036521915.1 Acidimicrobiia bacterium | reverse complement strand
CGCTGGATGCGTTTGCGGTTACATGCCCAGCCATCACGGACCAACAAGGACGTGGATGCGCCGATACCCGTAGCGGGGATGACGCCGCGCCAAGACCTGCAGACGCTCTCGGAGGTGCGCCTCGTCGGGCACCCGGACCCGGCAGTGACGTTGAGAGGACCGTCGGGTGAAGCGGAGAACACGTACGCGCCCGGCCGAAGCGGTGCACCACACGCGATCGAGTATTCGGCTGCCCGTTGCCAGTGCTCACGTAGCAGCGAGACCGTTGCTGGATCCAGATCCACCGTGCGCTGCCGGTGCGTCTTGGTGGAGTGCAGCACCAAGCCCGCGTCGGTGTGCACGATGCCCCGTCGGATCGTCAGCGTCGAAGCATCGAGGTCGACATCGTCCCAACGGAGACCGTTGAGCTCACCACGCCGGGCGCCGGTGACCGAGTTGAGCCACAGGTACGTAGCGAACTCGGAACTGGTCCGAAACGCCTCCAGGTACAGCGCCACAACCTCCAGGGCATCGGGGGTCCGTTCGGCCCGGTCTGGGGTCCGGTACGTCGGCGGTTCCGCCAGCGCCGCCGGGTTCTCCGGGATCAGCCTCCAGCGCAGGGCCTGGTCGAGTGCACCGTGGAGCACCTGGTGGACCTTCTTGACGGTCGCACTCCCGACGCCACGTCGTCGCAGTCGTCGGTACAGATCATCGAAATCCTTGGTACTGACCTGTACCAGGGCCAGGTCGCCGATCCAGGGGTCGATGTGGCGCCGTATATGACCCTCGTAGCCCTCGAGGGTTGTGTCCTGGACACCCCGGGTCTGCTTGTGGTCGAGCCACTCCCCGAGGAACGCGCTCAGCGTCCCAGACGCATGCAGGCTCGCCTTCTCGTCGACGTCGGTCCGCCAGCGCCGATAGACGGTCTTGGCTTCAGCGTCGGTCCGGGCGCTGACCGACGAGGAGAACGAGCGGCCCCGCACCATCGCCCGTAGTTCGTAGCGGCGCGGTCCGAGACGTCGGATGCCTTGAGCGACCCTCTTCCCCGGCATGACTGATGCTCCCGACGCGATTTGGGAAACCGTTTGGGGAACGTAACCGGGTTCTGCTCATCTGAATTCCGAGATGCCGTCTGAGCAGGTGTTTCGTGGTGGGCGGTAGAGGATTTGAACCTCTGACCCCTTCCGCGTCAAGGAAGTGCTCTTCCCCTGAGCTAACCGCCCTGGTTCCCACGGAGTCTACTGACGCGCCGGTCGCGCTGGTCTGGGCGCATGCTCGTTGCACGATCGAGCGCATCCCGAGTCGCCAGCTGACGATCACGTGCGGCAACGACGGTACAGCGAGTAGTGCGGGCCATATCGGCCCACCAGGCAGAAGTAGCGGCGGACGACCTCGTTCGGCTGGTTTGGCCCGAACACCCGAGAGTTGTTCGGCTCGTTCCAGTAGTCCCAGGACGAGGACAGAATGAGGAGGTCCGAGTGCCGAACCTCGTTGGCCAGCCCGGAGTTCGGGGCGTTGGCGACGCCGGGATCCATCTCGATGTAGTAGGTACCGGGCACCAGTTGCGGCAACAGGTAGTAAAAGAACGCATCACTGAGCGGCGTCTTGCGAAGGTCGTTCGGCCCCACGAGCACCTTCTCGCCAGGCTTCGAGATCCGCTCGACCTCGTCGAGCAGCTCGTTGGCCGCTCGGGCGTCGTCGGCGCGCCCGTAGTAGAAGACCCGGCCGCGATGGGAGATCACGAACGAGCGGCGATGGATTCCCACGGACTGCAGGGAGTAGTCGGTGTAGGTCCGCACCGTGTAGTTCGGAAGGATCACGAGCAGCACCGCGAGGACCGCTCCACCGGACACCACCCGCGCGCGACGGGCTGACCATCCTGGTCGCTGGGCCTGGATGATCTCGAGCAGCGCGATGGGGACGAACGCCATCGCGACGCACGCCACCCACGCCAAGTGCGTCGAGTCCGCCCGCTGGAGCGTCTGGGGAAAGATGCCGAGGCTGAAGCCGGCCACCGCGAGCAAGACACGAGCGCGTCGCGAGGTTCGGTCTCGTCGGACCGCCCAGATTCCCGTCACGACGAGCACCACGACGGAGACGACGAGCAGGTAGAAGTAGAGGGCGATCTGGGTGGGACCCGCGATCGTTGGGATGGGCCAGCGCAGCTTCACGAGGTCGACGACGCCCTCGACCGCACTGTTGAAGTGGCTCCAGGGCGGAGGCAACGGCAGCGAGCGCCCGCCTCGCAGCTTGAAGAGCGGGTCGGTGATCATTCCCCGCCAGACGTTGCCGGGTCCGGCGGTCGCGAGGTGGATCAGGTACGGCGACAGCCCCACCGCGAGCCCAATCCCGAACCGCTGTTTGACGAGTCGGGTGGCGCCCCACGCCAACACGCCCATCGACAGCGCCAACGCTAGCACCAAGTCGATGCGATACAGCAGGGCGACGCCGGCCAGCAGGCCGGCGATCAGCGCGAGCCGTTTGCCTCGTGCTGCGTTCTCGCAGTCACGACTGGCGACGGCCGCCACGACGGCGAGCAGGCCGAGGCCGACACCCCCCACCCAGGCCAACGCCGTGAGACCGGTCGGCACGATGCACACCACCGCGATCAGCCCGCACAGCACGGCGATCGTGCGGCCCCAGCGGCGGGCCAGCGCGAAGACGCTGAACACGATCGCCATCTGCTGCAACAGCCCGAAGAGCCGCTCGACCGTGAGCGACACGCCGAAGACCTTGTACACCGCCGCCAGCACCCACAGGCTGCCCGGGCCGTACAGATGGAGGAAGTCCTTGTTCGGGATGGCCCCGGCGAGCACCCGCGCCGGGAACACGAGCATGAACCCCTCTTCCATCGGGGGCCCCGGCGCTCGCAACAGGCCGCGCAGCGGCACGAGGAAGGCCGCGAGGAGGATCCCGAGGGCGATCGCGTCGCGCGTGCGGGGCGTCGGCCGCCGGGTCGGCGCGGACGACACCGTGACCTCGTCGCGGGTCTCGATGTCCGTCACGACCTCACGCGTCCGGGTGCCGCGGGGCGGTCGAGGTGGCCGCTCGGCGTACCGGCACCCGCTCCGTCCTGCCCGACCACGATGAGAGACGCCCGTTCCGTGTCACGTGTCCGTGGTTGGCGCGATGAACACGGCGGCCGGAACGCCCAGATCGGAGAGGTGAGCGAGCTGCTGTCGAACGGGCGTTGACAGCCTGGGGTCCAGCGTCGTCGCGAAGAGGTCGCCGTCCACGCCCGGGATGAGCTGTGACAGCCCGTCGGCCTGGAGCTCGCTGACGATCTGCGCATGGAGTCGCTGGTACTCGAGACGCTCGTTCGGGCTCCGTGGGTCGAAGTAGGCGACCTGCCGCGCGTTCGCCTTGCTCTGCCACGTCGCGATGTCCGGCCCGACGGAGAGGTGGACGACGGCAGTGGCGTCCTGGGGCGAGAGAACACGATGCGGCGTGACCGGCCCGGCGTAGCCTGAGACCGCGCCGACCTGGAACCCGCGCCGCTCGAGCTCGTTCATCAAGCCGAATGCCTGGGAACCCAAGAAGTCCGGATCCGTGAACGTGACGAGGTAGCGCCCCGCACGGCCGTCGCTCACCCCCACGTGCTCGTCGAGTGCGTGAGCGGTGGGCGACACGAGCGCCCCCAACGTCTCGGAGAGCCGCGGGGTCGGCACCTCGACGTCGGAGGCCTCGACGGCGAACAGGACGCTGATCCCGACGGTCAACGCGACGAGGCCGGCCGCACCTGCCTTCAGCATCGGCCGCATCGTCGAGGCGGGCACCGAGCGTTTGGCGACCTCGACAAGCGTCCAGCCGACGGCCACGACCATCAGGACGTCGACGCCCCAGGCCCAGAGCACCAGGTAGTACCAGAGGATCCCGAAGATCCGGCTGATCGACACCACGCCGATGACGAGCGTGATTGCGATGACGGCGTGCAGCCCCACGAGCGCGCGCAGCTTCGACCTCCATGCCGCGAAGGCCGTGGCGAGCCAGAGGGCGAGAAACACCGAGCCAGGAATCACCGATCCCGTCGTCACGTCGACGTGTGAGGTCGTCGGCACGAGCGCGTGCGTGACGACCACGACGGGATTGAGATGGGCCAGCATCACCTTGACGCCTTGGACCAGTCCCGCGGGTGCCTGCGGCGGGTTTCGGAAGTAGTTGAAGAGCACCCCGAGGTTGCCGTGCGCGGTCGTCAGCTGCTGCACGACGGGTGGGAGCCACACGAGCCCCGCGACCACCACCGTGGCGACCAGCGCGGTGGCGAAGCGTCGGATCACGGCACGATCGTGTCGACGGCGGTAGGCGACCACACCAGCCACCCCCACCGCGACCGCGCCGAGAGCGACGCAGAGACCGAGGTAGGAGACTTCCGTCTGGGCACACAAGGTGCCGGCGAACACCGCGACCGGGAGGAACAGCCAGTCGTCGCAGAGGACCGACCACACCGAGAGCAGGAAGACCAGCCACCAGACCACCGGGAGATACGGGTTCCAAGCCTGGGTGAGCAGCGACGCGCCGTAGGCGCGCAGCAGGACCGCGAGCACGGCGGCCATCCCGAGCACGAGACCCAACCCGCCCCGCCGGTAGGCGATCCACAGCACGATCGCGATCCCCGCGACGTGGACGAAGACCGAGGCGAGCTCCATCCCCCACGCGGTGCTGCCGAACAGTGCATACACCGGCCACATCACATAGAAGCTGAGCGGACCGGGATGGCTGCCCTGGTGTCCGAATGGCCCGATACGACCTGCGAGACCGAGGAGGGGCGGATTGCTGCTCCACACGTCGCGCAGACGCATCTCGGTCCACGCCAGGTCGAGCAGCGGAAACCAGTGCACGTTCGTCAGCGTGATGAGGGCCACGACCATCGGGACCACGAGGACGACACCGACCAGACCGATGACCGCGACCGGGTGATCGGCGAGACCACGAGCGGACGGCGAAGCCGGCACGGGCAGCGCCGCGTCGCCCCCGGCGGCCGTGTCCGCAGCGTCGTCCACGGCTACTTGCACCGCCGGGCGCGACGATCGAGAGAACGTCACGACCGA
>DATDGU010000099.1:0-1567 GCA_036521915.1 Acidimicrobiia bacterium | reverse complement strand
CTGGCCCGGACCCACACGCGGGTCCGCTGCCTCGTACGCAGCGTCGACGAGGCCGCGGTGCTTGAGAACCTCTCGTCGAGCGTCGAAGCCGTCCCCGGGGACGTCCGGGACCCCGCGGCCGCCGACCGGCTCTTCGACGGGGTCAGCACCCCCACCGTGTTCCACGCCGCCGGTGTCATCCACCCGCACCACGGGACCCGCGAGCTCTTCGACGTCAACGTCGGCGGCACCCAGCTGGTCCTGGATCGGGCCCGCCGCGCCGGCACGACGCGCTTCGTGCACGTGTCCTCGAACTCGCCGTTCGGGGCGAACCCGACGCGCACCGACCGCTTCACCGAGGACTCGCCGTACCACCCCGACCTCGGGTACGGGCAGTCGAAGTACGAGGCCGAGCTGCTCGTGCAGCGCAGCCACGACCGCGGCGACCTCGCGACGGTCATCGTCCGGGCCCCCTGGTTCTACGGCCCGTACCAGCCGGCGCGTCAGACCCAGTTCTTCGCCGCGGTGCGGCGGGGGCGCTTCCCGATCCCGGGCCCGGGCACGAACCGCCGGTCGCTCGTCTACACCGGGAACCTCGTCGACGGGTTGCTGCGCGCCGAGGCCGCGGCCGTCGCGCCCGGGCGGGCGTACTGGATCGCCGACGCCGAGCCGGTGGAGCTGCGCACCGTGCTGGCGACGGTGCGCAGCGCCCTCCAGGCCGAGGGGCTGCGCGTCTCGTCGCGCCAGCCGCACCTCCCGGCGAGCGCCGCGGCGCTCGCCGCGACGGCCGACCGGGTCCTGCAAGGCCGGGGCCGCTACGTGCAGGCGGTCCATGTGCTGGGGGAGCTGCGTGACACGATCGCCTGCGACATCGGGCGGGCTCGGGCCGAGCTGGGCTACGAGCCGGCGGTCGGGCTGCTCGAGGGCATGCGCGCCAGTGTGCGGTGGTGCCTCCAACACGGCGCCCGGCTGTGACCCGGCGCGTCCTCGTCACGGGCGGCTCCGGGTACTTCGGCTCGGTGCTCGTCGACCGGGCCCACGACCGTGGCGACGCGGTGCGGGTCTTCGACCTGGCCCCACCGGCGCGCCCCGACACCGTCGAGTTCGTCGCCGGCGACGTGCGGGACCGCGAGGCCCTGCGGGGCGCCTGCGACGGTGTGGACGTCGTGTTCCACAACGTGGCGCAGGTGCCCCTGGCCAAGGACCGAGGGCTGTTCCACTCGGTGAACGTCGTCGGGACCGCGAACCTCCTCGTGGCGGCACGCGACGCCCGGGTGACGAAGGTGGTGCATACCTCGTCGAGCGCCGTGTTCGGGATCCCAGAGGCCAACCCGGTGCGCGAGGACTCGCCGCGCCACCCGCTCGAGGACTACGGGCGGGCCAAGCTCGAAGCCGAGCTGCTCTGCGAGGAGGCAGTCGCGGCCGGCCTCGACGTGACGATCATCCGGCCCCGCACGATCATGGGGCACGGCCGGCTCGGGATCATGGCGGTGCTCTTCGACTTCGTCGCCGACGGCGCACCGGTGTACCTCCTCGGCTCGGGGAAGAACCGCTACCAGTTCGTGCACGCCAACGACCTGGCCGACGC
>DATDGU010000098.1:0-6011 GCA_036521915.1 Acidimicrobiia bacterium | reverse complement strand
AGCGCGACGCGCAGGGTCAGCCGAGCGCTCATCGGGCCGCCCCCGCGCGTCGAGCGTCGGCGACGGCCTGCCATCCGACGCGGGCGTCGGGCTGCGTCGGGGCCCAGCCCGTCGTCGCCTTGAAGCGGGCGTTCGCGACGCGCTGGGACGCGAGGAGCGCGCTCGCCGCCGACCCGGCCGCGAGCCGGATCAACAGCGCCGGCGTGCGCCGGAGGTGCGGCAGCCCGAAGGCCTGGGCGAACGCATCGAGGTAGGCGCGGCGGGTCAGGGGCTCGTCGTCCACCACGTTGTAGCGACCGGCCGGCGCGTCGAGCGCGGCGACCACCGCCGTCGCCACGTCGTCGGTGTGGGTCGACGACAGGTACGCGTCGGCCGGCCCGGCGACGGTCGAGGCCCGCCAGCGGGCCAGTCGGAGCCCCTCGTCGACGCCCCGGCTGGTCGGCCCGTAGAAGAGCCCGAAGCGCAGCACGACGCCGCGCCCCCCGGCCGCCGTGTACTGCCCGACCAGGTCCTCGCCCTCGAGCGTCGGCTCCAGCAAGCCGGCGGCGACCACCGGCACCGACTCGTCGATCCACTCGGCGCCCCGGTCCGGGTACGCGAACGTGATCGACTCCTTCACGAACACGCCGATGCCGTGCTCGCGGGCCGCGCCGAGGAGCGTGCGGGTCGCGTCGGTGCGCAGCCGGTTGTGGATCGACCAGGCGCCGCGGCGACCGGCGCGCGTCGCCGCGGGCACGTTCGTGGCCAGGTGCGCGATCGCGTCGCAGCCCGCGGTGGCGGCCCGGACCTGGGCGTCGTCGAAGAGATCGACGGTCACCGGCTCCGCACCGGCCCGGCGCAGCGCGTCGGCCTTCTCGTCGGTGCGGGCCACCGCCCGCACATCGTGCCCCGCATCGAGCAGCGCCCCCACCGTGGTGGGGCCGATCGCGCCGGTCGCGCCCGTCAGGAACACCTTCATCGCAGCGCCTCCTGCATCCAGCTCCACCCCTTCTCGAGCGTCGGCGGCGGCGCCGACGCCAGGACCATCCCGACCAGGTCGGCGATCGATGTCGCGGCGAGCTCGGCCCGCCACGCCGCGTCGGCGCGGTCCATCACGACGTGGATCGAGCACGGCGCCCGGTACTCGCGCGCCGCCACCCGCGCCGGTCCGCGCCGCCGGATCTCCGTGCAGCGAAACGCCGGCTCGCAGCCCTCGAGGGCCTCGACGGCATCGAGCACGGTGATCTCGTCCGCCGGTCGAGCGAGCCGATAGCCGCCGCGCGGCCCGGGGAGCGCCTCGAGGATCCGGTCGCGGGAGAGCGCCTGGAGGTGCTTCGCCAGGTACGCGCTCGGCACGTCGTGGTACTCCGCGAGGCGCCCGGCGGGCAGCGCCGCGTCGGTCGGCAGCATCGCCGCGAGGACGACGCAGTGCAGCCCCCACTCGACGCCCTCCGACAGCCGCACAATCCCGGATAGTAGATATCCGGGATCCCGGAGGCGAGCTCGGCCTAGAGGCGGTCCACGAGCAGGCACTGCACGGCGCGGCCGATGCGGCCCTGCTCATCGTGGAGGGCGCTCTCGGCCACCCCGATGCCGTGCGCCTCGGCGAAGGTCCGGGCCTCGAGCGCCACCCACTCGCCGACGGGCAGGCGGTGGAGGAACACGCTCAGGTCGGGGTTGATGAAGAGGTACTTGCCGCGCTCGAGGGCGGCGCTCACCCCGTTGCCGAAGTCGGCGGCGGCGGCGACTCGCTGGAGCGGGCTCGGGGTCTCGCCCGCGACGAGCGGGACCGTGAGGCGGAACCAGATGGTCGCGTCGCCGGTCTCGGCGAACGCGCCGGCGGCGACGCGGAGCTCCATCGCGTTCCAGAACCCGGAGCTCGCCTGGGCCTGGGGGAAGGTGATGGCGTAGGCGACGCTGTCGGCGGGCACGGGCAGCGCGAGCGGCTCCGGGGCCGGCACCGGCAGCGCCAGCGCCGGATCGGTGCGGAGGCGCAGCGCGGTGGCGCGCACCACCTCGACGCCGTCGGCCACGAGCGACCCCTCCAGCCACTGCACGCGCCGCCCCGGACGCAGCGTGCGCGTGCGGACCTCGAGCGGCGTGAGGGGCACGGGCCGCAGCAGCTCGATGGTCAGGCGGCTGACGAAGTGCGCCTCGCCCGGGTCGGCCCGCTCGAGCGCCCGGGCGAGCAACCCGGCCGGGCCGCCGCCGTGCTGCGCGTCCGGTGACCAGGGTCCGCGCGCCAGCTCGGTCGGGACCATGCGGTCCCCGTCGATCTCGTAGACGGCGTCCATTCCCGGAGCGTACGGGGATCGTCGCGTCCGGCCGTGCACCGGAGCGGACCGACGCGGCGTAGCCCGGGAACTCGATGCGCCGGATGCGAGACTGGGCGCTCCCATGCTCTTCCCGACCATCACGTTCGCGATCTTTTTCATGGTGGTGCTGCCCACCAGCTGGATCCTGATGCACAAGCGATTCCAGTGGCAGCTCTTCATCCTCGCCGCGTCGTACTTCTTCTATGGCTACTACGACTGGCGCTTCATCTTCCTGCTGGTCGGGTCCACGCTCGTCAACCAGATCGTTGCGCTGCAGATCTACAGCACCGAGCGGGAAGGCGTTCGCCGGGCGTGGCTGACCGCCGGCATCGTCGCCAACCTGGGTGCCCTCGGCTACTTCAAGTACGACGCGTTCTTCGTCAGCAACGCGACGAACTTCCTGCACCGCATCGGGCTTGGCGTGTCCCCGACGGTGCCCGCGGTGCTGCTCCCGATCGGGATTTCGTTCTTCACGTTCCAGGCGATGAGCTACATCATCGACGTCTACCGGCGCACGTTCGAGCCCCGGTCGCTGCTCGAGTTCGCCGTCTACCTGTCGTTCTTCCCGCACGTCGTGTCGGGCCCGATCGTGCGAGCCTCCGAGTTCCTGCCGCAGCTGCGCGAGCGCCACGATCCGCGCAAGGTCGACTCGAGCCGCGCCTTCTACCTGATCTTCCTCGGACTCTTCAAGAAGGTGGTGATCGCCAACTTCCTCGGCACGAACTTCGTCGACATCGTGTTCGCGAACCCCAAGCAGCACAGCTCCCTCGAGGTGCTGGTCGCCGTCTACGCGTACGCGGTCCAGATCTACGCCGACTTCAGCGGCTACACCGACATGGCGATCGGCCTGGCCCTGCTGCTCGGGTTCCGGTTCCCCCAGAACTTCGACAGCCCGTACGCCGCGATCTCGCTGCAGGACTTCTGGCGCCGATGGCACATGACCCTTTCCCGGTGGCTGCGCGACTACCTCTACATCCCGCTCGGCGGCAGCCGCCGCGGCGCTTGGCAGACCTACCGCAACATCATGATCACCTTCCTGTTGGGGGGGCTCTGGCACGGCGCGTCGTGGACGTTCGTCGCGTGGGGCGGGATCCACGGCACGGGCCTCAGCTACGAGCACTGGCGATCGACGAGGCGCGCCGCGGCCCACCATCATCAGGCGCCGAGCACGTGGCGCAGCCGGGCGGTCCAACGGTTCGTGACGTTCCAGGTGGTGTGTTTCGCCTGGATCTTCTTCCGCGCGGAGTCGTTCTCGAACGCCGCCGCGGTTATCACGCGGATCTTCGACCCGAGCCACTGGCTCGAGGTCTCGCCCCTCATCACCGGCGGGGTCATCCTCGCCATCGCCGCCGGGATCGGCGAGCAGTACATCCCACGCGACGCGATCGGGAAGCTCATGAGCCGCTTCTCGCGCGTGCCCGTCGTCGGGCAGGGCGTCTTGCTCGGCGTGCTCCTCCTGCTCATCAACAGCATGGGGCCCCGCGGGGTCGCCCCCTTCATCTACTTCCGTTTCTGACATGGCGACGACGGAACCCCCCGAGAAGCACACGACGCGGGTCTCCACGCTCGACGAGCTGGTCGGCGACCAGGGCGCCCCGCCGCGCGTCCCGCTGCCCGCCGGCAAGGTGATCGCCGTCGCCCTCATCGCGCTGCTCGTCGGGGCCCTGCTGAACGCGCCCGGGATGCGCAAGAACGCCCTCGGCCAGCCCGTGGGCTTGAAGCGCGACCTCGCCAAGTTCTTCGCCACGCCCGTCTACGACCTCAGCCACGGGCTCGACATCGATCGGCTCCGCGTCGAGTTCAAGTCGCTGCTGGGACGCAGCAGCGACGACGAGGTGCAGAACCACCTCCCCAGCCCCACCTTGCACACGCCGACCAGCGCGACGCCGACGACGCTCCCGCCCCGCGAGGCCTTCACGCCCCAGCACATGCTGCGCCTCTGGATCGGCGGCGACTCGCTCGGCGACACGCCGGGCCAGTCGCTCATCAACGACGCCACCGGCACCGGCGCCGTCGGGATCGTCGGCCCCGTCGACACCCACATCGCGACCGGGCTCGCCCGACCCGAGGTCTTCAACTGGCCGAACTACCTCGCCGAGGTGCTCACCGCGGACCAGCCGAACGCGGTCGTGCTGACGCTCGGCGCGAACGACGACCAGACGCTCACCGGCGACAACGGCGGCGAGACGTTCGGGAGCCCGGCCTGGCAGGCCGAGTACTCGCGACGCGTGGGCGGGCTCATGGACACGATCCTCGGGCTCGCCAGCCACCCGCGCGTGTTCATGGTCGGCATCCCGCCCATCCGCGACATGGGCCGTTACCTGAACGACTACGTCCTCATCAACAACATCTTCAAGACCCAGGCCCAGATGCGGCCCGGCCGCGTGTTCTACGTCGACCCCGCCCCCGTCATCGGCACCCCGGCGGCGGGCGGCGGGTACGCGTACGCCGACGCGCTCCCGAACCCCGACGGCACCGTCACCCAGGTGCGCGCCGCCGACGGGATCCACTACACGCGTGCCGGCGGCGACCTCGTCGCGAACGCGATCCTCCAGCAGATGGAGCAGGCGTTCGACCTCACCTCGTGGCGGACCGGCGGCACGACGACGACCACGACGAAGGGTCAGCACCCGGGGACGACCACCCCGAGGCACCCCACGACGACCACGACCCGCCACGGCACGACGACCACGACCCGGCGCCCCTGACGCGACGATCGGTTCGACCAGGAGCGCTGCCATCATGGGGGGGCAGCGTCGTCGATGTCAGGCGTTCCCGATGGAGCAAGGCTCGCACGAGACGGCCGTGGGTCGTCGCGTGTTCCTCGGGCTCGCGGCGTTCGCCGCCACCGGCTTCGTGTTCGGCTCCCAGATCCAGGGCTGGCTCGAGCGCAACGTCGGCCCGGTGCTCGTGAAGGACCCGACGGGGCTGCTCTCGCTGCTGCCGATCGGCCGCTTCCGGATCTACAGCGTCACGACCAGCATCCCCAGTCGCAGCCGCTCCGCCTACCGGCTGAAGGTGCGGGGCCTCGTGGACCGCGACCTCGTGCTCACCTACGACGAGATCACCGCCATGCCGAAGACGCACGTCGTGCGCGACTTCCAGTGCGTCACCGGCTGGCGGGTCCCGCAGGTGCCCTGGGCGGGCGTGCGGCTCGCGGACGTGCTCGATCGCGCCGGCGTCCAGTCGGACGCACACGCCGTGCGCTTCGTGTCCTTCGACGGCGCGTACAGCGAGAGCCTCACCCTGTCGCAGGCCCGCCGCAAGGACGTGCTCGTCGCTTACGAGCTGGAGGACGCGCCGTTGAGCGACGAGCACGGCGGCCCGGTGCGGCTCTACGTCGCGCCCATGTACGGCTACAAGTCGTGCAAGTGGCTCGACACGATCGAGCTGACCCGCGCCGTCGAGCCCGGCTACTGGGAGCACCGCGGCTACGACGTGGACGGCTGGGTCGGCCACTCGAACCACCGGGACGATGAGCGCACCAGCTGAGCTCGCGCGCTTCGACCGGGTCGAGCGCTACGCCCACTGGACCACGGCGTCGCTCTTCGGCATCTGCATGCTCACCGGCGCTGCGCTCTACGCGGGCCCGATCTCGACGCTCGTCGGCCAGCGTGCGCTGGTCCGCATGCTCCACGTGAGCGCCGGACTCGCGCTGCCGATCCCGCTCCTCGTCGGGGTCGCCGGACGCTGGGGCCGCAAGCTGCGCGCCGACGT
>DATDGU010000097.1:0-10600 GCA_036521915.1 Acidimicrobiia bacterium | reverse complement strand
CGGGAATGGGGATCGGCGCGGGACCCTCGCTGACGACCACCGTCACGGTCGACTCCGGGGGCGCCTTCGTCGCGCCCGCCGGGGACATCGATATGACCACACCCTTCGGGATGGTGTTGTCGTACTGCTGGCTGACCTTCACCTGGAACCCGGCCTGCGTGAGGATCGCCTGCGCGTCGGTGACGGCGCGACCCACGACGCTCGGCACCGGCACGGGCGGCGGGCCGAGCGACAGCACGACGTCGATCTGGCCCCCGCGGCCGACGAAGGTGCCGGGTGCGGGGTCCTGGGCGATGATGACGCCAGGCGGGTCGTCGGCGCGCTGCCTCGACGCGACCTGCACGAGGACGCCCGCGTCCCCGGCCTTCGAGATGGCGAGCTTCTCCGTCTGCCCGACCAGCGTCGGCGCGGCGACCCCCGGACCTGCGCCACCCGCGAACAGGAGCACCGCGGCGATGACGATCGCCGCGACGAGCGCGGCGCCGACGACGTAGGGCACGGCGCGCCACGTCCGGACCGGAGCCGGGCGCACCGGGATGGCGTAGACGCCTTCCTCCATCGCCTCGGACTCGCCCGTCCGCGCGGTGGTCGGCACGCCCGACCGGGTCGGATCGGGGTCCTCGACCGCGTCGCCGAGCCCGGGCAGCGGCAGCGGCGCCGGCTCCGGGAGGCGCGTCGCGACGTCGGCGAGCGCGGCAGCCATCGTCGCCGCATCCGGATAGCGGTCGGCGCGGTCGGGTCGCCCGGCCCGCTCGATGACCGCGCCCAGCGCGCCGAGCTCCGGTGGCGCCAGGATCCCCCGCACCGTGCGCGCCGCGAGCGTGCCGATCGGGGAGTCCCCGACGATCGGCACCTCGCCGGTCGTCGCCTCGACGAGGACCACCGCGAGCGCGTACAGGTCGGCCCGCCCGTCCACGGGGAACGCGCCCCCTTGCTCCGGCGCGGCGTACCGGGCGGTGCCGACGAGCGCGCCCACCGGCTCGGTCCACGACGCCTCGGCGAGCGCGCGGGCAAGCCCGAAGTCCGCGACGCGCACGGCGCCGTGCTCGTCGAAGACCAGGTTGGCCGGCTTGATGTCGCGGTGGATAAGCCCCGGTCGTGCGCGTAGTGCAGGGCCTCCGCGACCTGCCGGCCGACGAGCGCGGCCTGCGCGGGCGAGAGGTCGGGGCCCTGGTCGAGGAGCGCGCGCAGCGACCCGCCGCGCAGCAGCTCGACGACCATGAAGGCGAGGCCTTCGTCCTGGCCCCAGTCGTAGACCGCCATGACGTGCGGGTGGTGCAGCGACGCGGCGAGCTGCGCCTCTGACCGGAAGCGGCGGACGAAGCCGGCGTCGTCGCCAAGCCCGGGCTGGAGCACCTTAACCGCAACGCGGCGTCGCAGTCGCACGTCGTCCGCCAGGTAGACGCGGCCGCTAGTTCCCGCGCCGATCGGCGCGAGCAGCCGATAGCGCGAGACGAGAACCCGGCCGACGAGGTCGGCGACGGCTTGGACCATCGACTCCAGGCTAGGAGGCGCTCCTGCGAATCCCGCGGCACGCGCGCGACGCGATGGCGCGCCCGTCACGACACGCCGGTACCGTGGCGCCTCGTGAGCACGAGGCAACCGACGGCGCTGCCCGTCGGGTCGAGCCCGGCGCGCCGACCGCTGTTCCGCCACCCGTGGCGGGTCGCCATCGTCGTGATCGGGCTCATCGCGGTGGCGAACCTCGGGATCCTGCTGCTGCAGAAGGCGGACACGACGCCGCCCGCGCCGGTGGGTCAGCCGACGAACGTCATCAGCGTCCAGCCCTCCCCCGGGACGCTGGTCCGACCCCAGACGACGATCGACGTCCAGCTGCAGACGAACCTGACCGGCGCGCTCGTGCTCGACGGGCAGGAGCTCCCCGTGAACCAGCTCGAGCAGGCCGTCGCGGCCGGCGAGGTCGCGTTCCGTCCGGGACCGGGCAAGCCGTTCAGCCAGTTCGCGCCGGGCACGCACTCGGTCACGGTCGAGTTCTGGGTCGCCGCCAAGCCGCGTCCGCCCGATCCCGGCAGCTACAGCTGGACGTTCCGGGTGGGCGCCTAGCCCGCGGCGTTGACGTTGAGCACGGCGGCGCCACGCACCGCGTCGTGCGCGATCGCGTCGAGCGCGTCGCCCGCCGCCTCGAGCGGGTAGGTGTCGAACTCGGCTCGCACCGGTGCGGCCGCGGCGATCGCCATGAACTCCTCGGCGTCGCGCCGTGTCATGTTGGCGACGGACCGCAGTGTGCGCTCCCGCCACAGCAGCCCGTAGTCGAACGACGGGATCGGGGACATGTGGATCCCCGCCAGGCTGACGGTCCCGCCCGGGCGGATGACCTGCAGCGCCACGGGGACCAGCTCGCCCGCCGGCGCGAACACGACGGCGCGATCGCAGGGGGCAGGAGGCAGCTCCGCGGCGTCACCGACCCACGCGGCGCCCAGCTCTCGGGCGAGCGACCGGTGCCGCTCCCCTCGGGTGAGCACGACCGCCTCGCAGCCCCAGTACGCGAGGACCTGGAGGGCGAGGTGCGCCGATGCGCCGAACCCGAGGAGCGCGACGCGGTCACCGGGCTGCACGTCGGCCCGTCGCAGCGCGCGGTAGCCGACGACCCCCGCGCAGAGCAGGGGCGCGGCGGCGAGGTCCGACAGGTCGGGCGGCAACTGCACCGCGAAGTCCTCGGGGACGGTGATCGCGTCGGCGTAGCCCCCGTCCACCGTCCACCCGGTGAAGCGCGCGGCCTCGCAGAGGTTCTCCTCGCCGCGCCGGCAGTACTCGCACACGCCGTCCGTCTCGTGGAGCCAGGCCACGCCGACGCGGTCACCGATCCCGAGGCGGTGGCACCCCTCGCCGAGCGCCTCCACGACCCCGACGACCTGGTGCCCGGGGATGATCGGGAGCACGGGCAGCTCGAGGTCGCCCTCGATCACGTGCAGGTCGGTGCGACAGCAGCCGCAGGCGCGCACCGCGACGCGCACCGAGCCCGGGCCCGGGTGCGGCCGCGCGCGCTCCTCGAGCTCGAGCGGGTGGCGGTCCGCCGGCGCGGGCGCGTGCAGCACCTGCGCCCGCATTGTCTCGGTCACGAGACGATCACGGCACGACGAACGTGGCTTGGCCCTTGATGGCCGTGCCGCCGCTCTCCTCGCGGGTCACGACGAGGTCGAGGTCGACGCGCCGCTCGCCGCCCTCCTCGAAGCGGCGCGCCACGGTGGCCTCACAGACGAGATGGTCACCGGGCCAGACCTGCTCGCGGAACTGCACCGCGAAGCGGCGCACGTTCTCCGCGCCGAGCCAGTCGGTGCAGTAACAGCCGAGGATCCCGGCTTGGAGCATGCCGACCGAGAAGACGGTCGGGAACCCGGCCGACTTCGCGAACTCCTCGTCGTGGTGGATGGGGTTGAAGTCGCCCGACGCTCCCTGATATCGGACGAAGTCGGTCCGCGTGAGCGGTCCGACCTCGCGTCGGGGACCCTTCGTGCCTTCCGTGAGGTCGTCCCAACCCATCGTCAGCCCTCCTGCGTCGGTGCTTGCCCGGTCTCGATCGCTGTCGAGCGCGCCTCGGCGACGAGCGTGCCGGCCGGGTCGCGGAACTCGGTGACCGTCTCGACGAACGTCATCGTGCCGCCCCGGCGCCCCTCCTTCTCGTAGATCTGGTCGACCTGCGTCTGGAAGGTGAGCTCCGTGCCGGCCCGGGGCGGTGGGCCGTGGAACACGTACTCCTGCCCGCCGTGGAGCAGTCGCCGGAGATCGATGTCGAGCTGCGCGAGGGGTGACGTCCCACTCCCCATCCAGAAGTTGACCGTCGTGAGGAAGGTGGGTGGGCTGACGGGCGACGGCGCGTCGACGTATGCCGGATTTGACGACATGCACGCGCGAGCGAACTCACGGACCTTGCCGCGCTCGATGGGCATCGTGGCCGGGTCGTCGCGCAACCCGACCTTGGACTTGTCGACCATCACGTCGCTCCTTGCTCGGGTGGGCCGTGCTCCAGGATCTCCAGGAAGGCGGCCTCATCGATGATCGGGACGCCGAGCTGCTCGGCCTTCGTCAGCTTCGAACCGGGATTCTCGCCCACGACGACGTAGCTCGTCTTCTTCGAGACGCTCGAGGTGACCTTGCCGCCTCGGGCCAGGATCGCCGACTCCGACTCCTCGCGGCTGAGGCTCTCCAACCCCCCGGTCAGCACGAACGCCAAGCCGGCGAGCGACGGCGCGCCGGGGGGCGCGGCGACCGGCTGCTCGGCGGCTCGCAGGTCGACCCCGGCGCGGCGCAGCTTGTCGACGACCTCGCGGTTGCCCGCAACGGCGAAGAAGCGAGCGACGCTCTCCGCGATGACCGGGCCGACGCCGTCCACGGCCGTGAGCTCCTCGGTGGACGCCGCCTCCACCCGCTCCATGTCGCCGAGCGCCCGGGCGACGGCCTGCGCCGCGGTCGGCCCGAGGTGGCGGACCCCGAGCCCGACGAGCACACGCGTGAGCCCGCGCGACTTCGAGGCCTCGAGCGACGCCACGAGGTTCTCGGCGGACCGCTGGGCCATCCGCTCGAGCGGCACGAGCTGCTCGACGGTCAGCGAGTAGATGTCGCCAGCGTCCCGGAGGAGCCCCGCGTCGACGAACTGCCGGACCCGCTCCTCGCCCAGGCCCTCGACGTCCATCGCGGCGCGCCCGGCGAAGTAGACGATGCGCTGCACCCGCTGCTCGGGGCACTCGATGTTGACGCAGTGCGCGTCGGCCTCGCCCTCGAGCCGCACGAGCGGGGAGCCGCAGACCGGGCAGTTCGTCGGGAACTTCCACTTGCGCCGGCCGCGCGGCCGTGTCGCCACGACCGGGCCGACGACCTCGGGAATCACATCGCCCGCCTTGCGGACGATCACGGTGTCGCCGGGACGCACGTCCTTGCGCGCCACCTCGTCCTCGTTGTGCAGCGTCGCCAGCCCGACGGTCGAGCCGCCGACGAACACCGGCTCGAGCAGGGCGAACGGGGTCGCACGCCCCGTGCGGCCGATGCTGACCATGATCCCGTTCAGGCGGGTCGTCTTCTCCTCCGCCGGGAACTTGAACGCGATCGCCCAACGCGGGGCGCGGCTCGTCGTGCCCATCTCGGCGCGCTGGGCCAGGTCGTCGACCTTCACGACGGCGCCGTCGATCTCGTAGCCGAGCGAATGGCGCTGCTCGAGCATCCGCTCGCAGAACCCCACGACGGCGTCGAGCTCGTCGAACGACTCGATGTGCGGGTTCACCGGGACGCCGAGATCCGCGATCCACGCCAGCGTCTCGTGGTGCGATCGCAGGACCGGGCCGCCTTCTTGCAGGCCGAGCTGGTAGCCGAAGAAGTCGAGTGCTCGAGACGCCGTGACGCGCGGATCCTTCTGGCGGAGACTGCCCGCGGCCGCGTTGCGAGGGTTGGCGAAGAGGCGCTCGCCGGCCTCGCCCTGGCGCTCGTTCAGCTCGGCGAAGGCTTGCAGCGGCATGAACACCTCGCCGCGCACCTCGAGGCGCGTGGGCCGCGCCGCGCCCGTCAGCACCTTCGGGATCGAGCCGATCGTGGCGATGTTCGCTGTGACGTCGTCGCCGGTGAACCCATCCCCGCGCGTCGCGCCGCGCACGAGGCGACCCTCTTCGTAGAGGAGCGAGATCGCGAGCCCGTCGAGCTTGGGCTCGCCGACGAAGGTGATGGGTCCCGGCACGATGCGAGCGATGCGTTCGTGCCAGGCGCGGACCTCCTCGGCGGTGAACGCGTTGTCGAGCGACAGCATCGGCTGGAGATGGGCCACCGGCGCGAACGTGGCGCTGGCGTGGCCCCCCGGGCGCTGGGTGGGCGAGTCCGGCGTGACGAGGCTCGGATCGCGTGCCTCGAGCTCGAGGAGCTCGCGCAGCAGCGCGTCGTACTCGGCGTCCGAGATGATCGGGTCGTCGAGCATGAAGTAGCGCTCGTTGTGGCCCTGAATCTCGTCGCGGAGCCCCGCCGCCCGCGCTGCTGCGTCCTCGGGGGCGCCGGGCTCCGCAGCCATCGACCGCAGGTTACCGAGGGACCGCGACACGCTCATCGACGACATCGACGTACCGCGCTGGTCGGGTGTCCGGTGGCCACACGGGTGGCGCGTCCGCCGCGAGACTGACGCTCATGCGGGTGTGGCTGCTCCGAGCGGCGTGGATCACGCTGCCGCTCACCGCGGCCCCGGCGATCGCGGACGGCGTGCGGAACTGGCCCACCGCGGAGCAGGTCGTCGCGGCGGCGCTGTGCTGGCTCGCGTGGGGGATCGGGCTCGTCGCGGTGCTGGCCCCGCGGCCGGCGGGGCTCACGCTCGTGCGCGTGATCGCCCCGACGCTGTTCGTCGCCGTGCTGGTCGCCGTCGGGAGCGGCAACCCGTCGACGCTCGCGGCCATCGGAGGCCTCGCCGGGACGGTCGTGGCCGCCGTGCTCGCCGCCGACTCGTCGTTCGCGATCGCGTCGGCCAACGCCGTGGCCTACGGCGACGAGCAGCGCTACCCCCTTCGTGTCCCGCCGGCCCTGTTCCTCGGACCCCTGCCGGCCGTGCGGGCCGTCGTGGTCGCCGGCGTGATCGTCGGTCCGCTCCTCGTGGCCGGTGGCCATTACCTGGCGGGCGGCGTCACGGTGGTGATCGGGCTCCCGCTCGCGGCGCTCGCCGGGCGCGCGTTGCATCGCTTGTCCCGGCGCTGGCTCGTGCTGGTGCCGGCCGGCGTGGTGGTCGTCGATCGGATGTCGCTCGTGGAGAACACCCTGTTCCCTCGCGAGCACATCCAGCTGCTGCGGTCGCTCGCGGCCGACGAATCGCCCGGCGTCGCGCTCGACCTCCGCATGGGCGCGACGCTCGGATCGCTCGTCGCGGCCTTCGACGAGCCCGCCGAGCTCGTGCTCGCCGCCCGTCCGGGTCAGGACGCGCGGACGGTGAACGCACCCGCGATGGCCGTCGCCGTGGCCCGGCGCTCGGAGGTGCTGGCCGGTGCGGCGCGCCGCAGGGTTCGGGTCGAGGTCGGGGACGTGCCGAAGCGCTGAGTGGCGCGTGACCCGACACTTCGCCTGCGCGGCGAATCGCTCGGTCTAGGCGGCGAGGCCTCCGCCGACGAGCTGGTCGCCGTCGTAGAGGGCGACGACCTGACCCGGTGCGACTCGCGGCGCGGGGGCGTCCAGCCGGACGCGGTCGCCCGCAAGTCGCCCGGGGACCGGCACGCCGTGGGCCCGCGTCTGCACCAGCAGCGGTTCGACGCCGGGCGCGTCACCAACGAATCGCAGGTCACGCACGGGGATCTCCTGGTCGACGAGCGCGGCGCGATCGCCGACCGTGACCGTCGCGGTCGCGGCGTCGATCCCGACGACGTAGTGGGGGCCGCCACCGGCGATGCCCAGTCCGCGCCGTTGCCCGACCGTGAACTCGGCGATGCCCGCGTGGCGCGCCAGCACCCGCCCGGTCGCGTCGACGACAGGACCCGGACGCCGCGGCGCGTGGGCGGCCAGAAAGCGGTTGCGGTCGCCGCGGGCGATGAAGCACACGTCCATGCTCTCCGGCTTGGTGGCGGTGCGCAGACCGAGCCGCGCGGCCTGCGCCCGGACCTCCGCCTTGGTCAGCTCGCCGACCGGGAACAACGCTCGCGCGAGCTCGCCCTGGCCGAGCATGTAGAGGACATAGGACTGGTCCTTCGCGAGATCGGCGCCCCGGCGGAGCCGATACGCGCCACCGGGACCGCGCTCCACGCGGGCGTGGTGGCCGGTGGCGACGGCATCGAAACCGAGCGCGACGGCGCGGTCAAGGGCCCGACCGAACTTGATGGCTCGGTTGCAGTCCACGCACGGGTTCGGTGTGCGCGCGTCCGCGTAGGACGCGACGTAGGGCTCCACCACACTCGCGGTGAAGGCGTCCGCGAAGTTGAACACGTAGTGCGGGATGTCGAGCTGCGCGGCCACGCGGCGCGCGTCCTCGACGTCGGAGACGCTGCAGCATCCCGAGCCCGTCTCCCCGCCCCAGAGCCGCAGCGTCGCGCCCGTGACGTCATGTCCCGCGTGGACCAGCCGCGCCGCCGCGACCGACGAATCGACGCCGCCGCTCATGAGGACCAGCACGTTCATCGTGAGATCCGGACCGGCGCTCGCAGGCGGTCGACCGCGGCGGGAATCGCCGCCAGCGCCCGATCGACGTCCTCGTCCGTGGACGCGAAGCCCAAGCTGAGCCGGATCGACGCCAGCGCCTCGGCTCGGGGGACGCCCATCGCCTCGAGCACATGTGAAGGCTCCGTCGCGCCCGACGAGCACGACGAGCCCGCTGCGGCGTAGAGGTCCTGGCGGTCGAGCGCCACGAGCAGCGCCTCGGCTTCGACCCCGCGGAAGCCGACGTGGCAGTTCCCCGCGACCTTGCGCCGGGGATCGCCGTTGACGAAGGTGTCCGGGACTCGGGCCGTGAGTCCCTCCACGAGCCGATCCCGCAGCGCGGCGACGCGTCGCACGTCCTCGGCCCGGCGCTCGATCGTCGTCGAGAGCGCCGCGGCCATCGCGACGGCGCCCGCCACGTTGACGGTCCCGGCGCGCAGCCCGCGCTCCTGGCCGCCCCCCTCGAGGAGGGGCCGCACGCTCGTCCCGTCCCGCACGACGAGTGCACCGACCCCTTTCGGGCCGCCGAACTTGTGGGCCGAGATCGCCACGAGCGCGGCGTCGGCCGCCGCAGCGCCGACGTCGAGCCACGGGACGGCCTGCACGGCGTCGGTGTGGAGCACCGCACGCGGTGCGCGCCGTCGCACGAGCGCGGCCACCTCCACGAGCGGCTGGATGGTGCCCACCTCGTTGTTCACGAGCATCACCGAGACGACGGCGGTGCGGTCGTTGAGCACGGCCTCGAGGGCCTCGAGGTCGACGATGCCGTCGCGGTGCGCGCCGACGCGCTGCACCCGGAAGCCCTCGGTGACGAGCCGGTCCCCGGCAGCGAGCACGCCCTTGTGCTCGAACGCGCTGACGACGACACCGTCGCGACCCTCCGCCGCCCGGGCGGCGCCCTCCACGGCGAGGTTGTCCGCCTCGGTCCCGCCGGCGGTGAAGACGACCTCACCCGGCCGCGCGCCGAGGGCCGACGCGACGACCTCGCGGGCCTCCTCGAGCGCCGTCTTGGCGGCCCGCGCGGCCCCGTGGATGCCGGAAGGGTTCGCGAAGCACGCCGAGAGATAGGGCTGCATGGCCGCCACCGCCTCGGGGCGCATCGGGGTGCTGGCGGCGTGGTCCAGGTATGTCACCGCCGTCGAGTGTACGAGCGCCCTTTTCCGGTCCCCGGCGGGGTGCCGTGCGTCACAGCGCGGAATGGATGTCACACCCCCCGGCGATACTCCTGGTGTGAGCACGCAGCTGCGTCTCGTCGAGCCGCCCGCCACGGCGCCGTCGCGCCCGGCGGCTCGTCGCGCGCCCACGACCGGGGCCCGTCGGCGGGGTCGCGCGGTGCCGCGTCGGGCGAGGCGGGCCGTTCACTGGGCGGACGACTGGCACCTTGACGCCAACCTCCGCCGCGTCGGTCGGGCGGGCGTGGCCGCCGCCCGGGCGTCGCTCGGCAAGGCCACCGAGGGCTCGCTCCGCCAGGCGAGCTGAGGCCTCGCGCTATCGACCGGCGCCGAGCGGCACGAGGAAGTCGGCGGTCGGCAGGAAGTTCGGGCTGTAGTAGGGGTCGTCGTACAGCGCCGGGCGCCAGCGGCCCCTCAGCCGGTCGAGCTCCTCTTGGGCGACCGGACCGGGCTCGCGACTCGAGGTCTCGTAGTGGAAGAGCTCGGCGTCGGGTGTCCAGACGGTGCGCAGCCCGACCTGGCGCAGCTTGAGGCAGTAGTCGACGTCGTTGTAGTTGGACGGGAACGCCGTCGAGAGCCCGCCGACCTGCTCGAACGCGGCGCGGCGGGTCATGAGGCAGGCGCCGGTCACCGCGAGGTAGTTGGCCGGCACCACCACGTTGTCGTGGTAGCCGGGGTAGTCGGCGGGGAACCCGTAGTAGGGGTGGCCGGGGTTGCCGCCGATGGCGACGACGCCGACGTGCTGGTAGCGCCCGTCCCCGAAGCGGAGGAACGCGCCGACGGCGCCGATTCCCGGGTCGAGTGCATAGAGAAGGAGCGACTCGATCCAGCCTGGGCTGCGCACCGCAGTGTCGTCGTTCAGGAGCAGCACGTACTCGCCGCGACTGTGGAGCACCCCCACGTTGATCTTGCGGGCGAAGTTGAAGGGTTCGGTGTACTCGACGAGGCGCAGCCGGTCACCGGCTGCGGCGCGGAGCCGCCGGCGGGTGGTCGCTTCGACGGTCGGGTCGGCGACCACGACCAGCTCGAGGTTCGGGTAGGTCGACCGACCCACGACGCTCTCGACGGCGTTGGCGACGAGGTCGAGGGTCTCGCCGCGGACGCGGCGCCGACGCCCGCCGGTCGGGATGACGATCGACACGAGGGGCGTGGCAGTCAGGCGGGGTCGCACCCGGAACGTCCGCCCGTTCGGGTCGGGTTCGGCGACGGCCGCGAAGCCGCGCGTGCGGAGGTGCGGTCCGAGCACGTCGTCGGCGACGGCCTGACCGGCACCATCGAGCGCCAGGTCACGACGTCGCCGATAGCCGATCGCGGGCAGGTGCTCGACT
>DATDGU010000096.1:0-27892 GCA_036521915.1 Acidimicrobiia bacterium | reverse complement strand
TCACCCGTACTTCCAGGAGGTGCTGCAGCTCCTGGCGGTGCAGGTGGCTGACGAGGCCCGCCACATCGAGGTGTTCACCCGCCGGGCGCGCCTGCGCGGCGCGACGCTCGGCGTCTCCGGCGCCGGCGGGCGGGCGTCGCTCCAGACGCTCCTCGACGAGCCGGACTTCGCGCTCGCGTCCTTCCTCCTGTCCGTGCTGGGGGAAGGGAGCTTCCTCAACCTGCTGGCGTTCCTCGACCGTCATGCTCCCGACCCGGTCACGGCCCGGGTCGCGCACCTGGCGCTCCAGGACGAGGCCCGCCACGTCGCCTACGGCGTCGCGCACCTCGAGCACCAGCTCGCGGCCGACCCGGGGCTGCGGTCCCGCCTGCGCGCCGCCGTGCAGCGACGCCACGACGCGCTAGCCGAGACCGCCGGCCTGAACGAGCAGGTATTCGACGCGCTCGTCGTGCTGGCGGCCGGGGCGTGGACCCCCGCCGCGATCGGCCGGGGTCACGCCCTGGTGGCGGGGCTGCAGGACGAGATGGACGACGGTCGTCGTGGCCGGCTGGCCCGCCTCGGCTTCGACGAGCACGAGGCGGCCGAGCTCTCGGCGCTGCACACCCGCAACTTCATGTGATCCGCAGCTGCCCCAGGGGGCGATGCCCGACGAGTTCCAGAGCTCGCGGGCCGCCTGGGCGTTCCAGTAGGGGTCGCTCCACGCCGCGGGGGAGACCCCGAGGGCGTAGAAGAGGTCGTTGTGCAGCGGCAGCATGATCTGGAAGAGCCCGCTGGCGCCGCTGCCGTTCTGCGCGCCCGGGTCCCAGTGGGACTCGCGCCCGGCGACCTCGGTCATGCACACCACGGCCAACGGCCCGGCGCTGCCGAACGCCGCCTGGATGGCGGCCGCGACCGCCGGTGACGGCCCGTCGGGCGCGGGGGCGAGGCAGCCGGCGGCGCCGATGGCCAGCGTGGCCGCGAGGAGCCCGGCGGCGAGGGGACGGACCCAGCGGCGGCGGGTCGGCCCCGTGACGGGAGCCGAATGGTCGACCTCGTCACGGTCGACGGTGGGGGACCGCGGTTCGGTGGGGGGCATAGGCGCTCCTCGGGTTGTGGCCGCGCGCGACGACACGAGCGGGAGGTGGGGGGACGAAGGCCCGACCGGGGAAATCACACCGGTGGAACTTCAGCCAGGCACGGTACGGGCCTCGCCCCCGCGTCCCGAAGCCGGCACGCCGAAATGCCCGATTTGTCGGTGTGATGGGTGTCACGTCCAGTGGACGGTCGACCGCCGGGCCCGACGCTCGGGGCCCTTGTCCGGGGCGTGGCTAGCGTGCGGGGCGTGAAGGCCGCCGTGTACCACGAGACGGGCGCCCCCGACGTCCTGCGCTACGAGGACGTCCCCGACCCGGTGGCGGGGCCCGCCGACGTGCTGATCGAGGTCGAGGCGATCAGCATCGAGGGCGGCGACACCCTGAACCGTGCGGGCGGCGAGATGCCGGACCGGCCCCACATCGTCGGGTACCAGTGCGCCGGCCGGATCCGGGCGATCGGCCCCGAGGTGACGGACCGGGAGGTCGGCCAGCGGGTGGTCGCCACCATGCTGTGGGGCTCACACGCCGAGCTGGCCGCGGTGCCGGCCCTGCTCACCTGGGTGCTCCCCGAGGGTGCCGACGTCGTCGCCGCGGCGTGCGTCCCCGTGCCCTTCGGCACCGCCGACGACTGCCTCTTCGAGTTCGGGCGCCTCACGGAAGGCGAGACGGTGCTCGTGCAGGCCGGCGCGAGCGGCGTCGGGATCGCCTGCCTCCAGCTGGCCAAGCGCGCCGGCGCCACGGTGCTCGCCACCGCGTCGAGCGACGAGCGCCTGGCGCGCCTGCACGTGCTCGGGCTCGACCACGGGATCAACTACCGGACCGAGGACTTCGTGGCCCGGGCCCGCGAGCTCACCGACGGCCGAGGGGTGGACCTCGTCGTGGACTCGGTCGGCTCGACCCTCGCCGGCAGCGTCGCGGCGCTCGCCTACCGCGGGCGCTGCACCCTCGTCGGCAACGCCGGTCGGGACCCCCAGCCCTTCGACGCGGGGGCGCTGATGGGCGGGAACCTGACGCTCGTCGGGGTGTTCCTCGGCGCGGAGATCCTCACCGAGCGGGTCCGGGCCATGATCGGCCGGCACCTCGCCGACGTGGCTGCGGGCCGGCTGCGGGTCGTGGTCGACCGGACGTTCCCGCTGGCCGAGGCGGCGGCGGCGCACGCCTACGTCGAGTCCCGCCAGGCCGTGGGGCGCGTCGTCCTGCTCCCCTGACCGGCGGGCCCCTGTCGGCTCTTCGCGGGGGGCGGCTCCTACACTTCTCCGGGTCACTGGTGGGCGAGCCGACGACGAGGATCGTGGATGGACGGGGTACCTGAGCGCCCGACCCGCGCCGCGCGGCGCACGGCCGCCCAGCACCGCCGCCGGGTGCGGATCATCGCGTTGGTCGCGGCGTCGACGGTCGTGGTGGCGATCGTCGGCGTGCTGGCCCTCAGCGGCGGGAGCTCGCCGAAGGCGGTGCGTCACCCGAAGCCGGTCGTGACGACGACCCCGACGACGCTGCCGCCCGACTCTGGCCCGTTCGCCATCGTGACGACGAAGGTCCCCGAGCTGCCGGTCTACGCGCAGCCGACGACCGCGGCCGCGCCCGTCGCGACCCTGGCCGCGAAGACCTCCTACGGGCTGCCCACGACGCTGCTCATCCAGGGCACGGCCACCACGGGCCGGGTCCCGGCGGGCTGGCTGCCGGTGCTCGTCCCGTTGCACAAGCCGAACGGCACGCCGGGCTTCGTCCCGCTCGCCGACGTCACCGAGACGTACACGCCCTACGTGATCGAGGTGAGCCTCAGCCAGCACATGCTCACCGTGAAGCGGGCGGGGGTGCCGATCATGAGCACGAAGGTCATCATCGGGACGCCGAACACGAAGACGCCGACCGGGGTGTTCTCGATCACCGACCCGCTGAACTGCAACACGACGTCGGTGCCGGGCTACCCGCTCGCCCAGTGCAGCTCGGTGTACGGCGCGCTCGCGATCGGCACGTCGGGGCTCTCGAACGACCTCAGCAGCTTCGACGGGACGATCCCCCAGATCGCGCTGCACGGCACCGACCTGCCCGACTCCGATCTCGGCCAGGACCTCTCGAACGGCTGCGTGCGGATGCCGAACGCCGCGATCACGGCGATCGCCAAGCTCCAGCCGCTGATCGGCACGCCCGTCTTCATCACCGCCTGAGCCAAGGGGCTTAGCCGCCCGCGAATTCGTCGAGGGCGCGAAGGTGCGCGTCGCGCTCGGCGGGCTCGAGGAACGACGCGAGGAACGAGTTGCGCGCCACCTGCACGACGTCGTCGTCGCTCAGCCCGAGCGCGTCGGCCGTCTCGACGTAGTTCTGCTGCACGTAGCCGCCGAAGTAGGCCGGGTCGTCCGAGTTGATCGTGACCCGCAGGCCGCGGCGCAGCATCGCCGCGAACGGGTGGTCGGCGAGCGTCGGGACCACCCGCAGCCGCACGTTCGAGAGCGGGCACACGGTGAGCGGCACCTGCTCCTCGACGAGACGCGCGACGAGCGCCTCGTCCTCGAGGCAGCGGACGCCGTGGTCGATGCGGCGGACGTGGAGCAGGTCGAGCGACTCCCAGATGTAGGACGGCGGGCCTTCCTCCCCGGCGTGGGCCACGGTGAGGAATCCCTCGGCCCGGGCCCGGTCGAAGACGGCGGCGAAGTCCGAGGGCGGGTGGCCGAGCTCGGAGGAGTCGAGCCCGACGGCGTGCAGCACGTCACGGTGGGGCAGTGCCGCCTCGAGCGTCGCCATCGCCGCCTCGGCCGGCAGGTGCCGCAGGAAGCAGAGGATGAGCCGCGACGTGATCCCGAGGTCGCGGGCCCCGTCGGCGAGGGCGTGGGCGATGCCGTGCAGCACCGCGTCGAAGGCGATGCCGCGCTCGGTGTGGGTCTGGGGGTCGAAGAACACCTCGGCGTGCCGCACCCCGTCGGCCTGGGCGCGGGTCAGGTAGGCGCGGGTGAGGTCGTAGAAGTCGCGCTCGGTGACGAGCGTCTGGCACGCCGCGTAGTAGACGTCGAGGAACGCCTGGAGGTCGGCGAAGACGTACGCGGCACGGACCGCCTCGACGTCGGCATAGGGGAGCGACACCCGGTTGCGCGCCGCCAGCTCGAAGAGCAGCTCCGGCTCGAGCGTCCCCTCGAGGTGCAGGTGCAGCTCCGCCTTCGGCACGACCCGCGTCGCCATCTCCACTCCCCGTCGCGGCCCTACCCTACGGCGCCGCCGAGGCCGTCGCGCGCGACGCGGTGGCTGAGGGCACCGGCGCGATGCGACACTGACGGGTGGAGGGGCGATGTTCGAGCGGCACCGTGAGCGGCGAGCCCAGGCCCACTACGACGAGGCCTTGGCCGCATGGCAGCACGAGCGTGACGAGCAGGCCGCGGCGCTGTCGCTGGCGCAGACGTTCCACGGGCAGGCCGGTGACGGGCTGCTGCTCAAGCCCGGCGAGGCCGAGTTCGCGCGGATCACCGACGTCGGCCTCGTCGAGGAGCGGCGCGGCGCCGGGTCCTGGCAGGGCCACTCCTCGGGCGTCTCCATCCCGGTCGGCTCGCTCGGCGGTCGCAGCGTCCGCTACCGGGTCGGCGCCACGCGCGGCCACTACGTCCAGGGCACGCCGCACCCCGAGGCGATCGACACGGGCACGGTGTTCATCACGAACCAGCGGGTCGTCTTCCAAGGCCAGCGCCAGACCCGCGAGTGCCTCTTCGCCAAGCTGCTCGGCTACGAGTCCAGCGACGACGGCTCAACGACCTTCTCGGTCTCGAACCGCCAGAAGCCGGTCACGATCCACTACGGGTCGAAGCTCAACGGCTGGGTGCGGCTCCGCCTCGACCTCGCCGTCGCGCACGCCCGCGACCAGGTGCCCGCGCTCGTCGAGCGGCTCCAGCAAGGGCTCGCGGCGATCGACGCCGAGCGGCCGGTCGCGCCCCCCGGGCCGCCGGCCGGCCCGTGACCGCCGCCGCGCCCGGCCCGTCAGCGGCGACGCGCGACGACGAAGAGGTGCTCGCCGTGCTCCATCGGGTCGGGGACCCGCGCCGCCCGCCCCACCGCGAGGCCGTGCGCCTCGAGCAGCGCCAGGTTCGTGTCCGCGTCGAAGTGGCTCCAGTACATCGCCGGCCCGAGCCAGCTGGCCGGATCGTGGTCCTCGGGGAGGTCGCGTGCGCCGAGACAGAGCACCGCGGTGCCGCCGGGGCGCAGCACCCGGCGGACCTCGTCGAAGACCCGCGGGTGGTCGTCGCGGGGGACGTGGATGACCGCGTAGTACGACACGACACCGTCGACGCGCGCGTCGGCCAGCGGCAGCGCCGCCAGGTCACCTTGCGCCAACGTGAGCGGCCCGGCGAGGCGCGCCGCGAGCGTGAGCTGGGCCGCGGCGCAGTCGACGCCGACGACCTCGAGCCCGGCGCCGAGCAGCGCGGCCGTGACCGGCTCACCGGCGCCACACCCCGCGTCGAGCACCCGGCCGCCCGGCGCGACGGCGGCGACGAGGTCGTCCAGCCACGCCACGTCGGCGCCGTCACGGGGTCGGTGCGCCAGGTAGGCGGCGGCGACCTGCTCGTAGCCGTCGCGGACCACCCGGCGCCGTTCGTCGGCCATGGGCCGCAGTCTCACGCGCGGCGCGCCGGCTCACAGCGGAGTTCCGGTGACCCGGGCCGTCACCGCGACGGGGCGGCGCTCGGATGAGCGAGGTCGTGCGCCCCGCCACCGCGGCGGACCTCGAGCGGATCAACGAGATCTACAACCACTACGTGGTGCACTCGCACGCCACCTTCGAGATCGAGCCCGTGACGATGGCCGCGCGCCGCGAGTGGGCCACCCACTACGCGGCCACGGGCCGGTACCGCCTGCTCGCCGTCGCCGACGACCGGGTGCTCGGGTACGCGACGAGCAGCCCCTACCACCTGCGGGCCGCCTACGAGACGTCGGTCGAGGTCAGCGTCTACGTCGACCCCGACGCGACGGGACGCGGCCTCGGCGCCCTGCTGTACGGCGCGCTCCTGCCGGCGCTCGAGGGCGAGGACCTCCACCGCGCCTACGGCGGCGTCTCGCTGCCGAACCCGGCGTCCGTCGCGCTCCACGAGCGCTTCGGCTTCCGCGAGGCAGCGCGCTACTCCGAGCAGGGCCGCAAGTTCGGACGCTACTGGGACGTGGTCTGGCTCGAGCGGCCGCTCGGCGAGCCGGTCACCCGTCGGCGTCGCCCGCCTTCTGCGCGGCGGTCAGGCGGCGCGGGTTCGGCGTCCCGGTGAGCGTCGTGACGGGATGGACGGGCAGCACCATCGGGGCGCGCGGGCTCTGGTTGAAGTTGAAGTCGCTCACCAGGTTCCCGAGGATCTTGGCGTTCTCCCGCACGTCGGGGCGCGGGTCGGGCCGCCCGTCGGTCGCCGGGTCGAGGCGCTGACCGTTCAAGAAGTCGTCCTCGATGAACTTCACGTACGCGTCGAACGACAGGGTCTGGTGGTCGACGTAGCCGTGGCGGGCGTAGGGGCTGATGACCATGGCGGGGACCCGCAAGCCGTAGCCGTTCTGGTCGACGCTCGGCGGGACGACCTGGTCGTAGAAGCCGCCCCAGTCGTCCCACGCCAGGAAGATCGCCGTCGAGTCCCAGTCCTTCGAGTGCATCACCGCGTTCACGAGGCTCGTGACGTAGGTCTGCCCGAAGCTCACGGGGGAGGGCGGGTGCTCGCTCACCGCGCCCGAGGGGACGACCCACGACACCGCGGGCAGGGTGCCGCGCTTCGCGGCCGTGTAGAAGTTCTCGACCGTCTGGACGTTGCCGAGCTGCCCGTCGTTGCGGACCGTGTCGAAGTAGGGGAGCGGGTTCCAGATGCCCGGCGTCGACGCGCGCTGGCGGACCGGCGCGCACGTGACCGCGCTGTCGTTCTCGCAGTCGGGCTCGGTCCCGGTCACGACGTAGTAGCCCCACGACACCTTGTTCTTGTGCAGCAGGTACGTGAGGTCGGTCCAGGCGTAGATCGGGGCCGCGCCGCCGCTACCACGGAAATCGGGCGGGAGCCCGGGCGCCTCGAGCGCGTTCGTGCAGCTCGACGGCGTGTTGTGCTGCGTGCACTTCGCCGACCACTCCGACACCTGGAAGAGATGCTCGGGAAGACTCCAGGAAGCGTTCGGCTCGAACATGTGGTCCTGGAGCACGAAGTTCTGGGCGTACGACCAGTAGTTCGGGATGTCGCTCTGGGTGTGGTACCCCATCACGTCGGGGTTCGCCGAGTTCGCGCACGCCGGGCTGTTCACGTTCAGGCAGCCCTTCGCCGCGTTGCGCGCCTGGTTCATGAACCCGTTCATCTGCCCGCCGTTGATGTCGGCGGTCGCGTTCGACTGCCCGTGCGGGCCGCCGCCGTTCACGTCGGCGTGGTCGACGTAGGGCTTCACGCATTGGCCGGTCTGGTTGTCCGGCGCGCACACCGTCGGCGTGCCGTCCTGCATCGGGATCCCCTCGGCGCCCGGGTAGGCGCCGAAGTAGGTGTCGAAGGAGCGGTTCTCCTGCATGACCACGACCACGTGCTGGATCTTGTGGATCCCGGTCTCGTCCTGGGCCGACGTGGCGCCGCCGGCCGTCCCGGCGGCGACGGCGACGCCGCCGAGCACCGCCACGGTCGTCCCGACCGCCACCCCGGCCCACTTGCTCACGCGTCGCACGCTGGCGCTCCCTCATCGCTGGCGACCTGCAGCCTCGCCCACCCGCGCGGGCGCCGGGCGCGGATCGCGTTAGGCGTCCGTTAGGCCGGGCCGGCCGGGGGCAACGGCACCGCACGGCCTGGCGGGCAGGCAGCGGCGGCGGCCGGCGTCACCCGGTACAGGGCGACGTGCTGGTCGAGCGTGACCCGGGCGACGCCCGGGCGGCGCGGGGCCGCCGGGGTGATGAGCCCCGACCGGCCGGTGCAGCCGCCCGGCGAGCGCCGCGGCGGCGCAGACCGTGGCGGCCGTCGTCAGGCGGGCACGGCGGCGGGCTTCGAGGTCGTCGTGGACGAAGAACCGGATCCAGGCGCCGCGCGCCACCGAGTAGCTCGGCCGGTCGAGGTACGCGCCGACCGCGGTCGCGTCGAAGTCCTCCCCGGACACGATCGCGTCCTGGAGGTGCGCGGCGCGGGCCGCCCGCGCGACGGCCTGGTCGGGGGAGAAGGGCGTGAACGCGAGGCTCGGCGCGACGGCGACGAGCGCGACGACCTGCGCGGCGAGGACGACGAGCACGACGGCGGGTAGCCGGCGTCGCCCGGAGGCCGCGGGCGCGGCGGCGGGCCGTCCGGGGGGCGCGACGGCGAGCCACAGCGCGGCGAGGAACAGGAGGAACACGACGTCGGCGTAGCGGGCCTCGTCGGGGAGGACGACGACGAGGAAGAACCCCCACGTCGCGAGCGCGCCCAGCCACCAGAGGCGCCGCCCCATCGAGCGCGGCAGCGCGGCGAGCACGAGCGCGAACAGGACGACCGAGGCGAGCGCCTGCAGCCACGGCGCGGCGGGGAGCCGGTCGAGCAGCTGCGAGTTCCACCCCCCGAGCCGCGCCGGGATCGGGACGAGGGCCCGCCAGATCCCGGTCGTGGCGTCGACGAAGCGCGTGACGCCGCTGCCGCCGATCGTCGCGAAGTTCCCCAGGCTGGGCGTGAACGCGTGGAAGTCCGAGGGGGGCAGGCAAGTGAGCGCCGACGCGGTGGCGACGAGCAGGCCGCCGAGCACGAAGCGGCGCCGCGGCGCCGAGCGCGGGCCCGGGTCGAGCGCCACGGCGCCGGCGAGGCTCGTCCAGGCCAGCAGCGTCGCCGCCGCGAGGGCCGCGCCCCACGCCGGACGCGGCCGCGCCAGCGCGACGAGCACGAGCAAGAGGGCGAGGACGCCGAGGCCGTAGCCGCGGCTGATCACGCCGTACTCGAAGCCGAGGCAGTAGCCGGCGACGATCATGACGCGCACCGGGACCGAGAACGGCGCGCGGAACAGCACGAGCGCGAAGGAGCCGGCGACGATCGCGAGCTCGAGGACCTGCATCGCCCGCGGGTCGCCGGTGAAGCGGGTGAGCACGTAGAGCGCGAGGTACCAGGCGATCGGGTGGCCCTCGTAGCGCAGGTTGCGGTACAGGCCGCCCGATCGAGTGGCTGGCGCGCGCGATGTTCCAGGCCTGCAGCTCGTCGAACCACATCACCCCAAGGACAACCAATGACCGATTGACCCGAGGTCCCCCTTCATAGAGAGCCAGGGCTCGTAGGGCCACACCCCCCAACAACGCCGGGCCGCGCCAACGGCGGCCGGTCCGGCACCAACGCACCCGAGCTGGCCGCCCTTCGGGGCGGTCAGCTCGCGTGCGGGCATCACGGGACCGCCGACGCGGCGTCTCCCTCGGCGGTGCACCCGAGCCCCGACCCGACCTGGCGCCCGCCCGCGCTCCCGGCGCTCCGGTGGGTCGCCGAGCAGGGCGCCGTGCGCGTCGACGTCCTCGCCCACGTCCTGGACCCGGCCCGGCCCTGCAGCCGCACGCACGCGAGCCGGGTCGTCGCGACCTGGCGCGCCGGCGGGCTCGCGGCGCACGACCGCCGCCTCGCTGACCGGCCGGGGCTCGTGTGGGTGACCCGCGCCGGACGCCGCGCCGTCGGGCTGCACGGCCGAGCCGACGCCCCACCGCTGCGGCTGCTCGAGCACCTGCACGCGGTCTCGCTCGTCCGCCTCGGGATCGAGCGCCGCGGCGGCCGCCAGTGGACCTGTGAGCGCGCCCTCTCGGCGGCGCGCCCGAGCCGCGACGCGCACGTCGCCGACGCCCGGTTCTGCACGCCCGACGGGGTGCCGATCGCCGTCGAGGTCGAGCTGACCCCCAAGGGAACGGCCCGCCTCGGCGTCATCGTCGACGAGCTCACCGTCGAGCACGACCGCGTCCTCTACGTGATCGACGACGCGCCGGTCGGCGCCGCCGTGGCTCGCGTCGCGGCGCGACTCGGTGTGCAGGACCAGGTCCTGATCGTCGGCCTCGAGGCCTTCGCGCTCCCCGGATGACGGAGCCGCCGGTCCGGGACCCGACGCCGCTCGTCGCCGTGGCGGCGGCGGCGCTCGCCCTCCTCGCCGCGCCCGCCGTGCTCGTCGGCGGACCGCTCGCGCTGCTCATCGACCGGCGCGGCTGGCGCCGCTGGCCCGCGGCGCTCGCCGGGAGCCTCCTCACCGGCGCGTGCACCCTGGCGGGCGGCCCCGGCGCCTACGCCGCGGCGCTGGAGGGCGCGTCGCGGGGCACGATCCCGCGGCCCGGCGCGGCGCTCCTCGCGGCGACGTTCGCGGCCGCGGCCGGCGTCGCCGTCGCGCCCGTCGCGCCGGTGCTGGCGCGGCACCGCGACGAGCACGAGGCGACCCAGCACGGACGGGAGCTGAGCCGTCGGCGGCGAGCGAGCCGGCAGGCCACCCGGCGGCTGCGTCGGGCGTGGCCCCTCCCGCCGGACCGGACCGTGCTCGGCGCGGCGCTCGACCGCGCCGGCGCGTGCACGCGGCCGCGCGCGGCGATCGTGACCGTCCCCGACGCGCTGTGGCAGCGCCAGGCGCTCGTCGTCGGCGAGACCGGGAGCGGCAAGACCGTGACGGCCCTGGCCATCGCCAGCGAGACGCTGCGCGCCGGCTGGGACGTGTACTGGGTCGACGGGAAGGCCGACCGGGACGTCGCGGCCCAGTTCCTCGCCGTCGCGCGCCACTGGGGTGTCGCGGCGCTGGACGGCGGGCGGCGCCCCCTCGACGGGTGGCGCGGCGGGCCGGACAGCGTGGTGAACCGGCTGCTCGCCACACAGATGTTCACCGAGCCGTACTACGCCGGCATCGCCCGCAACGTGCTGCGCTGGGCGGTCGGCCTCGACCCGCCGCACGCGTTCGGCGAGCTCGTCGAGCGGATGGACAAGCGCGTGCTGCGGCGCGCCTGGCGCCACGACGCCGCCGAGGCGGAGAAGATCCGCCGGCTCCCCGACGCCGAGTTCCTCGGCGCCCGCTACCGCTACGAGGGCGTCGCGTGGGCGGTCGGGACGTCCCTCGACGGCGACTGGTCCTACGAGGACACCCGCGCCGCGTACGTCCCGGTCGGTCGGCCCGAGCACCGCAACCAGGCCGCCGAGATCGGGGCCTTCCTCCTCGAGGACCTGCTCCACTGGGCGATGGCCCGCAAGGCGCCATCCCGGCGCGCCCTCGTCGTCATCGACGAGTTCTCGAAGCTGGCGGCGCGCCCCGACGCGGCCGTCGACCTCGTCGAGCGCGTCCGGTCCTTCGGGGTCGGCGTCGTGCTCATCGGCCAGACCTGGGCGAGCCTGGGCCCGTCCGACACGATCCGCGAGCGCCTCGCGGGCACCGTCGGCACGGTCCTCATCCACCAGCTGAAGGCCCCGGAGCGCCTCGTGGCGCTCGCCGGCACCGAGCGCACCGTCGAGCGCAGCGAGCAGACCGAGGGGGTCGCCCCGACCGGCCGGGCGACCCAGCGTGTCGCCCGCCGCTTCGTCGTGAGCCCGGACGCCGTCCGCACGCTCGGGTGCGGCGAGGCCGTGCTCATCACCGGCGCGTCGGCGCGGCGGCTCCGCGTCCGGCCCCCGCCTCGGGGCGTCGGCTGAGCCGCGGGCCGGATCCCGGCGGTAGCGTCGGAGGAAACACGGCCTGTGCCGGTGCGGAGCCCCCGGCCGGCGCGTTTCCCCGCGGAGTGTGCGATGGGCATGCGAGAGGACTGCCGGCACTTCGAGAGCCGGACCTACGACGACGGCGAAGTCGCCCGCTACTGCGTCCTCGGCCTCGCGCCCGAGCAGCCGTGGCGCTGCCCCGAGCACTGCGACCGCTACGAGCCGTCCCTCGTCGAGGGCGGGTTCGTGCGCGGCTCGCTCGCCGGCAGCACCGTCGAGCACGAGCCGGACGAGGAGGCGCCGGGCGACATCGCCGACGTCCTCGAGGACGCCGAGGGGATCGTCGAGGCGGCCGAGCACGACGTCGTCCTCGACCTCCAGCACCAGGAGTCGCCGAAGGACCGCCGCTGGTGGCAGGTGTGGAAGCGGCGCCCGCCCGACGACGACGAACCCTTCCGCCTCTCGGACCGCTGAGCCCGACACCGCGCTCGCTCGCCTTCCGGCCGCTGACGCGTGACCACCTCACGCGCCTGCGCGACTGGCTGAACGAGCCGCACGTCGCCGCGTGGTGGGGTGCCGGCACCGGCTCGGACGGGCTCGGCGGCGAGGGAGACGACGCGGCGACGCTCGAGGCCGTCGACGCGGCCTACGGCCCCGCGATCGACGGCGTCGAGCCGACCGCCAACTACCTGATCGTCGTCGACGACGCCCCCGTCGGGCTGATCCAGTGGTACCGGCTCGCCGACTATCCGTCGTATGCCGCGGCGATCGGCGAGCCCGAGGGCGCCGGCGTCGACCTGCTCATCGGCGACGCGTCGATGATCGGCCGCGGCCTCGGCCCCGCCGTCATCGACCGGTTCGTGACCGACGTGATCTTCGCCGCGCCCGACGTGCGGCGCTGCGCGACGGGTCCCGACCCCGAGAACGCCCGGTCGGTCCGGGCCTTCGAGCGGGCCGGGTTCACGTGGGTGCGCGACGCCGTCATCCCCGACGAGCCGGGCGCGGAGCACGTGATGATCCGCAACCGCGCGCGCTGACGAGTCAGGCGCCGGCCTGCTGGAGCCGCGTGGCGATCGCCGCCGAGATCGCCGGGCCCTGCGGGAGCGGGGCCGCCGCCGCGTTCAGGGTCGACAGGTACACGGCGACGCGCCCGACCCGCAGCACGATGATGTCGCCGACCTGGGGGCCGGTGAGCCCCGGGCTCGTGCTCGTGATGCTGGCCTCGTAGCCGACGGTGGCGTCGCCGACCCGCGCGACGGCGAGCGGCACGACGACCGCGTGCCCCTGCCCGCGCAGCGCCTTCGACAGCACGTTCTGGAGGCACCGCCCGGCGGAGGGGTCCCGGAAGACGCCGACGAACGCGTCCGCCTTCGCGGCGTTCTTGAAGGCCAGGACGGTGTCGTCGACGACGGTGATCCCGTTGTCCGGCCCGGGTGGGCTGAACGCCTTCGACAGCTTGTAGGGCACCGTCGCGCGCGCGTTGAACACCGACCGGTAGACGGCGCGACAACCGGTGACGCCCTTGAACTGGTCGGCGCTCGTGTCGACCTGGCTGGTCGTCGTCCATCCGGCCGGCACGTCGGCCGCCATGACCACGCCCGCCTTCAGCAGCACCGTGTCGGCCGGCGACGGCGTCGCCTTCGCGCCGGCGGGCGCGGCCGCGGCGACGAGCGCGGTGCCGACCGCGAGGCATGCGACGACCCGTCGGACGCGTGGCATCGCCCGCTCAGGCCTTCGCCGACCCGCGGGACCCCGGCGCCGTGAACGCGGCGAGGCCGTTGGCCGTCTCGACGATCACCCAGCCGCCCGCGACGGTCGGGGTGGGGAAGTGCTGGCTCGAGTCGAGCGAGAGCGGGTGGTGCGCGACGACGTGGCCGTTCACCGGATTGAGCGCGTCGAGCGTCCCACCCGCGACGTCGACCGACCACAGCAGCCCGGACGCGACGGTGATGGGCCCGCCGGCGGGCACGGCCGCGGTCCAGCCGTGGGCGAGCGTCGGTGGGCTCGTCGCCCGGTTGATGACGATCTGCTGGAGGCTGTTGCGGCAGGCCACGAACACCGAGGTGCCGAGCGTGGCGTTGGCGCCGAACGCGCCGCACGAGTCGATCGACGCGAGCGGGGTGTGGTGGTCGGCGCCGCCGAGGTTGGCGGTGTTCAGCAGGAACGCCTTCTGCTGCTTGCCGAGCTCGAACACCTGCCCGTCGCCGACGAGCACGGGTGCGGTGGAGCCGAGGTCGAGGTCGCTCGCGTTGTCGGCCTCGTACGTCGAGGGCTGGAACGCCGAGACCACGTTGAGGCTCGGGTCGAGCGCGACGACGCTGTCTCCGTAGTCGAAGGTCGGCGGGCCGGGCGCGTCCGCGCTGTTGCCCGTCGCGACGTAGAGGTGCCCGGCGGCGTCGACGGGCGGCGGGTCGGTCGCCCAGACCGCCGCGGCGCGGTCGCCGCCGCCCGCGTCGGCGGCCTCGAACGTGCCCGCGATCCCCGACCCGTCGGGGTTCGCGGCGACGACGAACCCGTGATAGTCGCCGCAGTCGCCGTAGAGGCCGCCGAAGCCGACGTACACCCGGCCGTTGGCGAAGGTGAGGCCGGCGCGCTGCTGCTCGAGCTCGGGGTGGGTCATCGCCGGCGGGTCGATCGGGGTGGGCCCGACGACCACCTTCCCCGTCGCCGGGTCGACGCCGACCAGGTCGTGGGTCACCGCGTCGTCGGATCCGAGCACCTCGGCCACGGCGAAGACCCGGGGGGGCGTCGTCGGGTCGACGACGAGGGAGCTCGTGATCCCGAGCGGGTCGATGTCGCCGCACCCGTCGGCGGCCGGGGACTTCGACGCGACCACCGAGAGCGGGACGGGCTGCCCCACGCGCCGGGGCCCCCAGAGGCGGTGCCCGTCGCGCAGCGAGAGGCCGTAGAGCGCGTCGTGCTCGGTGGCCACGACGACGACGTCGCCGACGACCACGGGTGCGCCCTGGACGGTGCCGTCGAGGCTCGGCGAGTGCCAGCTCGTCCGGACCGTCGCCGCGCCGGCCCGCGGGGCGACGGCGGCGAGGAGCGCGGCGACCCCGACGAGCGCGAGGACGCCCGCCGGCCGGTGCCTAGGCACTGGTCGTGACGGGGACGCGGTCCTCCGTCGGGCCCGGTGCGCTCGTCGGGCCCTCCTCGATCCGGATGCTCGGCAGCAGCCGGTCGAGCCAGCGGGGCAGCCACCAGTTGGCGTCGCCGAGCAGCTCCATCGTCGCCGGGACGAGCACGAGCCGCACGATCGTCGCGTCGACGAACACGGCGACGGCCAGGCCGAGGCCGAACATCTTCACGGTCGGCTCGGGGTTGGCGACGAACCCGAGGAAGACGCTGATCATGATGAGCGCCGCGGAGGTGATCACGCGGGCGGTCACCCCGAGCCCGTTGACGACGCTCGCCAGGTTGTCGTGCGTCTCGTAGTAGTCCTCGCGGATGCGGGAGAGGAGGAAGACCTCGTAGTCCATCGAGAGCCCGAAGAGGATGGCGAACATCATCATCGGCACGTACGCGACGATCGGCGTCGTCTCGGAGACGCCGATGAGGTTGCTGCCCCACCCCCATTGGAACACCGCGACGATCACGCCGAACGCCGCGCCGATGGAGAGCAGGTTCATGATGGCCGCCTTCAGCGGCACGAACACCGACCGGAAGACCATCATGAGCAGCACGAACGACAGCAGGACGACCGCGCCGATGAAGAGGGGCAGCCGGTCCTGGATGCGCTGCCCGAGGTCGATGAAGGCGGCGGTCACCCCGCCCACGTAGACCTGCGCGCCGGTCCCCTGCACCGCGGGCGGCAGCACCTGGTGACGCAACGTGTTCACGAGGTCCTCGGTGGCGGCCGACTGCGGCGAGGACGGCGGCACGGCGATGATCACCGCGGCGGTGTGCGTGGTCGGGCTTAGCTGGGGCGGTCCGACCCGCACGCCCGGCACCTTCGCGACGGCGGTGGCGACGGCCTGCGCGGGCGCGACGTCGCCCGGGTGGGGGAGCGCGACGGCGAGGACGAGGGGCCCGTTGAAGCCGGACCCGAAGCCGCGGCTGATGAGGTCGTAGGCGACGCGCTGGGTGCTGTCGTGCGGCGCGGAGCTGTCGTCGACCTGCCCGAGACGCATGCCGAGCAGCGGCGACGCGAGCACGAGGAGCACGGCGAGGCTCCCGAGCACGGCCGGCCACCGGTGCCGGGACATGAACTCGGCCCAGCGGGTCCAGCCGTGGCTGCGCCCGCCGGTGAGCGACGGGTGGTCGTCGCCGCGGTGGTGTCGCCGGAACCGCGGGGCGTGCACCTTGTTGATGTGCTCGCCGGCCACGCCGAGCAGCGCCGGGATGAGCGTCACCGCGGCGGCCATCATGATGAGCACGACGATCGCGGACGTGAACCCGAGCCACGTCACGTACGGGATGCCCGCGAGCGCGAGCCCGCAGATCGCGATGACGACCGTCGTCCCCGCGAAGAGGACCGCCTGGCCCGCCGTCCCGTTGGCGAGCCCGATCGACTCGAGCACGGGCATGCCGGACACGAGGTTCTGGCGGTGCCGGGTGAGGATGAACAGCGAGTAGTCGATCCCGACGCCGAGGCCGATCATCGTCGCGAGGGTCGGCGCGACCGTCCCGATCGTCGTGACCGCGGCGAGCAGCGAGATGAGGCTGAGCCCGATGGCGAGGCCGAACAGCGCCGTGCCGATCGGCAGGCTCATGGCGATGACCGAGCCGAACGTGAGGAGCAGGATGATCACCGCGACGAGGAGCCCGATCGCGTCGGCGCTCCCGGCGGGCGGCTGGTTGAAGAAGTCGGTGATCGCGCCGCCGAACGCGACGTGCAGCCCGGCGAGCGTCGCGGGATGCGCGGCCGCCTGCAGCCGCGTGAACGTGTCGGCGGGGAGGCTGCCGGCCTTCCGGTCGTACTGCACCCGCGCGTAGGCGATCGTCCCGTCCGACGAGATGAACGCGCGCCCCACCCCGGGTGTCGCCGGGCCGACCACCTGGCCCGCCACGTCGGGGAGGGCGGCGAGCGCCTGCTGGGTCTGCGCGAGCGCCGCGGCGGCGGCCGGGGCCCGGACGCCGCCCTGCGGCGCCTGGAACACGACCAGGGCGACGTCGCCGGACTGGCTCGGGAAGCGCTGCGCGAGCAGGTCGGCGGCCTGCTGGGACTGGGCCCCCGGGATGCGGAACGTGTCCTGGGTCTTGCCGTTCGCGGCGTGCGCCGCGCCGCCCACCACCACGACGAGGAGGATCCAGGCGCCGATCACCCACCAGCGATGCCGCGCCGCGCCGCGACCGAGACGGTCGAGGAAGGCGGCCACGCGCGGCTACGCCCGTCCGGCGCGATGCGCGGTCGCCCGCCGCGCGCGTGGCGCGCGCCCGCGCGCGGAGTTGGGGTGCTCAGGGCCCAGGATCCGGTGACGGTACCAGTGGCCTCGTCTCGGACCGTGGCACGGCCCGTCGCCCGCGGTGTCCCACCGGTATGGTCCGCCGACGTGGTCCCCGAGGTGCGCACCGAGCGGCTCGTCCTGCGGGGCTGGCGTCCCGAGGACCGGTCGCCGTACGCCGAGCTGAACGCGGACCCGGTCGTCGGCGAGTACCTCGGTGGCCCGCTCGCGCGGGGCGCGAGCGACGCCATGGTCGAACGCTACGAGGAGCACTGGGCGCAGGAGGGCTTCGGCATCTGGGCGGTCGAGGTGCCGGGCGTCGCGCCCCTCGTCGGCTCGGTCGGGCTGCGCCGGGTTCCGGGCGCGCTGCCGTGCGCGCCCGCGGTCGAGGTGGCGTGGCGCCTCGCGCACGACGCCTGGGGGCAGGGTTACGCGACCGAGGGCGCCCGCGCCGCGGTTGTGTTCGCGTTCGACACCGTCGGTCTCGACGAGCTCGTCGCGTTCACGACCGTGGGCAACACGCGGTCGCGCCGGGTCATGGAGCGCCTCGGGATGACGCACGACCCGAGGGGCGACTTCGCGCACCCGCACCTCGCCGCCGGCGACCCGAACCAGCCCCACGTCCTCTACCGGCTGCGGGCCGACCCGCCCGGAACGTGACGGCGGGCATCGCCGTGTGCGGCGCCGCCACCCGTTAGGTTCCGCCGATGGTCGCGCCGAGCCCGCTCGCGGTGCTGAATCGCTGCGTGCGCGCCCTCGACGGCGACGACCGGCCCGGCCAGCGCGACCTCACCGAGGCCGTCGCCGCAGCGCTCGGCGAGCCGCATCACCTCGTCGTCGAGGCGCCGACCGGCTCCGGCAAGAGCCTCGCCTACCTCGCGGCGGTCGTCGCGTCCGGTCGGGTCGCGGTGATCGCCACGGCGACGCTCGCGCTCCAGGACCAGCTGTGGCGCAAGGACGTCCCGCTGGTCCGCGAGCACGGCGGCGTGCCCTTCGAGGCCGCCGTCCTGAAGGGGCGAAGCCAGTACCTCTGCCTGGCACGCCTACGCGCCGCGTCCGGCGGCGACGCGCTCTTCGACGAGCGGCCGGGGCCGGAGTTCGCGACCCAGCTCACCCGCTTGGAGCGCTACGCCGCCGAGACCGACGTCGGGGACGCGGCCGGGATCGACGGCGTGCCCCCGACCGCGTGGCGCGCCGTCAGCTGTGGCCCGAACGAGTGCCCGGGCGCGGCGCGCTGCCCCGAGGGCGACGAGTGCTTCGCCGAGCAGGCCCGCGTGCGCGCCGACGGCGCGTCGGTGCTCATCGTGAACCACGCGCTGTACTTGGCGCACCTCGCGGCGGGCGGGGGGGTGCTCCCGCACCACGACGTCGTGGTCTTCGACGAGGGCCACGCCGTCGTCGACGTCGCGACGCGCGCGCTGGGCTGCGAGCTGACGCCGGGCGGGCTGCGCCACCTCGGGGCACGCCTCCGCACGGCGGGCGCGTCCGACGGCGACGCCGACGCGCTGTTCGGCGACGCCGATCGGCTCGAGGACTGCCTCGGCGAGCTCGAGGGGCGGGTCGACCCGACAGAAGGGCGTGTCGCCGAGGTGCTCGCCTCGACGGCCGAGCACGTGGCCTCGGTCGGCACCACCTTGCGTCGGGACACCACCGAGCCGCGCGTCGCGCAGACGGCGCGCCTCGTCGCGACGCGTCTCGAGACGATCCGGCACCTGCAGGCTCCCGCGGCGGGGGAGGTCGCCTGGGTGGAGGGCGCCGAGCGGACGGTGCTGCGGCTGGCCCCCATCGACGTCGGGCCCCGCCTCGCCGACCGGCTGTTCTCGCACCTGCCGTGCGTCCTCACGTCCGCGACCCTCGGCCCGGGGGAGCGCTTCGAGCCGCTCGCCCGGCGCCTCGGCCTCGATCCGCACGCGGCCTGCCCCTCGGACCGGGGGTACGCCGCGCGGCGACTGGAGTCGCCGTTCGACGTGCGGCGTCAGGCGGTCCTCTACGTGCCGCGGAGGCTCCCCGATCCCCGCCGGCCGGGGTGGGCGGACGCGGCGACGGACGAGCTCACGGCGCTCGTCGCCGCCGCCGGCGGTCGGGCGCTCGTGCTGTGCACCTCGCGGCGCGCCGTCGAGCGCTTCGCCGCCGCGCTGCGCGAGCACACGAGCCACCCGGTCCTCGCCCAAGGCGACGAGGTCAACGCCGCGCTGCTGGAGCGGTTCAGCGCCGAGGAGACGTCGTGTCTCGTCGCCACGCGGGCGTTCTGGCAGGGCGTCGACGTGCCCGGGCCGGCGTGCGTGCTCGTCGTCATCGACCGGCTGCCCTTCGCCCGCCCCGACGACCCGCTCGAGCAGGCCCGCCGGGACGCGGTCGAGGCGTCCGGCGGCAGCGCGTTCGCGGACGTCGACCTGCCCGCCGCGGCGCTGATCCTGGCGCAGGGAGCTGGTCGGCTGCTGCGGCGGACCACGGACCGAGGCGTCGTCGCCGTCCTCGACTCGCGCCTCGCGACGGCGGGATATCGCCGGGTGCTGCTCGACGCGCTGCCGCCGATGCGCCGGACGGTGACGCGCGCCGACGCGGTGGCGATGCTCAGCGACGCGCGCGCCGCGGCGCCGTCAGGTGACGGGCTGCGGGTGGGGGCGCCAGTGCGCGGGTGAGAACCCGTGCGCTCGTCGGTGCACCCCGCTCTGGACGCGCCGACGGCCCCAGAGAGCCGGCCACACCGAGAGGAAGGACAGCCCGCCCCTCGGGCCGGCCACGGGCGGCGCAGTACGATTCGGGCATGACCGACGACGCGCGCACGCTGCGCGTGCGGCTCGTGGACGCCGCGAACCGGCTCGGGGAGCGCGGGCTGCGCTGGACCGACCGCTATTTCGGGCGTCGGTCGCTCGTCGGTGACCGGACCTTCTTCGATCCGGACGAGTTCCCGTGGGTGGCGCCGATGGAGGCCGGCTTCCCGAAGATCCGCGCCGAGCTCGACGAGGTGCTCCGCTACCAGGCCGACCTGCCGAACTTCCAGGACATCTCCACCGACCAGGCCCAGCTCACGGACGACGACCGGTGGAAGACCTTCTTCTTCTACGGGTACGGGTTCACGGCGGGCAAGAACGTCGAGCGCTGCCCCGAAACGGCGCGGCTCCTCCGCGACATCCCGGGGATGACGACCGCGATGTTCTCGATCCTGGCGCCGCACAAGAAGATCCCGCCGCACGGCGGCCCGTACAAGGGCGTGCTGCGCTTCCACCTCGGCCTGCTCGTGCCCGAGCCGACGGACGCGTGCGGGATCCGCGTCGGCCGCGACGTGCGCCACTGGGCGGAGGGCAAGAGCCTGGTGTTCGACGACACCAACGAGCACGAGGCGTGGAACGACACGGACGGCACGCGGGTGGTGCTCTTCGTCGACGTGAAGCGGCCGCTGCGCGGGCCGGCCCGGTGGCTGAACGAGACGATCCTGAAGCTCATCGGCTTCTCGCCGTTCATCCAGGACGCCAAGGCGCGCCACAACGCGTGGGAGCGCCGGTTCGAGGCGATGCGAGGCGCGGCCTGAGTCGTGCTCAGAGCTGGTTGTGCTCGGCGATGACCTTGTAGAGCGCCTCGGACGCCTCTTCGAGCATCGCGGCGTCGTGGTCGACCATGAGGCTGAGGCGGATGAGCCCGGCCTCGCCGGCCACGGCCGGCGGGATGACGGGGTTCACGAAGACGCCCGCCTCGAAGAGGTCGCGGAACACGGTCGCGACCGACACCTCGTCGCCGCGTCGGAGCGGGATGGTGACGATCGCGCTGTCCGCGGCGTTCGTCGGGACGCCCCGTTCGGCGAGCAGCCCGAGGAGCAGGGTGACGTTGTCGCGCAGACGCGCCGGCCGGTCGGGCTCCTCACGCAGGACGCGCAGCGCCTCGAGCGCGGCGGCGACCGAGCCCGGGGTGTTCGACGCGGTGAAGATGAACGGCTCGGCGCTGAGCTGGAGCAGCTCGATCGCCTCGGTCGGGCCGAGCACCGCGCCGCCGCAGCTGCCGAGCGTCTTGGAGAACGTGACGGTGACGAGGTCGACGTCGTCGAGGACGCCCTGGTCCTCGAGGGCGCCGCGCCCCTGGGCGCCGAGCACGCCAAGGCCGTGCGCCTCGTCGTCGAGGAGGAACGTGTTGGGCGTGTCCCGGCAGAGGGCCACCAGCTCGGCGAGCGGCGCGGTCTCGCCGCCCATCGAGTACACGCCGTCGACGATCACGCCCTTCGCCTGGTCCGGGGCGAGGCTGGCCAGCACCCCGGCGAGGTGGTCCATGTCGTTGTGGCGGAAGCGCCGCATCCGCGCGCCCGAGAGCCGCACGCCCGACAGCAGCGAGTTGTGGGCCTCCTTGTCGATGACCGCGACGTCGTGCCGGTCGAGGAACCCCGCGATGGCGCAGGCGTTGGCGACGTAGCCGGTGGCGAACACCAAGCAGGCCGGGCGCTCGTAGAAGTCGGCGAGCTCGGCCTCGAGGGTCTGGTGCAGCGTCAGGGTGCCGTTCAGCAGCCGCGAGCCGGTCACGCCGGTGCCGAACGTGCGGGTCGCGGCGATCGCCGCCTCGATGACGCGGGGGTGGTACGAGAGGCTGAGGTAGTTGTTCGACCCGAAGTTGATGACCTCGCGGCCATCGACGGTGAGGCGCGGGCGGGACGCGCTCTCGACCGGCCGGTAGTACGGATAGAGGCCGGTCTCGACGCCGAGGCGCCACAGCTCGTAGCGCGGATAGGCGCGCAGCCGATCGCCGAACAAGCTCATGAGGGGGTCGAGCCTAGGAGCGGGCGGCGTCGTCGAGGGTCTCGCCGACGGCCCGTCCGGCCACCGGTGCGACGGTCTCGACGGTGAGCGCCGTCGCCGCCGGGTCCTCCATGACCTGGGCGAAGCGGCGGATGGCCAACCAGGCCATGAGCCCGTCCTCGACGCGCTCGTCGTAGGTCCAGCGCACGTTCATCGTCCGACGGCGGTCCGGTCCGCTCGTCGGGCTGCCCGGCTCGGTCGTGGGGCGCCCGAGCGAGGAGAAGACCCCGCACGTCCCGTACTCGTAGAGATGGTGATAGACGGCCGGCATCCCGAGGCTCGCCATGTTGGCGAAGAAGGCGGTCGCGTACATCGGGTCGTTCTCGATGAACGACTTGGGCAGCATCCCGAGCCGGTCGGCGACGTTCACGCCGCGCATGAGGATGCGACGGATGAAGCCGGGGAACGCGAGCAGCAGGCCGAGCTCGCGGTCGACGCGGGCCGACTCGCCGCTGCGGTAGGCGTGCTCGGTGTCGCGCATCCCCTCGACCATCGCGGCGAACGACTCGTCGAGATCGAAGCGTCGCTTCACCACGAGCAGCGGCGCGTCCGGCTCGAGCTTGGACTTGATCGCGTACGAGAACCAGGTGCCGTGCCGCCGGTAGAGCCGGCCGCCGGCCACGAAGTCCCCCATCTTTGGGTAGCGGTCGAGCGTCTGGCGCAGCGCCCAGGTCGCGAGGTGGAACACGTCGATGCGCAGGCCGGGGTTCGCCTGGTTCCACTCCCGGATGAAGGCGTCGGCCTTGCGGAGCGAGACGTCGTGCTCGGCGTAGACGGCCGCCTCGTTGCGGCCCCGCATGAGGTACGGCATGACCCGCCGGGTGCGCGGGACGTCGCGCGCGAGGTCACCGTCCGCGCGATGTCGCCACACGTCCAGGGAGCCTACCCGGCCCGCCGGACGGCGGGCTGGGCGGGATAGCCGGTCGGGAGCACGTAGGTCCCGGTGCTCGTCTCGTAGACGACCGGCCACTGGTAGTACCCGTCGAACGCCACGGGGCTGGCGGCGAGGACCCCGGCGTAGTCCTCGACCGCCTGCGCGTAGCGCTGGTCGTCGTTGTACGCGAGGAGCGCCTTGTTGACGTTGGTCGCGCCGCCGTGCGCGGCGAGGAGGCGCGCCGCGGCGAAGATCGCGTCGTGGTCGTTGTCGATGTTGCCACCCTGGCCATACTCGGCGAACGTCGACGGGAGGAACTGCATCGGCCCCTGCGCGCCGGCGCTGCTCGGCCCGACGATCCGCCCGAGGCGCGACTCGATGAGGTGGATGCCCGCCAGGTACCCCCACGGGACACCCGTCGCGGCCTGGGCCGCCGTGTAGTCCGCGAGGAGTGTCGCCTCGGGTTGGGGCGCCACGATCGTCCACGGCGGCAGCGTGGCCGACAGCGGCCCGCCGGTGGTGAGCGAGTCGAGCGACACCGAGGCGTCGAGGTTGGCGCCGACCGCCGCCTCCACGTCGGGGCCGACCGCGGCGAGCACCGCGGCGCGCCACTCGGGATGCGACACGAGCGTGCCGTACGCCTCGGGCTGCAGCGTCCCGTACGTGGCGGCCATCGTGTCGCCCGGGGTGCGCAGCCCGCGCTCGATCGTGGTCAACGTCGTCGCGATCGCGGCCGCGCCGTCGAGGCGCAGCGGCGTCGTCGTGCTGGTCGTCGTGGTCGCGGCGTGCCGCGCCGGGGTGCCGCCGGCGTGGCTCGCGCCGCTGCCACCGCACGCCACGAGCACGCACCCGACGACGACCGCGACGCCCACCCGACGCACAAAAGGAGATTGGCACGCGACAGGTAGCCTCCGCGGGTCGTGTTCGCCGAGCTCGTGGGCCAGCCGGGAGTCGAGGAGCACCTCGTGGTGCGCTCCCGGGTCGGGTTCCTCGCCCTGCACGGTGGGCTGGAGCCGGGCACGGCCGAGCTCGCACGCGCCGCGGCGGACGGCGCGGGAGCGTCGCTGTACAGCGTCGTGCAGCCCGAAGGGCTGCGCTGGCACATCCCGGCCCACGAGGTGGTGCCCCTCGACGTGCCCGCCCTGGCCCGCTTCCTCGACCACGTCGACGTCGTCGTGTCGCTCCACGGCTACCAACGGGCCGACCTGCCGACCGCGCTGCTCGTCGGCGGGGCCAACCGGGTGCTCGCCGTCGAGCTCGGTGCCCGCCTGCGCGCCGCGCTACCCGACTACGTCGTGGTCGACGACCTCGCCACGATCCCGCCGGACCTGCGCGGCGTGCACCCCGACAACCCGGTGAACCTGACCCGCGGCGGCGGCGTGCAGCTCGAGCTGCCGCACCCCGTGCGCTCGATCGGCCCGTACCGCGACGCCACGTACCGGCGTCACACCACCGCGCTCGTCGACGCGCTCGCCGGCTACGCCACCGCGGCGGCGTAGCCGTGGGGCGCCTCGCCGTGATCGGCAAGCTCCAGACGCTCGGCCCCCCACCTGCCCCCGCTCGCGACGCGCGGGCGGCGACGGCGCTCTACGACCACGGGACCCACGTCACGCTCTACCGCCACGGCGTCGAGACGTACGTCCCGCCGCACGCCACCGACGCCGCCGCGCACCTCCGCGCCCTCCGGGACGTGGGCTGCGACCGGGTCCTCGGCGTGAGCTCGGTCGGGTCGCTCCGCGTCGACCTGGCGGTCGGCAGCTTCGTGATCCCCGACGACTTCCTCGCCCTCGCCCAGCCGCCGATCGTGGCGGACGTCGAGCGCCAGCACGTCGTGCCCGGCTTCACGCCCGACTGGCGCGCCCGACTCCTCGACGTCTGGCGCGACGTCGCCGCGGCGCCGGTCGTCGACGGCGGCGTCTACTGGCAGTCGAACGGCCCCCGCTTCGAGACCCGCGCCGAGGTCCGCCTCGCGGCCGCCCACGCCGACCTGGTCGGGATGACGCTGGCGTCCGAGTGCGTCGCGGCGAACCAGGTCGGGCTCGCCTACGCCGGCGTGTGCGTCGTCGACAACCTCGCCAACGGCATCGGCGGCACGCCCCTCACCGTCGAGGCGTACGAGCACGGCGCGGCCGCGAACGCCGCCCGGCTGCAGGCCAGCCTCGACCGGATCGTCCCGGTGCTCGCACGATGAGCCTGGCCGTGACCGGTGCCCGCCTCCCGTCGGGCGCGCCCGTGTCGCTGCGCTGCGCCGACGGGGCCATCGCCGCGATCGGCGACGACGTGACCGCCGCGCCCGGGGACGACCGTCTCGACGGCACCGACCGCGTGCTGCTCCCCGGCCTCGTGAACGGGCACACCCACGCGGCGATGACGCTGTTCCGCGGCTTCGCCGGCGACCTGGCGCTCATGGACTGGCTGGAGCACCACATCTGGCCGGCCGAGGCCCGCCTCGACGCCGACGACGTCTACTGGGGCACCCGCCTGGCCGGTGTGGAGATGATCCGCACCGGCACCGTGCGGTTCTGGGACATGTACTGGCAGCCGACCGCCGTCGCCCGCGCCGTCACCGACGCCGGACTCCGGGCGCGCGTCGGGCTGCCGCTCATCGACGGGCTCGACCCCGCCCGGGGCGAGGCCCTGCGCGCCGACGCCCTCCGCTCCCTCGACGAGCTCGCCGACGCCGACGCTCGCGTCGAGCCGTGCCTGACGCCGCACGGCATCTACACGGTGAGCGCCGAGTCGCTCGCCTGGGTCGCCGAGCAGTCCGCCACCCGCGACCTCCCCGTGCACCTCCACTACCTGGAGATCGAGGACGAGGTCACCGGCTGCCTCGAGCGCACCGGGCAGCGACCCGGCCCGTACCTCGAGGGGCTCGGGCTCCTGACGCCACGCACCGTGCTCGCGCACGGCGTCTGGATGGAGGACGCCGAGCTCGAGGCCGTGGCCGCGGGCGGCGCGACCGTCGTGACGACCCCGGTGTCGAACCTCAAGCTCGCCGTCGGGCGCCTCTTCCCCTACGCCGCGGTGCACGACGCGGGGATCCCGATCGGGCTCGGCACGGACGGCGCGAGCTCCAACAACGGGCTCGACCTGTTCCAGGACGTGAAGGTGCTGTCGCTGCTCCAGAAGCACGCCGCGAACGACCCGCGGGCGCTCCCGGCCGACGAGGCGTGGGCGATCGCCACCGGCGCGCGCGCCCCGTTCCTCGGCGGCGTGCCCGTCCTCACCGTCGGAGCCCCGGCCGACTTCGTGCTCGTGCGGGGCGACGCCCCCGAGCTCGGCCCGGGCCACTTCACCGCCAACCTCGTGTACGCCGCCGCGGGTCACGTGGTCGACGCGACGGTGGTCGCCGGCCGGGTGCTGATGCGCGACGGGCGCATCGACGACGAGGCGGAGGTCCGGGCGAAGGCGGCCGAGCGGGCCGCCCGCCTCGGGGTGCTGTGAAGTCTTAGACGAACTTCGGGTGCCCGAACACCTCGCGCACCCGCGGCTCGAAATGCTCGAGCGGGAGCGTGTCGTAGGCCGGGTCGAACGCCTGCTGGTCCCAGTCGTCCGCGAACGTCGCCGCCAGCTCGAACCACGGCTCGTCCCGGTACTGCTCGCGGGCATCGGGGTCACCGCCGAAGTGGTGGTAGTAGTGCCGGCCCTGGAAGTCCTGGTGCGCGCGGATCACCTGGTACACGTCGCCGCGCACGTAGGGCTTGAGGATCTCGGCACCGATGACCGGGTGGTTCGGGACGCTCACCGCCTTGCCGACGTCGTGGCACAGCGACGCGACGACCATCTCGTCGTCGGCGCCGGCGCGCTCGGCGCGGGTCGCGGTCTGCAGCGAGTGCGTGAGCTGGTCGACCGCGAACCCGTCGGTGATCTCGCGCAGCGAGCGCAGCATGCCGAGCACCCGCTCGGCGACGCGGCCCTGCTGCTCGAAGGTCTCCCGGCCGATGACCGCCCACTGCTCGGCGGTCGACTCGTCCATCCGGGTGAAGGTCGTCGGCGCATCGGTGGTCGTCATGGACCCAGTCTCCCACGCCGCCGCGCGCCGCGGGTACCGTCGGGGACATGGATCTCGATGCCCTCGCGGACGTGACGCTGCCCGACGCCGACGGCACGCCCCACCGCCTCGGGGACTATTGGGCCGACCGCCCGGTGATCCTCGTGTTCCTCCGCCACTTCGGCTGACTGCTCTGCCGCGAGCACGCCGCGCAGTTGCGCGACGAGTACCGGGAGCTCCAGGCGAAGGGCGCCGAGGTGGTCGCCATCGGGACCGGCAGCCGCCAGTACGCCTCGGCCTTCGCCGCTGACGAGCGGATCCCGTTCCCCGTCCTCGTGGACGACGACGCGGCCGCGGCCCACGCGGCCGGGGTGCGCAAGGTGGGGATGCTCCGGCTCCTGACCGACCGCCGCTCCTGGCCCGGCACCAAGCGCGCCCGGGCCGCGGGCCACCGGGTCCACAAGGCGGGCCGGCGCGTCACCCAGCTCGGGGCGACGTTCGTGGTCGGGCCGGGCGACCAGGTTCGCTACGAGCACGTCGACGCGCACTCGGCGGACCACGCCGCGCTCGACGAGGTGTTCGCCGCGGTCGCCGCCTGAGGCGCCACCCAGACGGTTTCGCCGCGACACGGGGCGGGCCGACGCCCTACGGTGAATCGCATGGGCGACGCTGCGCACACCGTCGCCGGCGTCGACGGCGACATCGTGATCCGCCGCGACGAGTGGGGGATCCCGCACGCGCGGGCGACGACCGCCCACGACGCGTTCTTCGCGCAGGGCTTCGTGCAGGCCGAGGACCGCCTCGGCCAGCTGGAGTACGACCGGCGCCGCGCCGCCGGCCGCTGGGCCGAGGTCGCCGGCCCGCTCGTCGTCGGATTCGACACGTTCGCCCGGCGCGCTGGCCTCGCGGGCGCGGCCCGCCGCGAGTACGAGGCGCTCGACCCGACGAGCCGCGCCGTGCTCGACGCCTACGCCGCGGGTGTGAACGCCTACCTCGCGGTGGGCGCGCCGCCGCCGCCGGACCTCGCGCTCGCGGGCGTCACACCGGAGCCCTGGGCCCCCTGGGACTGCTGCGCCGTGTTCCTCGTGCGCCACGTCGGGTTCGCGAGCTGGCAACAGAAGCTGTGGCGCGGTCGCCTCGCCGCGCTGCTCGGCGGGGCGACGACGGCGCGCCTCGAGCGCGGGAGCGGTCGTGAAGCCCCGCTCATCGTGCCGCCGGGGGCGACGGGCC
>DATDGU010000095.1:0-8571 GCA_036521915.1 Acidimicrobiia bacterium | reverse complement strand
ATGAAGGACACGTCGGCGACGGCGAGGGGCACTGGCCCGCCGAGCCCGTCCGGCTCGAGGGCGCGGGCGTTCGTCCGCTCGAGCAGCGTCACCCGCGGGTCGGTGCGGAGCGACCAGGCGAGCTGTCCCCGCCCGACGTCGACGGCGTGCACGTGTGCGGCGCCGTGCGCCAGCAGGCAGTCGGTGAACCCGCCCGTCGACGCGCCGACGTCGACGGCCCGGCGGCCCTCGACCACGATGGGAAAGGTGGTGAGGGCGGCCTCCAGCTTGTCGCCGCCCCGCGACACGAAGCGCGGCGCGTCGCCGCGCAGACTGACCTGCTCGGCCGGGCTCACCTGGCGGGCCGCTCGGTCGGCCGGCGCGCCGTCGACGAGGACCCGCCCCGCGGCGATCGCCTCCGTCGCGCCCGAGCGGCTCTCGACGAGGCCCCGTCGGACGAGCTCGAGGTCGAGGCGGCGCCGCATCGCTACGACCGACAGCCGCGCCCGACGGGTCGGGGGGCAGGTTGGGCGGGATGGGTCGCGCACACGGCTCGGTGCGCCAGGTTACGCGTCAGGGATCGCGGCGACCGCGTTCCGCAGCGCCGCGACGATCGACGCGAGGTCGTCGCCGACGATCGGCGGCGGCGGCTCTGGGATCGTCTCACCACCCAGCGGCACGACGCGTCCGGTCACACCGGAGAGGACGAGCGCGAACGGCCAGCCGAGCAGCGCGGCGAGGGCCCCGTCGGTGCTCGGCCGGTCCCCCACCATCACGCCCCGGTCGCCCAGGCGCTCCCGCACCATCGCGGCCATCGGCTGCGACGGCTTGCCGGCCACCTCGGGCTGGGTGCCCGACGCGGTCGCGACCGCCGCGGCGATCGATCCGGCGCCCGGCAGGAGCCCGCCGGGGATCGGGTACGTCGCGTCGAGGTTCGTCGCCACGAAGCGGGCCCCCTCGCGGATCGCCCGCGACGCGCGGTCGAGCTCGTCGAAGTCGAAGGTCCGGTGGAACCCCACCACGACCGCGGCCGCCGGCGGGGCGGCGACGCAGTGCAGCCCGACCTCGTCGAGCGCCTCGATGACGCCCTCCCCCGCGCAGGTCAGCACGTCGGCGCCCGGCATCTCGGAGGCGAGCATCGCCGCGGCGGACAGCGCGCTGGTCAGCACGTCGGCGGTCTCGGCCGGCACGCCGCAGCGCGCCAGCTTCCCGACGACGGTCGCGACCGGCAGGCTCGAGTTGTTCGACAGGAACGCGACCCGCAGGCCCGCCGCCCGCAGCGCCTCGATCGCCTGCGCCGACCCGGGGATCGGGTCGTCGCCGCGCCAGATGACGCCGTCCAGATCGCAGCAGACGACCGGCGTCCCCGACGCCGCGCTCACGACACGGCGTCGGCGACCTGCGCGAGGGCGCTCTGATACTCCTCGAGGGGCCGCATGGCCACGGCGAGCTTCAGGTGACGCCGGGCGCCCGTGCGGTCCCCCGCCCGCAGCAGGCACAGCCCGAGCCCGAAGTGCGCGTAGTCGTTCACCGGGTCGATCTCGACCGCGTGGGCAAACTCGGCCCGGGCTTCCGTGATCCGGCCCGAGCGGAAGTAGGCACGCCCGAGCGCCTCCCGCACCGAGCCCTTGTCCGGCTCGAGCCGGCGCGCCCGCTCCAGCGCGACCGCGGCCGCGTGCGGGCTCGACGACGCGAGCAGCCGGCTGCCCTCCATGAACGCGTCGTACGCCGCGAGGTCGTCGTGCTCGTCGGTCACCGTCTACCCCTATCACGAGGAGGCGCAGCGGCTCCGGCACCGTATGCGAGACTCGGCAGCGCCCTCCATCGGGAGCCAACCCACCCGTGCCCGACTTCCTTCCCTTTCGTGGAACCCGCTACCGCGACGCGTCCGACCTCTCGTCGGTGGTGGCGCCCCCCTACGACGTCATCGACGAGGAGGAGCGCGCCGCGCTCGAAGCAGCCGACCCGCACAACGCGGTGCGGCTCATCCTCCCCCACCCGGCGCCACCCGACGACGAGTACACCCACGCCGCCGCCGACCTCGCCGCGTGGCTCGCCGAAGGCGTGCTCGGCGTTGACCCCGTCCCGGCGTGCTACGGCTACGAGATGCGCTTCGCCGGCGCTGACGATGCGCCGCACGTGACCCGTGGCGTGCTCGGGGCGCTCGCGCTCCCCCACGCCGACGACACCGACGTGCTGGCCCACGAGCGCACCCTCCCGAAGGCGCGCACCGACCGCCTGGCCCTGCTCCACGCCACGCGCGCCAACCTCGACCCGATCTGGTGCCTTTCGCTCGCCCCCGGCCTGACCGAGCTGCTGCCCTCGGGCCCGCCGGCCGCGACCGCGACGGACGCCGCCGGCACGGCGCACGCGCTCACGCCGATCACCGACGCCGAGCACCTCGACGCCCTCCGCGCCCGCGCGGCGGGCGCGCCGCTCGTGATCGCCGACGGACACCACCGCTTCGAGACGGCCTGCACCTACTCGGGCGAACACCCGGGCGACGACGGGGCGGCGCGCATCCTGACGCTCGTCGTCGAGCTGGACGAGGCCATGCTCGACGTCCGGGCCATCCACCGGCTGCTGCACCGGACGCCGGCCGACCTGCGCGAACGGCTCGCGGCCGTCGCGACGGTCGAGGCCGTCGGGCCCAACCGCGAGGCGAACGTCCAGCGGCTCATGGGTGAAGCGCGCGCCGGCGACACGCTGCTGTTCGTCGACCGGGACGGCTGTGCCCGGCTCACGCTCACCGAGGCGGCGACGCGACAGCTCGACGAGCAGCTCCCGACGGAGCTGCGTCAGGTCGACGCCGCACGGTTCGACGTCGCCGTCCGACCGCAGCTGGGCGAGACCGAGCTGTCGTATCGGGACGACGCGGTGACGGTCGCGGCGCTCGTGGCGAAGGGCGCGGCCGACGCGGCCGTGCTGCTGCGTCCCGTGACCGTCGCGCAGATCCGCGCCGCGGCCGAGGCGAGGATCCGGATGCCCGAGAAGACGACATTCTTCTGGCCGAAGCCGCGAACCGGGATGGTGTTCCGGCGACTCGACGACTGAGACGGTCTAGCTGACGTCCCAGGTCGCGCCGGACCCGATCAGCGCCTTGAGGTCACCGGGACCCTGACGTTCCGAGGCGGCGACGACCTGCCGCTGCACCTCACCCTCGTAGGTGGGACGGGCGACGTCGCGGAACACGCCCATCGGCGTCGGCATGGTCGGGCGGTCAGCGAGACGTGACAGCGAGAACGCGAGCGCCGGGTCGACCCGGTGCTCGTCGTGGACGAGGATCCGGCTCGCGTCGACGTCGGCGGTCTCGGCGAGCTCGCACTCCCCGAACTCGTTCAGGACGACGCAGTGCTCGCTCTCGGCCCCGAACGTGATCGGCTCGCCGTGGCGCAGCTCGATCAGCATCTCGGCACGACGCTCCTTCGCGGTGATCTCCTCGAACGCGCCGTCGTTGAAGACGTTGCAGTTCTGGTACACCTCCACGAACGCCGTGCCCTTGTGCTCGTGCGCGCGCCGGAACATCTCGATCATGTGCTTGCGGTCCATGTCGTGCGTCCGGGCGACGAAGGTCCCCTCGGCGCCGAGCGCCACCGAGATCGGGTTGAACGGCGTGTCGAGCGACCCGAACGGCGACGACTTCGTGACCTTGCCGATCTCGCTCGTCGGCGAGTACTGGCCCTTCGTGAGCCCGTAGATCTGGTTGTTGAACATCAGCATCGTCAGGTTCACGTTGCGGCGCATCGCGTGGATGAGGTGGTTGCCGCCGATCGAGAACATGTCGCCGTCGCCGCCGATCACCCAGACGTCGAGATCCGGGCGGGCGAGCGCGACGCCGGTCGCGATCGCGGGCGCGCGGCCGTGGATGCCGTGCAGCCCGTAGACGTTCATGTAGTACGGGAAGCGCGCCGCGCAGCCGATCCCGGAGATGAAGACCAGGTTCTCCGGCTGGATCCCGAGCTCCGGCAGCAGCAGCTGGACGGCGGAGAGGATCGTGTAGTCCCCGCAGCCCGGGCACCACCGGACCTCCTGGTCCGACTGGAAGTCCTTCCGCGAGAGGGTCGCGGTCGCGGCGTCGTCACTCATCGGCTCATCTCCTCGATCGCCGCCTCGATCTCTGACGCCCGGAACGGGATGCCCTGCACCTTCGAGAGGGTGCGGGCGTCGACCAGGTACTCGGCGCGCACGAGCTTCGTGAGCTGGCCGAGGTTCATCTCGGGCACGAGCACCTGGTCGTAGCGGCCGAGCACCTCGCCGAGGTTCGCGGGGAACGGGTTGAGGTGCATCAGGTGCGCGTGGGCGACCGACGTGCCCGTGGCGCGGGCCTGGCGCACCGCCTGCTGGATCGAGCCCCACGTGCTCCCCCACCCGAGCACGAGGAGCTTGGCGCCGTCGGGGTCGTCGACCGCGACGGGCGGGATGTCGCTCGCGATGCGCGCCACCTTCTCGGCGCGGATCCGGACCATGTGCTCGTGGTTGTCGGGGTCGTAGTTCACGTTCCCGGTGCCATCCTGCTTCTCGATCCCGCCGATGCGGTGCATCAGACGCGGTGTGCCCGGGATCGCCCACGGCCGGGCGAGCGTCTCGGGATCGCGCAGGTACGGCCAGAACTCGCCGTCGTGGTTCGGCTCGGTGGCGAACGTCACCGACAGGTCGGGCAACGCCTCAACGTCGGGCAGCAGCCACGGCTCAGAGCCGTTCGCCAGGTACCCGTCGGTCAGCAGGATGACCGGCGTCCGGTACTTCAGCGCGAGGCGGACCGCCTCGATCGTGGCGTCGAAGCAGTGGCTGGGTGAGCGCGCGGCCACGATCGGCAGCGGCGCCTCCCCGTGGCGCCCGAACATGGCGAGCAGCAGGTCGGCCTGCTCGGTCTTGGTCGGCAGGCCCGTCGACGGCCCGCCGCGCTGCACGTCGACGATCACGAGCGGGAGCTCGAGGCTGATCGCCAGCCCGAGCCCCTCCGACTTCAGGTCGAGGCCGGGCCCGCTCGTGGCGGTGACACCGAGCTGGCCGGCGAACGCGCCACCGATCGCGACGCCGATCGCGGCGATCTCGTCCTCGGCCTGGAGGGTCCGGATCCCGAAGTTCTTGTGGCGGGACAGCTCGTGCAGGATGTCCGACGCCGGAGTGATCGGGTACGAGGCATAAAGGAGAGGAAGGCGGCTCTGCTGAGACCCGGCGATGAGCCCGTAGGCGAGGGCCAGGTTGCCGGTGATGTTGCGGTAGCGGCCCTCCTCGAGGCGGGCCGGCGCGACCTCGTACGCGTGGTCGAAGAGCTCGGCGGTCTCACCGAAGTGGTAGCCGGCCTTGAAGGCCGCGAGGTTGGCGGCCTTCACCTGCTCCCGGCTGGCGAACTTCTCCCCGATCCACTCGATCGTCGGCTCGATCGGCCGCGTGTACATCCAGGACAGGAGGCCGAGGGCGAAGAAGTTCTTGGAGCGCTCGGCGTCTCGGGGCTTTACGCCCAGCGGCTTCGTCGCCTCCAGCGTGATCGACGTCATCGGCACCTGGATGACCCGGAAGGCGCTGAGGGAGCCGTCCTCGAGCGGGTTCGCCTGGTAGCCGGCCTTCTCCAGGTTCCGGGCCTCGAAGGCGTCCGAGTTCACGAGCAGGGTCCCGCCGGGCTCGAGCTCGAGGATGTTGGCCCGCAGCGCCGCCGGGTTCATGGCCACGAGCACACTCGGCACGTCACCGGGCGTGAGGATGTCGTGGTCCGAGATGTGAACCTGGAACGAGGACACCCCGGCGATCGTCCCGGCGGGCGCCCGGATCTCGGCCGGGAAGTTGGGCATCGTCGCGAGGTCGTTGCCGAAGACGGCGCTGACGTCCGTGAACCGGTCCCCGGTGAGCTGCATGCCGTCGCCGGAGTCGCCGGCGAAGCGGATCACGACGCGGTCAAGCGACTCCGGCTCGAGGTGGTCCTTGATGGTCACGCGACCTCGCTGATCGGTGTGCTGGCTGTCCCTCGGCGCCGCATCCGACCCCCTGCACCCCGGAGCGGCGCAACAATCCTGGGATCCATCATAGGGTCAGCCTCGCGTCACCTTCGTACGCGCTATGACGCGAGCGCGTCGCTCACCACGGTGACGAGGTCGTGGACACGTCGCCGGGCGCGCCGATCCGACACGCGGCCGAGCACGCTCGCTTCCAGCTCGACGCGGCTCGCCAGGCCACCGGAGGCGGCACGATAGAAGCGGCGTCGGATGCAGCCGGCGACGATGAGCTCGTCTCCCTCGTCGATCTGCTCGGCCCACGTGGGCGGGTCCCACACCGCGACGGGGACCGACGTCGCCGGCGGCCCGAGGCTGTGGGTTCGCAGCGCGAACGACGCCAGCCGGGTGCCGGACGCCAGATGGCGCAGCTCCGGGGGGCCTGAGGCCACACCGCGCACCACGGCGAGGTTGAGGGTGGACGGGGACTCGTGCTCGGACATGCTTCCTCCCGCTGGACGTGGCCGGAACGGCCTGCGTTGGGGGAAGGGCGGGGGAAGCTCGATCGAGTTGTACCGCGGGGCTGCGACGTCAGCCGAGCGCGGCCTCGCGGGCGGTGACGTCGGCGAACTGCGGGTCGTGCGCGGCGATTCGGGCGAAGAGGGCGCGGGCCCGAGCGTGGTTGCCGGCCCGCTCCTCGAGGTCGGCGAGGGCGTACCAGAGACGCAGGTGATACGCCTGGGGCCGCTTCACCGAGCCGGCCTTGCGAGACAGGAGCGCGATCGCCTCCTTCAGCTCACCCTGGTCGGCCAGCGCGCCGGCGGCCACGATGCGCCCCTCGGTGACGAGCTCGGCTGAGGGCGACGCGGTCGAGAGCTCCTCCCAGAGCTCGGCGACCTTCGCCCAGCGGTGCTGGGCGCGGAAGCAGTCCATGAGGACGGGGTGCTGCTCGACGGACCCGGTGAGCTCGATGAACGTCCCGAGCTCCTTCGCAGCCCGGTGGTAGTTCCCCAGTCGGTACTCGGTGAGGCCGACGAGCTCCCGGACGCTGGCGGCCGTCGGCACCGCGTCCCGGAGCTCGCGCAGGGCACGGAGCGCCTCCCGGTCGCGGTCGTGATCGAAGTCGTCGGCGGCCCGCGCCAGCAGCGCAACGAGCCGCGGGCCGCGTCGGCCGCCGAGCCCCCGGACCTCACGCTCGACGTCTTCGGGCGGTCGTCGTCGCAGGCGCCGGTCGGTACGACGCCGATCGGACCCGCGTTTCGCACTGGAGGACGGCGCCGGTCGACCGGTAACGCGGTAGCGCGCCGTGGGACGCGGCGGGTGCGCCGGCTCGTCGGGCCGACGCTCGCGCGGCGGCGTGCGGGGCGGACCCCACGGGCCGAAGCCGCCTTCGGCGCGGTTCGGCGGCGGACGCCGCGTTCGTCGATTGTCCTTGCGCGGCGTCGGCATAGACGAGCGAGGGTACCGGTGACCCCGAACGCGACAGAGCGCCTCGACGCGGTGCCAGGAGCACGCGGGAGGCGCTCGTCGAAGAAAGCCCGGCGGCGACCTACTCTCCCGGGGAGTTTCCCCCCAAGTACCATCGGCGCTGGCGGTCTTCACTGCCGTGTTCGGAATGGGAACGGGTGTTTCCCCGCCGCTGTGGCCACCGGAACATCACGATTCTCAACGGGAGCGTTGAGAGCCCCAGAGCGAGCACGAGCGAGTACAAGAAGAACCCAAGCCCTCGGCCGATTAGTACCGGTCGGCTGAACACGTTGCCGTGCGTACACCTCCGGCCTATCAACCTGGTGGTCTACCAGGGGCCTTACCCGGTTAACCCGGTGGGAGACCTCATCTCGAGGCAGGCTTCGCGCTTAGATGCTTTCAGCGCTTATCCCTTCCGCAGGTCGCCAACCAGCCGTGCTCTTGGCAGAACAACTGGCACACGAGAGCTGCGTCCGTCCCGGTCCTCTCGTACTAGGGACAGCTCCCCTCAAGTCTCCTCCGCCCACAGTGGATAGGGACCGACACGATTGTTGCTCCGACCACGACCGACTGTCGTGGCGGGGTCAGGTCATTTCTGCCTGACTCTGCATGTCGCCATGCAGGTCGGACCATCTCTTCACCACACCTCCGCGTGTGGTGTTCGGCATATGGTCTCTGAGGATTCTCGACGCTCACCTTCGGTGCACCCTTCGGTAGCGACCACCGCCGTTCATGGCGAGGGCGCGCGACTTCAGGGATTCGAAGCCTGAGATGCAGCGATGTTCGCCGGCCTCCATCGCTCGCACGATCGAGGCGAACACGACGAAGTCCTGCTGCTTGGAGCTCAGGAGCGGCTGTGCATCGAAGAAGGGGATCACGCTCTCGAGGAGATCTCGCCGTCGTCGGACCACGAAGACCAGCGTGGTGTCGCGTGAACCACGGTGATTCTCCTGGATCCGACCGCAGCCGAGCCGGTGCTGGAGCAGGTCGAGGACCTGCCGCCGCTCCGGACTCTGACTGACGTGGAACTCGGGGACCAACTGCCATGCGGCACGGGTCCCGTTGCTCCTACAGATGGCGACGTGAAAACTTCCTTCTCCGTCGACAGGCCGGCTAAGTAGGCGTCGAGCCTTTCCTGCTGATTGGCCGCACCTGTCGCATTGTCACGCGCCACGCCCCGATTGACACCGGTGGC
>DATDGU010000094.1:0-5520 GCA_036521915.1 Acidimicrobiia bacterium | reverse complement strand
CGCTCGAACGGCCGATCGTCGGGGTCGACGCGCCCGACGCCTGGTACCTCAAGCGCGGGCTCACGCCCGCGGTCGTCACGGCCGTGCTGCCCGGGCGGCGCTTCGTCGCGGCGCGCCGCCACGGCAAGCTGCTCCTGCTCGACACGAGCCCCGACGCCGCCCGGGCCGACACCGACGCGGGCCCGACGCTCGGGCTGCACCTCGGCATGACCGGTCGCGTGCTGCTGGACGGCGACCCGACGGGTGACCCGTTGCGCTACGCGAGCAACCGCGACGACCGCGACTGGTACCGGTTCAGCGTCCACTTCGCCGACGGCGGCACGCTCGTGATGCGCGACCCGCGACGGCTCGGCGCGGTGCTGCTCGACCCGGACGAGGCGAGGTTGGGCATCGACGCGTTCGACGTCACCACGGCGACGCTGCGGGCGCGGCTCGGCCGGCGCCACTCCCCGGTCAAGGCCGCCCTCCTGCAGCAGCGCGACATCGCCGGGCTCGGCAACCTCCTCGTCGACGAGATCCTGTGGCGCGCCGACCTCGACCCGCGCCGCGACGCGTCCTCCCTGACGGCGCCGGAGCAGCGCCGCCTCGCGAGCGCGATTCGCACCACGCTGCGTACCCTCGGGCGCCGGGGCGGGTCGCACACCGGCGACCTCATGGAGTCGCGTCAGCCGGGCGGCCGCTGCCCGCGCGACGGCGCGCCGCTGCGCCACGACACCGTCGGCGGGCGCAGCACGTGGTGGTGCCCGAAGCACCAGCGCTGACTCGCCGTGGCCGCCGCCCGGTGTCCCCCGCCGTACGGTGGGCGCATGACGGGCGCGCACGGGACGACGTCATGAGCTGCACGGTGACGCACCGGCACGGGCCCTGGACGCACACGCACGAGCATCACGGCCCGCACCGTCACCTGCGCGTGCCGATCCGCTCGACGGACGAGCACCCGCACCCGACGACGACCCCGCACCCGCCCACACCACCCCGACCGCATCGCCACGGTCACCGCCACACCCACGGTCGCACCGATCCGTCGATCCTTCGCTCCCGCGCCGGCGTCCGCGCCGTCACCTGGAGCCTGGCGGTCCTCGGCCTCACCGCGGTCCTGCAGGCCGTCATCTTCGCCCTGTCCGGCTCCGTCGCGCTGCGCGCCGACCTGATCCACAACGGCGGCGACGCGCTCACCGCCGTGCCCCTCGGGATCGCGTTCGTCCTCCGCAGCGAGCGGGGGGAGCGGCGCGCCGGCTACGTCGTCGTCGGGGTGATCGTCGGCTCCGCCGCCCTCGCCGGCGTCGAGGCGCTCAACCGGCTGCTGCACCCCGCCCACCTCTCGTACCTGCCGGTGCTCGCCGTGGCCGGGGCGATCGGGTTCCTCGGCAACGAGGTCGCCGCCCGGATCCGCCTCCGGGCCGGGCGGCGGCTCGACAGCCCCGCGCTCGTCGCCGACGGGATCCACGCCCGCCTCGACGGCTTCGTGTCGCTCGGCGTCGTCGCGAGCGCGGCGGTCGTCGCGCTCGGCTTCCCCCGCGCCGACCCGATCAGCGGCCTCGTCATCACCGCCCTGATCCTGCGCGCCGCGCTCGACGCGTGGCGCACCATGCGGCGCGGGCCGCACACGCACTAGCCGGTTGCCTGATCCCCGGTCGATCTGTCACACTGGCGTCATGGAGCAGGCGATCCACTCGCTCGTCGTAGTTACGTAGCGCACGCCCGCCCCACCGCGCGCGTGCGCCCCGCCCCTCGCCCCGAGCGAGGGGCGTTTCATATCCCGACCACATCCAAGGAACCGAGATGCAGCTGACCGGAGCCCAAGCCCTGATCAAGAGCCTGGAGATGGAGGGCACCGAGGTCATGTTCGGGCTGCCCGGCGGGGCGATCCTGCCGGTCTATGACCCGCTCATCGACAGCTCGATCCGCCACATCCTCGTGCGCCACGAGCAGGGCGCGGGCCACATGGCCGAGGGCTACGCCGACGCGACCGGCCGCCCGGGCGTCGCCATGGTCACGAGCGGGCCCGGCGCGACGAACATCGTCACCGCGCTCTGCGACGCATACATGGACTCGGTGCCGATCGTCGTCATCACCGGCCAGGTCGCGTACACCGTGATCGGCACCGACGCCTTCCAGGAGTGCGACACGGTCGGCATCACGATGCCCGTGACGAAGCACAACTGGCTCGTCACCGAGGCCCAGGAGATCCCGCGGGTCGTGCGCGAGGCCTTCCACGTGGCGACGACCGGGCGGCCCGGCCCCGTGGTCGTCGACCTGCCGAAGGACATCTCGAACCAGCTCATGGACTGGTACTGGCCCGAGACGGTCGATCTGCCCGGCTACAAGCCGACGGTGCGCGGGCATCCGAAGCAGATCAAGGACGCCGCGCGGCTCATGGCCGAGGCCCATCGGCCCGTGATCTACGCGGGGGGCGGGATCCTCAAGGCCCGCGGCGCCGAGGCCCTGCGCGAGCTGGTGGAGCTCACCGGCTTCCCCGTAGTGACGACGCTCATGGCGCGGGGCGTGTTCCCCGACGACCACGAGCGCTGCCTCGGCATGCCCGGCATGCACGGCAACTACACGGCGGTCACGGCCATGCAGCGCGCCGACCTGCTCGTCACGCTCGGCGCCCGCTTCGACGACCGCGTGACCGGGAAGGTGTCCGCGTTCGCGCCCGACGCGAAGATCGTCCACGTCGACATCGACCCGGCCGAGCTCGGGAAGGTGCGCCGCCCCGACGTGCCGATCGTCGGCGACTGCCGGCTCGTCATCGAGGAGCTGGTGCAGGCCGCCCGATCGCACCGGGCCAAGCACGAGTGGCCGTCGCTCGACGAGTGGCACACGCAGCTGCGCGCCTGGCAGGACCGCTACCCGCTCGTCTACGAGCAGGTCGAGCGCGGCCCGCTGAAGCCGCAGTTCGTCATCGACTGCCTGCGCGACCACACGCCCGACGACACCATCGTCGTGGCCGGCGTCGGCCAGCACCAGATGTGGACGAGCCAGCGCTGGCACTTCAACCATCCGTACACGTGGGTGAACTCTGGCGGACTCGGCACGATGGGCTTCGCCGTGCCCGCGGCGATCGGCGCCAAGGTCGGACGCCCCGAGCAGCCCGTCTGGGCCGTCGACGGCGACGGCTGCTTCCAGATGACCGCCCAGGAGCTCGTCACCGCGAGCGCCGAGCGCATCCCGGTGAAGATCGCCATCCTGAACAACGCCTACCTCGGCATGGTGCGCCAATGGCAGGAGCTCTTCTACGAGGAGCGCTACAGCGAGGTGTACCTCTCGCCCGACCTGCCCGACTACGTGAAGTGGGCCGAGGCGATGGGCTGTCGCGGCTTTCGCGTCGACCACCCCGACGACGTCGTGCCGACGATCGAGAAGGCGAACGAGATCGACGACCGTCCCGTCGTCGTGGACTTCCGCGTCGACTACCGGGAGAAGGTGTACCCGATGGTGCCGGCCGGTGGCTCGAACGACGACATCATCCTCGACCCGGCACACGACCGGCCGGGCGGGAGGTAAGGAGAGCGATGAGCGCCACCGCGCGAGCCCACATCCTCACCGTCCTCGTCGAGAACAAGTTCGGGGTGCTCAGCCGCGTCGCCGGGCTGTTCTCGCGTCGCGGGTTCAACATCGTCTCGCTCGCCGTCAGCCCGACCGACGACGAGCGGTTCAGCCGCATGACGATCGTCGTCGACGCCGACGAGACGCCGCTCGAGCAGGTGACGAAGCAGCTGAACAAGCTGATCCCGGTCATCAAGATCGTCGAGCTGAGCCCAAGTGAGGCGGTCGAGCGCGAGCTGATGCTCGTCACCGTCAAGGCGACGGCCGACACCCGCTCCAAGATCACCGAGCTCGCGGCGATCTTCCAGGCCAAGATCGAGGACGTCGGCTACGACGCGATGACGATCCTCGTCGCCGGCACCCCGGCGAAGCTCGACGCCATGACCGACCTCCTCCAGCCGTTCGGGATCGCCGAGCTCCAGCGCACGGGGCGCATCGCGCTGCCCGTCCTGGCGCGCCGTCCCGCGCAGCTGCGGGCCGTCAAGGCGCGCGAGGCGTAACGGGAGTGGTGTGACCGGGTCGTCACGGCTCGCCGGTTCGTTGAGCGCGGTGGCGGTGACGATCGCCGTCGGTGTCGCGGTCCCCCTGGCCGCGGGTCCCGGCGGTGCCTCGACCGTGGCGGTCCGCAGCGTCATCGTGGGCGGCACGCCCGACCGGGTGGTGGTCGGCCCGACCGGGGTCTGGGTCGGCGATCTCGGCCACCTCGCCCGGGTCGACCCGACGACCGACCACGTGGTGCACGTGGCCGGCGCCACGACGCCGATCGGCGTTGCCGCCGACCAGGTCTGGGCCGGCGTGCTCGACCGGCCCGACGCCGTCGCGCGCGTCGACCCAGACACCGCCGAGATCGTCGCCAGTGTCGACCTCGGCGGCGCGCCCGCGGCGATCACCGTCGGGCTCGGCGCGGTCTGGGTGCTCGACTCCGGCGCCGGGCTGAGCCGCATCGACCCGACCACGAACGTGGTCACGGCGCGTGTCGCGCTCGGCGGCGTCGAGCCCGCCGTCGCGGCGGGTGAGCAGATCGGCGCCCTCGGTTTCGGGGTCACGATCGGCGACGGCGCCGTCTGGGCGTCCGGCCGGTCGCTCGACAACCAGCAGGCCATGCTCTGGCGGGTCGACCCGACCACGGGCACCGTCATCCCGAGCGTCATCACCCCGGACTGCGCGGCGCTCGCGGGCGGCCCCGCGACCGTCTGGGGATCGTGCGGCACGGCGCAGCGCCTCGACGGGTCCACCGGCACGCTCGTCGACAGCCACACCGACGCGCTGAACGGCGTCGCCGTCGCCGGCTCGTCCGCCTGGGCGCTCAGCCACCGCGCCGTCGTGACCCAGCTCGACGCCGCGACCGGAGCGGTGCTCGCCACCTACGCTGCCCCGAGCGGCGCGGAGGGCATCTCGGTCGGCGCCGGCGCCGTCTGGCTCGCCGCGCCCCATCTGCACGGGCCCTCACCGGAGGCGGGCAGCCTGCTGCGCCTCGCGGTGCCCGGCCTAGGACCGTGAAGCGCATCTGAGGTCGTCACCCGTCGACGCGCCGTGGGTGCGCGCCGCGCGGCGCGCGGGCCGCTCTCAGGCCCGTCTCAGGTTTCGACCGCTGACCGTTGCAAACACAGGGTTGCGGCGCCTCGCGGGCGCGTCGCGGCATGGGAACCGCTCCTGTGGACCCGGCGTTGCTCATGAGAAGGGTGCGGAGCGACCGCACCGTGAGCGCAGGAGACGAGCACGATGGGTTTTGGCAGGGGTTCGACAGAGGCTCGTGACCGCCGGCGCCCCCGACTGGCGGGCCTGGGACTGGCGGCCGCCGCGGTCGCGGCCGGCTCGCTGGCGTTCGCCGCGCCCGCGATGGCCGCGACGACGCGTGCCAGCAGCGGCAGCGTCGACGTCAACGGCGTCGCGTCCAGCGTGGACCCGGCGATCGTCGACGTGAACACGACGCTCGCGCAGGGTGCCGCTGCGGGGACGGGGATGGTGATC
>DATDGU010000093.1:0-15238 GCA_036521915.1 Acidimicrobiia bacterium | reverse complement strand
AGCCCGTCGCCGCCGTTGTTGCCCTTGCCGCAGACGATCGCGGCGCGCCGGCCGTAGAGCCCGTCGAGCTGGCGCCGGACCTCCCAGGCGACGGCTCGCCCGGCACGGTCCATCAGCGTCGCCACCGGCGTCCCCGCCGCGATGGTGCGCCCGTCGGCCTCGGCCATCTCGGTCGGCGTGAGCACGGGCTGCACGACTCAGCCCACGGCGATCGCGACCGCCAGCGCGGTGGAGTTCGTGTGCGTCAGCGAGAGGTGCCACGCCACGACGCCGTGCTGGTCGGCCAGGTCGGCGGCCCGACCGTGCAGCGCGACCCTCGGGGCGCCGCCGCGCTGGCGGACGACCTCGACGTCGCGCAGCTTGAACTTCCACAACCCGACGCCGAGCGCCTTCATGACGGCCTCCTTCGCACCGAAGCGCGCCGCCAGGCTCTTGGCGGGGTCCTTCTGACGGTAGGCGTAGGCACGCTCGTCGTCGCTGAAGAGGCGCTCCCCGAGCCGCTCGCCCCGCCGCTCCATCGCGAGGCGGAACCGCGGCACCTCGACGAGGTCGGTGCCCAGCCCGACGATGAGCAGGCCGGGCGCGCCCGTCACCGGTGCCGCCACTGGTCGGCGAGCACGTAGACGGGCTCGGTGAGCAGGTCGACGACGGGGACGCGGGCGAGGACGGCGTCGTCGAAGGAGGGCTCGGTCTCGGTCACGGCGTCCTTCAACGCCCCGAAGCGCCCCTGGTAGGCCTCGAGCACGCCGTGCATGGCGTCGGCGCTCAACGCGTCGGCGAAGCGGACGTGCAGCAGGGTGAGCCCGACCGTCTCGTTGTGCTTGACCTCGGGGACGATGACGAGCGTGCGGTCGTCGGCCCGGCCCCGCACCGCCGTGACCTCGCGCCGGTTGGCGACGCGGTGCTTCGTGCCCCGCAGGCGCGGGTCGCGGTCCGTCCGCGACGCGATGCCGGCCGCGACGCCCCCCCGGTCGACGACGTGGATCGTCGCCGCGTCGGCGGCGACGTCGCCTTCCACCTCATAGCGCGTGTAGCCGGTGACCTCCTCGACGGCCGGGTCGAGCCCCGCGAGGGTCCGCAGCACCTGGTAGCTGAGGCTGTCGCGGGGCGCGCCCGCGGCGAGGACGGCGCCGACGAGCGGGACACGCAGGAGCGTCTCGTCCGACCGGGAGATCCCGACCGTGACCGTCTTCGCCTGGTGCTTGATCGCGTCGATCGGCCGGGTGAGCTCCTCGATGCCCTTCGTGAGCGCGGCCGTGAGGTCCTGCACGACGGTGCTGGGCGTGCCGAGGCTGCCGTGCTCGACCTCGTACGAGTCGAGCGGCAGGGCGCCACCGGCGTAGCGCAGCAGGGAGGCGACGCGCGTCGCCGTGCTCGCCTCCATCGTCCCGTCGTACTGCCCGGCCCGCAGCCCGTCGACGAAGCGCCGCGCGGGTCCCTCGAGCTCCGGCGCGAGCCGCTCGAGCAGGGTGTCCGGCGCGCCGGGAGCGGCGACCTCGATCGCGGCGCGCGCTTCGCGCAGGGGCCGAGCCGACGCGTCGATGGCCAGCGCGGCCTCGTAGCAGAAGAGGTGCCCCGCCACGGTGGAGAGGACGAAGTCGAGCGCCGGGTGCACGGACGGCACGACGAGGACCTCGAGGGCGTGCGCGAACTTCGGCGCGGCGTCGGCGCTGGCGATGACGAGCGGCGCGGCGCGGTGCGCGCCGTAGATCGCCACCTCCTTGGTGACGTCGTCGACGTTGGACCCGCCGAGCCCGGCCGCGCACACGAGGATGAGCGGCTCCGAGGACAGGTCGATGTGCTTCTTGTCCTCCGTGACGTCGCAGGCGATCGCCTTGTAGCAGAGCTCCGACAGCTTGATGCGCAGCTCCCGTGCGGCGACGATGTTGCGGCCGTTGCCCACCACCGCCCAGTAGCGCCGCGCCAGGGCGTGGCGCTGGGCGACGCCGGCGATCACGTGCCGCTCGGCGATGATCGAGCGCATCGCGTCGGGGAGAGCCCGCAGGGCGGCCAGCAGCGAGGTCGAGCGGGACGTGTCGACGCCGAGCTCGGCGGCGAGCGCGAGGGCGAGCAGGTGGCCGGCGGCGACCTGGGCGTAGAACGCCTTCGTCGATGCGACGCTCATCTCGACGTCGCGGCCGTCGGAGGTGTAGAGCACCCCGTCGGACTTGTCGACCAGGTCGCTGTGGCGGCGGTTCACGATGGACACGACGGTCGCGCCCCGCGCGCGCGAGAGGTCGACGGTGCGGTTCGTGTCGGTCGTGGTGCCGCTCTGGCTGATGGCGATCACGAGCGTGTCGGTGAGGTCGTCGCGGAGCCCGAACCCGGACAGCTCGGTGGCGTGCGAGGCCTGCACGGTGAGTCGTCCCGCGAGGACGTCGTCGAGCGCGAACGCGAGGCTCTGGCCCGCGACGGCCGCGGTGCCCTGCCCGATGACCACGACGCGCCGGATGGTCCCGTCCTGCAGCCGGTCCCGCAGCGTGGCGGGCAGCGTGCTGGGGTCGAGCCGGACATGGAGCCCGCCGTTGGCGTCGTCGATGACCTTGCCCCGCAGCGTCTTGCGGAACGAGTCGGGCGCCTCGGAGATCTCCTTCAGGAGATAGTGGGGGAACGCGCCGCGGTTCACGTCCCGGGTCGTGATCTGGGCGACCTGCAGCTCCTCGGCCGCGACCGGTCGGGGGGTCCCGTCGTACGCGTAGCGCGTGAGGCCCTCGAGCGTGCCGGCCCGTGCCCCGTCCACGACGAGCACCTGCCCGCGCGTGGCGGCGGGCCGGTCGGGGTCGGCGGCCGTCTCCCCGTCGAGGCGGAGATAGGTGGCGGTCTCCTCGACGAGCCCGTACGGCTCGCTCGCCACGATGAACGCGTCGTCGGCCAGCCCGACGTAGAGCGCCTGGCCGCTGCCGCGCAGCGCGAGGAACAGTTGGTCGGGCTCCTCGGCGAGACTCGCGGCGACGGCGACCGAGCCGTCGAGCGCCGCGACGGCGCGCCGGAACGCGTCGGCCGAGGCGTCGCCCTCGTCCCGGCGGCGGGCGGTGAGCGTCGGGATCACCTTCGCGTCGGTGGTGATCTCGGGGGGCACGACGAGCGCGTCGGCGGTGATGAGGTCGGCGTAGTTGTCGACGTCGCCGTTCAGGGCGCCGACGACGTAGGCGTTGTCGCGACCGAGCTCATCGCTCGCCAGGGGATGGGCGTTCGCCTCGGAGATGATCCCGACGCTGGCCCACCGCGTGTGGCCCAGCACCGTGACCTCGGCGGTGTCCGCGGCGAGCGCCTCGTGCAGGAGCTCGTCGTCGCGGATCGCGGCGCGCAGGCGACGCGTGTTGTCACCGAGCTCGCCGATCTCCGCGGCGGCCTTGTACACGAAGGCCAGGAGGCCGCCAGGGGTGCGCACGGCCCCGGATTCGAAGAGCGGGTCCCGACGTGCGGCGACGCGCGCCCGCACACCGGGCTCGTCGAGGTCGAGGCCGTGGCCCCGCACGAGCAGATGCAGACCGGCCGAGTCGCGGCCCCGGACCTCGAGGCGGTCGATCGCCGAGAGCGCGGTCTGCACGGACGCGAAGCCGGCGAGCCCCGCGGCGGACGCGCCGGACCCCGCGAGCTCCTCGACGGCGCGGGCGCCGCGGATCCGGTCGTGACGGATCGCCCAGAGCGGGTCGCGCAGCGACAGCAGCGTCGCGTTCAGCGCCTCGAGCTCGATGCCGGCGGGCGCAGCCTCGCCGGCGTCGAGGCGCGCCTCGAGGGCATCGAGCAGGCCCGTGGCGCGCTCGGCGGCCGCGTCGAGCGCACGCGCACCGCTCGGGTCGTCGAGGAGGGCACGGATGCCGGGGACGCCGCGCAGCCCGGCGTCGACGTCGTGGACGTCGCGCGCCGCGGCTTCGAGCTGGCTGAGGGAGCCGGGCCCGGCGGCGATCGCGTCGAGCGCCGCGTCGAGCGTCGCGAGCAGCGGCGGAAGGGCGGGCGGCGGGCGGGTGGCCCGACGGCGGACCACGCCGATGATTCCGCACATCTGGGACCAGCCTAGGTGGGGGGCGGCGGTGCCCCGCAGGCACGCTGCACCGCGCCGTCGAGCCGGTCGGCGATGAGCTCGGCCTGCTCGACACTCGGCGCCTCCACCATCACGCGCACGACGGGCTCCGTGCCCGACGGGCGGACGAGGATGCGCCCTTCGCTCCCGAGGTCCGACTCGATGGACGCCGCCTCCTCCCAGAAGGCCGCCGCCGAGTCGAGCGCGTGGTGGTCGCGGACCGGCACGTTGCGCAGCACCTGCGGGAATCGCTGCATGACCCCGGCCAGCAGCGACAGCGAGTGGCCAGTCCCGACGACGACGTCGAGGAGCATCACCCCGGTGAGCGCGCCGTCACCCGTCTGCTCGTGGTCACGGAAGATCACGTGCCCCGACTGCTCCCCACCGAGGGACAGGTCGCGGCGCTCGAGCTCGTCGATCACGTAGCGATCACCGATCGGCACCTCGACGAAGCCGAGGCTGTGGGACTCCAGGCATCGTCGCAGCCCCAGGTTCGACATCACCGTCCCGACGACGGCACGGTTGCGCAGGCGGTCACGCTCGGCGAGGTCGAGGGCGCAGACCGCCATGATCATGTCCCCGTCGACGATCCCACCGCGCTCGTCGACGGCGATGACACGGTCGCCGTCCCCGTCGAACGCGAGGCCCGCCCGGGCGCCCGAGGCGATCACGGCCTCCTGGAGCTGGCTCGTGTCCGTCGAGCCGCACCCGGCGTTGATGTTGGTCCCGTTCGGCGCGGCGTTCATCACCTCGACGGTCGCGCCGAGCTCCCGGAAGATCCTCGGCACGGTGCGGAACGTCGCGCCGTTGCCGCAGTCGAGCAGCACCTCGAAGTCCTCGAGGGTCCGCCCCTCGAGCACCGAGACGACGTGGGCCACGTAGTCCGTGACCGGGTCGCGGCTGGGCTGCGCGACACCGACCTCGGACCCGGCCGGGCCCGGCTCCGGTGGGTTCACCGCGAGCTCGCGGACCTGGGCCTCGAGCTGGGCCTCGACGGCCGCCGTCATCTTGCGGCCGCCGGCGCTGAAGAGCTTCACGCCGTTGTCCTCGAACGGGTTGTGGCTGGCCGAGATCACGGCGCCGGGCGACCCGCCGCGCGACGCGACGTAGGCGACGGTGGGTGAGGGCACGACACCGAGGAGCTCGACGTCGGCGCCCTCGGCACAGAGCCCCGTGACGAGCGCGGCTTCGATCATGGGGCCGGAGCGGCGCGTGTCCCTCCCGACGACGAATGGCCTTTCGGTCCCGAGGGTGCGCGCCGCGGCGCGACCGAGCGCGGTGACGAGCTCGGGCGTGAGCTCGCGGTTCGCGACGCCGCGAACGCCGTCGGTTCCGAATCGGAGGGTCACTGCTCGCGGCGAGGCGCCGCGCGGCCTTGCACTACCGCTTCGAGTACTGGGGCGCCTTGCGCGCCTTCTTCAGCCCGTACTTCCGCCGCTCCTTCTCGCGCGCGTCACGCACGAGGAGGCCCGCCTTCTTGAGCTGCGGGCGCAACTCGTCGTCGAGGCTGACGAGTGCGCGGGCGATGCCGAGCCGGAGGGCGCCGGCCTGCCCGCTGACCCCGCCGCCCCCGATCGTGGCGTCGACGTCGTACACGTCGGCGGTCTGGGTCAGGCGGAGCGCCTCGGTGGCGCGCTGCACATGGGTTTGCATCGTGAAGTACTGCTCGACGGGACGACGGTTGATCACGACCTGGCCCGAGCCGGGACGCAGCCGGACGCGGGCGACCGCCTCCTTGCGTCGACCGGTGGTCTGGATGAGCGGCTTCGGCATGGGGTCCTCGGTGCGGGGGGTCAGGGTCGGCGGGTCGAGGCCACGGCGCGGGGCTGCGGCTGCTGCGCGGCGTGCGGATGGGTCGGGCCCCGGTAGACGCGGAGACGGCGTCCCATCTGGCGCCCGAGCGGCCCGTGGGGCAGCATGCCGCGCACGGCCTTGCGGACGACCTGCGTCGCGTCGCGCGCCAGGAGGGACTCGAGCGTCTCGCTGCGGATCGAGCCCGGGTAGCCCGAGTGGCGCCAGTACCGCTTCGCCTGCGCCTTGCGGAGCCCGACGTCGAGGCGGTCGGCGTTCACGACGACGACGTGGTCGCCGACGTCGGCGTGTGGCGCCCAGATCGTCTTGTGCTTCCCGCGCAGCAGCGTCGCGGCTTCGCTCGCGACCTTGCCCAAGACGAGCCCGTCCGCGTCGATGACGTGCCAGGCGCGTTGGATGTCGGAGGCCTTGGGCTGGAAGGTGCGCACGGTTTCCCGGACTTCGTGGATCGGGGTCGGTTCGACGGGCCACACCGGGTCCGTGAACGCAGTCCGCGATCTTACCGAGGGGCGCCCGCACCGGGCAAAGGGTCCGATCCGACCCGTTAGCCTCCCAGGGTGCCCACGCCCACGTGGCTCGCGCCCGACCGTCACGCGGTCGCGGAGGAGGCCCTGGGCCTGCTGACCGACGGCGCCCTCGACCCGATCGTCGACATGGTCCTCGTCGCCGCCGACGAGGCGTACGAGGCCCGCTCCCACGAGGGCGCGGTCCGGTTCCGCCGTGACGGCGACGGCTTCGACGTGCTCCACGTCGACGGGCAGGATCCGCTGGGCGACCGCTCGACGAACCGGCTCCACCCGCTCGCCGACGAGCGGGCGCACCCGCACCCGAGGCGCGGCGACAACGCGTACCCGCACGCGTTCGAGCAGGTGGCCCAGCTCTTCGACCATCCCGCCGCGCCCGATCTCTGCGTCATCCACTCGGCGGACCACAACTGGGAGGACCAGGGCGGCCACCGCGGCGAGCACGGCTCGATCGGCATCGTGCAGGCCCGCGCCCCACTGGTGCTGGCGGGCGCCGGCGTGCGCCACGACGGCCTCATCGACGAGGCGGCACGCCTGGTCGACGTCGCGCCCACGATCCTGGCGCTGCTCGGCGTCGAGCCCGACGCGTCGGGCCAGCACCTCGCGGGCCAGGACGGCACCGTCCTCGAGCAGGTGCTCGAGCCCGGCCCCGCGACGCACCTCGTCGCGTTCCTGTTCGACGGCACGAACGCCAACGTCCTCTACGACATGGCCGCGCGGGGCGAGGCACCAAACGTGGCGCGGCTCCTCGAATCCGGGACCGCCTTTGGGCGCGGGGCCATGGCCGGCCTGCCGACGGTCACGCTCGCCAACCACACGTCAATCCTCACGGGACGCCTGCCGGGGCATCACGGCGTGCTGCACAACGCCTGGTTCGACCGCCGCACCGGCGAGCAGGTGATCACGAACTCGTCGGCGACCTGGCCGTCGAGCATGCAGCATCTCTTCCCCGACGTCGAGTCCGTGCACAGCGTGCTGCGACGGGCCCGCCCGGACGCGTTCAGCGCATCGGTCGACGAGCCCTGCGACCTCGGCGCGTCGTGGTCGACGTTCGACGCGTTCCGGCGCGGTGAGACCCCGACACCGTCCGCGAAGGAGGGCCTGCCCCACACGAGCGAGCGGTTCGTGCGACCCCACAAGGACTACCGGTGGTCGACGATCATCGACCACGCCGGGGTCGAGCAGGCGACCGGGATCCTGCACGGGGAGTTCCGGGGTGAGACCTTCCCAGTGCCGACGTTCCTGTTCTGCAACTTCACGCTCACCGACGCCGCGATGCACCTCGGTGGGCCCTACTCCGAGGTGGCCGCCGCCGCCGTGCGCGACACCGACGGCCGCATGGGTGCCATCCTCGACGCGGTCGAGGACGCGGGGATCGCCGACCGGACCGCGTTCGTGCTCATGGCCGACCACGGCATGGAGGAGAACGACCCCGCCGTCACCGGCGACTGGGACGTCACCCTCCGCGACGCCGGGCTGCGCTTCCGCGACGAGGGCTACGGATTCCTCTACCTCGAGGGTGCGTCGTAGCCGACGTCCCAGAGGCACAAGCCGTGCGCCGGCGCGAGCCGCGGCGCCTGGGCCCGGTCCCCCGAGCGCAGCACGGCGAGCATGTCGCCGGGACGACGCCGGCCGGTGCCGACGTCGACGAGCGTCCCGACGATGGCGCGCACCATCTGCCAGCAGAAGGCCTTGGCCCGGATCTCGTATCGGAGCACCTCCCCGTCGGCGGGGTGCCAGCACGAGTCGAGGACCCGCCGCACCGTAGTGGCGGACCCGGCCCGGCGACAGAAGGCGGCGAAGTCGTGCTCGCCGACGAAGGGGTCGGCGCCGAGGCGCAGCAGGGAGAGATCGAGGGGGTGGGGCACCCACCACGCGTACCGGGCGAGGAACGGGTCGGGCTCGGCGCGGTTCACGATCGTGTACCGGTAGCGCCGCCACCGCGCGGAGTGACGCGCGTCGAAGTCCGCCGGGACGCGCGCCACGTCCCGCACGACGACCTCCGGGGCCGTCATGCCGTTGAGCGCGCGGCGCAGCGCCTCGTCGTCGCCGTCGGGCACGTCGACCGTCACGACCTGGCCGCGGGCGTGGACCCCGGCGTCGGTCCGGCCAGCGCACACGAGATGCAGCGCCTCCGATGGCACGCCGGTGGCCGCGACGAGCGCCTCGGTGAGCACCCCGCCGACGGTGCGCACCTCGCGCTGCACAGCGAAGCCGTGGAAGTCGGTGCCGTCGTACGCGACGACGAGCTTGAGGCGACCCCGATCCGTCGGGGGCGACGACGCCGACGAGCCGGCGTCGAAGAGCGTCACACCAGCTCGAGGCGCGCCATCGGCGCGTTGTCCCCGGGCCGGGGGCCGAGCTTGAGGATCCGGGTGTACCCGCCCGGTCGCTCGGCGTAGCGGGGCGCGATCTCGTCGAAGAGCTTCTGGGTGACGCCCCGGTCGTGCAGCTTGGCGACGACGAGCCGTCGGTCGTGCACCGTCCCGCGCCGCGCCTTGGTGATGAGCCGCTCGGCGTAGGGCCGGAGCGCCTTCGCCTTCGTCTCGGTCGTCACGATGGCCTCGGCCTCGAAGAGGTGGGCGGCGAGGTTGGCGAGCAGCAGCCGCTGGTGCGCCGGGTCCTTGCCCAGGCGGGGGCCCTTCTTCGGGGTGGGCACGGCCCTACTCCTTGACCCGCAGGGACAGGCCGCGCTCGTCCAGCTTCTGGAGGACCTCCTCCAGGGACTTCGAGCCGAAGTTGGTGATCGCGAGCAGGTCGTCCTCGCTCTTCTGCGCGAGCTGGCCGATGGTGTCGACCCGGGCCCGCTTGAGGCAGTTCCGCGGGCGCTCCGACAAGTCGAGCTCCTCGATGGGCAGCTCGAGGTCGGGCGACGCGGCCGTCGCGGGCGACACCTCGCCGAGCTCGAGGCCCTGGGGCGCGTCCGAGAGGCTGGCGACCAGCCCGACGAGGCTGCGCAGCGTCTCGCCCGCCGACGCGAGCGCCTCACGCGGGGTGATCGACCCGTCCGTCTCGATCTCGATGGTGAGCTTGTCGTAGTTCGTGGCCTGCTCGACGCGGGTCGGCTCGATCGAGAACGCCACGCGCCGCACCGGCGAGAAGATCGCGTCGACCGGGATGACCCCGATGGTCGCGGTGCGCTGGTTGCGCTCGGCCGACAGGTAGCCGCGGCCTTGCTCGACGGTCATATCGATCGCCAGGCGCCCCTTCGCGCTGACACTGGCGACGTGCAGCGTCGGGTTCAGCACCTCGACGTCGGCGGTCGTCTGGATGTCGGCGGCGGTCACGTCGTCCGGCCCGCGCTTGTCGAGGCGCAGCGTGACCGGCTCGGCGCTCGAACAGCGAAGGACCAGGTCCTTGATGTTCAAGATGAGGTCGGTCACGTCCTCCTTGACGCCCGGGATCGTGTCGAACTCGTGCAGCGCCTCGTCGAAGCGCACCTGGGTGACCGCGGCGCCCGGGATGGACGACAGGAGGGTGCGGCGCAGACTGTTGCCGAGGGTGTGCCCGAAGCCGGGCTCGAGGGGCGAGATGACGAACGACTGCGCGTTGCCATCGAGCTCGCCGGCCTCGACTTCTGGCCGTTGGATGATCAGCATGGTTCTTTCCGAACGTTCGCGGCCGGGACGGCCGATTCCCTACTTGGAGTACAGCTCGACGATGAGCTGCTCGCGCACCGGCACGTCGATCTGCTCGCGCAGCGGCTCGCTGCGCACGGTGAGCTCGAGCTTGGCGCCGTCCACGTCGAGCCACGCCGGCACCGCCCGGTCCAGCGTGTCGAGGTTGTGGCGGATCACGATGTTGCTCTTCGTCTTCGGCGCGATCGACACGACGTCGCCGGGTCGCACCTGGTAAGAGGGGATGGTCACTCGCTTGCCGTTCACGAGCACGTGGCCGTGGCGGACGAACTGGCGGGCCTGGTTGCGGCTCGCCGCGAAGCTGGACCGGAACACGACGTTGTCGATGCGCTGCTCGAGCATCCGCAGCAGGCTCTCGCCGGTGATCCCGGGCTGGCGCGACGCCTCCTGGTACAGGTTCCGGAACTGCTTCTCCAGCACGCCGTAGATGCGGCGCGCCTTCTGCTTCTCCCGCAGCTGGAGCAGGTACTCGCTGTCGCGGATGCGTCCGCGTCCGTGCTCACCGGGCGGGTAGGGCTTGCGCTCGACGGGGCACTTCATCGTGTCGCACTTCGCGCCCTTCAGGAAGAGCTTCATGCGCTCGCGACGGCACAGCTTGCAGACGCTCTTGGTGTAGCGGGCCATCAGACCCTCCGCCGCTTCGGCGGGCGGCACCCGTTGTGCGGGATCGGCGTCACGTCCTTGATGCCGACGACCTCGATCCCGGTGTTCTGGATCGTGCGGATCGCGGTCTCGCGCCCGGAGCCCGGGCCCTTCACGAGCACGTCGACCTTGCGGACCCCGTGCTCCATCGCCCGGCGGGCGACGGTCTCCGCCGCGAGCTGGGCGGCGAAGGGCGTGCTCTTGCGGGAGCCCTTGAAGCCGACGTTGCCGGCCGACGCCCACGCCAGCGCGTTGCCCTGCTGGTCGGTGATCGTGATGATCGTGTTGTTGAACGACGACTTGATGTGGGCGACGCCGTACGCGACGTTCTTGCGCTCCCGGCGCTTCGGGCGCCGGCCGCCCGCGGCTGGCTTGGCCATTACTTCCTCGCCTTCTTCTTGCCAGCCACGGTCTTCTTCGGGCCCTTGCGGGTGCGCGCGTTGGTGCGCGTGCGCTGCCCGTGGACGGGGAGCCCGCGCCGGTGACGCAGGCCCTCGTAGCTGCCGATCTCGACTTTGCGCTTGATGTTCGCCGCGACCTCGCGGCGCAGGTCGCCCTCGACCTTGACGTTGCCGTCGATGAAGGAGCGGAGCTTGGCGACCTCGTCGTCGGTGAGGTCCCGGACCCGGGTGTCCCGCGACAGACCGGTCTGCTCGCAGACGAGCTTCGACGTCCTGCGCCCGATCCCGAAGATATAGGTCAGCGAGATCTCGAGCCGCTTCTCGCGGGGGATGTCGACGCCGGAGATTCGTGCCATCTCAGCCCTGCCGCTGCTTGTGGCGCGGGTTTTCGCAGATCACGCGCACCACGCCGTGGCGGCGGATCAGCTTGCACTTCTCGCACATCTTCTTGACGGACGGTCGGACCTTCATCTCTTGACCTCTTACTTGTACCGGTAGGTGATGCGGCCGCGGCTCAGGTCGTACGGCGTGAGCTCGACCTGGACCCGGTCGCCGGGAAGGATTCGGATGTAGTGCATCCGCATCTTCCCGGAGATATGGGCGAGCACCTTGTGGCCATTCTCGAGTTCGACGCGAAACATGGCGTTGGGGAGCGGTTCGACGACCGTCCCCTCGACCAGGATCGTGTCATCCTTGGGCTTGGCCAGGACCTTCACCACCTCGTGCTCTCGGGTGCTGCCGGGGCGCGCGAGAACACGGGGACTCGCGCAAAGCCTTTCTAGGCTACCGGATCGTCAGAACCCCCGAAAATCGGGTGTCCGGAGTCCGGCGCGGGCGTCGCCGGGCAACCCGATCGCGGACTCGACCCGAACCCGCAGGGCCCGAGGGGCCGCCCGTGGCTCGACGTCACCCCGGCGGGCGCGCCGGGCTCGCCTCGGCGGCACGACGGGCTCGCCCTGACGTCGGAGCCGAGCCCGCCACGACACCCCCCCCCCGCCCACGCGCGGTCGACACCCACGGACCCTGATGCGCCCCTAACGGGGGCCTTATCCCCGAACCGCATCATGGAAGGTGAGGACTCGGTGCTCGACCACGAGGGACGTCGGCCACCGAGGCCGAAGGGAAGCAGGACTCGAGCGCGGGCGGCGCGACCGAGGCTTGGCGGGTCCGAGCCGGGGAGCAGCAGCTGCGCGGGCATGACCGACGCATTCCGCCCACGACCCGACGAGTCGGGCCGGCTCGGGGCCCGCGCCGGCGCGCCCTGGTCGCGTCGCTGATTCTCATCTCGGGTGTCATCGCGGCCGGCTGCGTCCCAGCCGCACCACCGCCGCTGCCCGCCACGCTGGAGGTCTCGACCACACCCGGGATGTACCCGGCCTTCAACCCGTCGACCACGGACTACGTCAGCCGCTGCAACGCCAGCACACCGCTCACCGTGTCCATCGGGGCGCCCAGTGGCACGGCCGTGTCGGTCGACTATCAGCCCTGGCAGGCGGGCATCTTCGACGACACGGTGTCGCTCGCCCAAGGCCAGGACGTGGCCGTCGCGGTTCTCCCCCCTTCGGGCCCAGAGACCGCGTACTACATCCGCTGCCTCCCCTCCGACTTCCCAAACTGGGGCGTGCAGCAGACCGCTCCGAGCCAAGCGGCCGGGTTTGTTGGCATGGTCGTCGGGGAGGGCAGCCCGCTGCCGACCTCCAGCCATTGCACCGTCTTCAACAACCAAGGCGTCCCGGTGTGGTGGAGCCCGACCCTCTTCGCGCTCTACTGCACCGTCTTGCCGGACGGGAACATCGGATGGATCTTCAACGGCAACCTCGAGGAGCACCGGCTGGATGGCTCGACCCTCACGACGATCTCACCGCTCTCGGGTGGCCTCGCAGACGGACACGACCTGCTGGTGCTCCCCAACGGCGACTACGTCTTGGTGGCCGACACGACCCGTTCGGGCGTCGACCTCAGCGCCGAGCTGGGGCCCGGCTCAGCTCGACCTCGATCTCGGATCCCGTGATCGAGGAGTTCACGTCGAGCGGATCGCCGGTCGGGTCGTGGGACACCTACGACCACATCCCCGTCGGCGAGTGGGATCCCCAGTGGTATGGCCAGACCACATCGTGTCCGACGGGTGGCGGGACCTGCTACGACGTCTACCACTGGAACTCGATCGAGTACACGGGCAGCGGGTTCATGGTCTCGTACCGTCACCTCGACGCCGTCTACAACATCGTGGAATCGACCAGCCAGCTCCAGTCGAGCGACACCATCCAGTGGAAGCTCGGGAGCAATCCGGGGCAGCCGACGACCGAGGTCCCCGGCGAGAGCCTGACGGTCACGAACGACCCCGTCTTCACCCCCAGCGACCCCTCGACGTGCACCGCCACGCCTGACCCGTGTCACTTCGGCGGGCAGCACGACGCCCGACTCAACGGCGACGGGACCGTCTCCCTCTACGACGACGGCACCGGCATCAGCCCCGCCCGCGCGCCGCGAGCGGTCCGCTACGCGATCGACACCACCCACATGACGGCGACCCTCATGGAGTCCATCACCGACGCCGCCGCACCCCAAGCATCCATCTGCTGCGGCAGCGCGCGAAAGCTCGCCGGTGGTGACTGGGTCATCGGCTGGGGGGGAACGAACGTCGCGACGGAGAACGCGGCGGCGGACGGCTCCGAGACGCTTCGCCTGCAGTTCGACCCCAACGTCCTCATCTACCGGATGGTCCCGCTCACGTCGAGCCAGTTCAACCTGGACGCGCTCCGTGCCGGCATGGACGAGCAGTACGCGAACTCGACGACGGCGCACAGCGAGACGAACGCCAAGCCCCCGGCGCTCACACCCTGATCGGCGCGCGGCGGCTCACCAGGGGACGGTGAGGACCTCGGGACCGTGATCGGTGACGGCGATCGTGTGCTCGAAGTGGGCGGATCGGCGCCCGTCGCGGGTGACGACCGCCCAGCCGTCGTCGAGCACCTCGGTCTCGGGTCCCCCGGAGTTCACCATCGGCTCGACGGCGAGCACGAGGCCCTCCTTCAGCTTCAGGCCCCGACCCGCCGGGCCGTAGTTGGGAACCTGGGGCTCCTCGTGCATGGCCGTGCCGATGCCGTGCCCGACGTACTCGCGAACGACCGTGAAGCCGGCCTCGACCGCGACGTCCTCGACGGCGGCGCCGACGTCACCCAGTCGGTGGCCCTCGACGACCTGGTCGATGGCCGCCTCGAGGGAAGCGCGCGTCACCTCGATGAGGCGCTTCGATTCGTCGTCGACGTCGCCGATCGGGACGGTGACCGCGGCGTCGGCGTGCCAACCCTCGATGATGGCGCCGCAGTCGATCGAGAGGATGTCGCCCTCGTCGAGGACGACGTCGTCGCTCGGGATGCCGTGCACAATCACGTTGTTGGGGGATGTGCACACGACGGCCGGGAACCCGTGGTAGTTAAGGAAGTTCGACCGGGCACCCCGTCGGTCGATCACGTCGCGTGCCACAGCGTCCACGTCCGCGGTGGTCGCACCGGGCTTCGCGGCGCGGGTGCACTCCTCGTGCATCTCGGCGACCACCTTCCCGGCGCGCCGCATGAGCGCGATCTGCTCGGGCGACTTGCGGGTGATCACCGGGCGGTGCTGCCGGGGTCGAAGCTGGACTCGACGAGCTCGACGAGGTGCTTGAAGACCTCGTCGGTCTCGGCGCCACCGTCGACGTGCGCCAGGATGCCAACGCGGCGGTAGTACTGGATGACCGGTAGCGTCTCCATCTCGTAAAGCTCGAGGCGCCGCATCACCGCGTCGGCCGTGTCGTCGTCGCGCTGCTCGACCGAGCCGCCGCACACGTCGCAGATCCAGTCGTGCTCGGGCGGGTTGTCGAGGTGATAGACCGAGCTGCACTTGGTGCAGACACGGCGGCCGGCGATGCGGTGCAACACCACCTCGGTCGGGACGTCGAGGTCGACCGCGAGGTCGAGGCGCGCGTCACCAAGGGTGTCGTCGAGGCGCTCGGCCTGGTGCCGATTCCGGGGGTAGCCGTCGAGGACGAAGCCGCCGGTGATGCGGGCGTCGGTCCGGAGCTGCTCGTCGACGACGCCGTCGACGATCTCGTCGGGGACGAGCGAGCCCTGGTCCATGTACGCCTTCGCGTCGAGGCCCAGGGGCGTCCCGGCCGCGGCGGCGTCGCGCAGCAGGTCGCCGGTCGCGAGATGGTGG
>DATDGU010000092.1:0-29618 GCA_036521915.1 Acidimicrobiia bacterium | reverse complement strand
GTGCCTCCGTCCGTAGTCGTTGAGTCGGCGTACCCCCGCTCCGCGTTCAGCAAACGCCAGCGGTTCATCGGTATGAGTTCCGTGCCGGTCCAAGGCAGTTCACCGCGCGCGCATGTGCGATGAGAGCAATTCTGAGCGTTGAGCGACTCGACGATCAGAAGGAGCGGGATGCTCAGCGACGAGAACTCAGGTCTGATCGCGAAGGCGTGGTTCCGCTCGCGGAAGAACCTACCTAGTCCCAATTGTCCGAAAATCGTGGCAAGGGGCGCAAGCTCTCGGAAGCCCGAGGACTCGCGGTCTGACTAACCGCGGGTCAACAGTGCCTTGACAGCTGCATAGGAAGTACCCCACGAAAGGTGGGCCCTCGGCAACGGGGTCGAGGGCCCGAGGGGTTTCTGGGCCTCCGTCTCACGGCGCCGGCACTCGTGAGTGACCGGCCCGGCTACGGCTTCGTCGACGGTGATGTTGAGACGTCCGGGGATAGCTCGGTGTACATCGGTCATTGTCCGCGCCAGCAGCTCGGCGGCGAGCGTGTCCGAGCCGAAGAGGCGCAGCGTCCTGGACCAGTTCGGAACTTGCGCGTCAGGCGGCGCCCACCCGAGGTGTCGTAGCCGGATGACGTCGTCGTGGCTGACGCAGTGCTCTTCGCAACAGTTCCCGAGCGACTCGTTGCTGACCGACTCCAGCTCCAACGGCTCACCCGGGAAGACGAGGCCCTGTACGTAGCGGTGCTGGACTTCGCTCTCCACGATGAAGAAGCACTGCCCGTGGCCGACACAACCGGCCACCAGCCTGGTCAGAGCTGGAAGAAGATCCGTCGGTGTCTTGCCTCATCAGGGGCGCGCAGTGAGTGCAGGCTAGCACCGGTCTCCGCGACACACGCGGGCTGACTCGGGTGTTCGCAGGCGGCGGTGGTTCGGCAACCCCGGATGATCCTGTGAGCGATGCGCGAAAGTTCAGTCACCGCGCCCCGCTGCCGAGGTTGGGCGATCTTTGAGCACTTAACTCGCGGTCCCCTGCACGGTGAACCTGATTGGGCCGCCTCGACTCTCGGTTTGCTGAACCGCGAGTCGGACGAGGCCTCCCTGACTGCGAGACAGTCGAGCGACCTACGATCCGATCCGGACCGAGATCACACCAACGGTGGAGGCCACGTGGGCGAGAATCCAATCGTTGAGGAGTTCGAGAACGGGGATTACATCGTCGTGCTCGACGGTCCCGTACTCGAGGTGTTCTATGGGCCGAGGGCGACGTCGGACCGTCGCCATGTCAAGCACATCAGCATTGACTTCACCAACGATCGGCATGGCGACCAAATGATCATCGGGTCGAAGACACCCACCGACGAGCGGCGCTCTCGGATCAAGATCGTGCCCGAGGACAGGGATCGGATCAACGCAATCGTGGGCGAGGTGATCGCCCGCGGCGCAATCGGCACGGGAACGGCCGTGGAGGGCCCGTAGTCCCTGACGGGATCCTCGCCGAAGGTCAGCTCGTCGAGCGGTCTTCGAATTTGCGCGTCGACGCAGGACCAATTGGCTTGCGGACGAGGAGGCCACACCCAGGACTTCGGCGGCGGATCGGCGATCGCGCCCGCTCGCCCTTACCCGGGCTGGCCGAGCTTCCGCTATAAACGAGTCGTTGTGGATGCGGTTCGCGTGAACCGTCCATTCATCGCATCGCTGCTCGGGGGTATGAATGAAGGAAGCTGAGGCCCGAGAACTGTTGCGCTCCGAACGGGTCCGAGTGCGTCAACTCCTCGAGGGGACGGTCACGGCTACACAGGATGACCGGACCGCAGCGAACGAGCCTGGAGATATGACCGACTCGGCGGCGCCGCTCACAACTGAGGAGACAGACGACGCCGTCGCCGAGGCTCTCCGTAAGCGGCTCGAGGCCATCGATCGGGCGGAGAAGCGGCTCGAGAACGGGACCTTCGGTCGCTCCGTTCGCAGCGGGGCGGTGATTCCCGATGACCGTCTCGAGGCCGATCCAACCTCGGAGCTGACGGTTGCGGAAGCTCAACAGGAGCCGTCGTCCGACTGACGCGAGCTGCTCGGACCGTCACCCAAGAGCAACAACCGGTGCTGCTGACCTCCCGCTCGATATGGCCGAGCGTCAGCACGGCGGCGTAGCTCCGGCGACCATTTCGAGGACCGAGGAGGGGCATGTCGGTTGAGAACGAGGTCCAACAACTTCGCTCACGGGTCTCTGAACTGGAGCGTCGACTCGACGCGGTGTATGCGCACCTTGGCCTGAATGCGGTGCCCCTCCCCGGAACGAAAGCAGCGACGGTGTCACCGGAAGTCCGCGGGCTGATTTCGGGGTACCGAATCGTCGAGGCAATGTCGACCTTCGCCCGCGAGTCCGACGGCGCCGAGGATCTGTCGCCCGAGATGATCTCGCGGATCTTCACCGAAGAGACCGGAAAGCCATTCGAGGCGAAACGAGCCCGATAGGAACCGGGCGATGCTTCTCGGCCGCAAGCCCGTCAGGGTCGAGAGTCCGAGCCCCGAACGTTGGTCTTGGCTCGAGCCTAAACGTCCACCAGCTCGCGCACGTCGACGTTGAATGATGGGTGGCGAAGCTTCGTCATCGCCTTCGCCTCGATCTGGCGGATCCGCTCGCGCGTCAATTGGAACGCCTCGCCGACCTCTTCGAGCGTGCGTGGCTCGCCACGATCCAGGCCGAAGCGCAGCGCGATGACGGTCCGCTCACGACTGCTGAGCTTGCGTAGCAATTTCGCAGTCTCGGCTGGGAGCAAACTGGCGGCCGTCGCCTCGAACGGTGAGGCAGCGAACGGGTCCGCGACGCGGTCGCCCAGCTCACCATCCCCGTCCTCGCCAATGGGCTGTGCCAGTGAAAGAGGTTCCGCCGCGATCTGCAGCGTCTCCGACACCTTCGTGGGCGCGATGCCGAGCTCGTCCGCCAGCTCCGTGATGGTGGAACGACGGCCGAGGCGCGCCTCGAGCTCGACGCGCACCTGCTGCAGGCGAGACAGGTTGTCGGCGGCGTGGATCGGCAAGCGGATCGTGCGACCGGTGTTGGCGATGCCGCGCGAGATCGATTGGCGGATCCACCACGTCGCGTAGGTGGAGAACTTGAAGCCCTTTCGCCAGTCGAACTTGTCGACGGCGTGAATCAGGCCGAGGTTCCCCTCTTGGATCAGGTCAAGAAGCGGGAGTCCCGATCGTTGGTAACGCTTGGCGATCGAAACGACCAAGCGGAGGTTCGCTTGCACGAACGTGCGGTGCGCGTCGCGGCCGGCCCGGTCGGCACGGCGCAGGGCGCGCCGCTCCGACGGTGTCAGGGATGCATCGCCGTCCAGGGCCTGCCGGGCCGCGGCCCCAGCCTCGATGCGTTGAGCCAAGTCCTGTTCGTCGCTCTTGGACAGCAGGTCGTACTGCCCAGCTTGATGGAGATAGAGCTGAACGGGGTCTTCGGTCTCTGTGATGCGCGGCTTCTTGCGGCTCGGCATTACAGCTCAGTTGACAGCGAGGCTGTGGCGTCGGTCGGTGGGCGACCAGCCGGACCGGCCGCGAACGCCATCAGAGCGGGCGAACGTTCTGCGCCTCTTCGCCCTTCTTGCCGGGGCCGACGTCGAACTCGACGGTCTGGCCCTCGTGAAGGGTCTTGAAACCTGACCCTTGAATCGCCGAGAAGTGGACGAAGACGTCGTCGCCCTGGGCGCGCGAGATGAATCCGTAACCCTTTTGTTCGTTAAAGAACTTCACTGTGCCTGTTGCCACCGGATACCTGTCCATTTCGGATATTGACCGGGACGGGTCCGAATGACACGACCTCGGTCCAGCCATCCTAGGACAATTACGTGGCCGTCGAGGCATGGAGCGTTTCGACCGCCGGCGCGCTGAACCTGCGCGATTCGGGTCCGGACGCGACCCGACCTACACGCCCACGGTCACGGGGCGGTAGCGGCAGATCGAGTTGCGGAACCACAGCATCGAGATCCCGACCGCCAGCACGGTGACGACGATCGACCAGAGCGTTTGGGTGACCGCGAAGGTTGTGGTTGCCAGCGTGATGAGGAGGCAATAGGCGATCGCGGCGTTCAGGAGTCCGATAAGTGCCCACATCATCGAATTGCGAATGAAGAAGCGATGCACGTAGGGAGCGAGGAACAGCTCGCTCGGCAGCGTCACGAAGTCCCCGGCGAAGCGGCGTGCCAGTGGTCGACCTGCGGCCACCGAAAGCAGGAACGCCAGACCGACGACGGCCGTGCCGATGGTGGGTTGGAGGAAGTAGAGGAAGGCGCTTCCGGTCATTAATGCCAGCGCCGAGCGGACGATGAGCATCGCCATGCCCAGGATTGCCATCGCGGGTACTCGGCGGCTCTTCGCGATCCGGCGGATGATGGCAAAGCCCGACCAGCCGAGGCCGCCGGCCATAGCCAGTCCGAGTCCACCGATTCGGTATCCCACGAGGAACAGGGCCAGCGGGAGCAGGACGCCGTCGACGACATGTGGCGCCGCCCGCCATGCAGCCTGGCCGAGGCTCGGCAGGCGCACGGGCTCGACGTCTCCGAACTCGGACCCGGCTTCGATTGGCTCGGTCTGCACGACTCTCTCGGGGTGCTAGATCCGCACACCGCCGAGGTCTGGAGCAGTGCTACCGCGCTAATGCGCCTGGAGCGGAAAGAACTGAAATGACTGTAGCCCGGTTCCTAGCCCGTGAACGCCGCGACGATCGGCGCAGCGCCGAACATGAGGCGTACCCGCCCGCTGCCGTTCTGGGATCTGACCCACGAACGACTGGTATAGAAGGAGGCCTGGGTCGCGGGTAGCCGCTGGTCGGTCAAGGGCCAGGCCGGAGCAGTCCTGATGTTCAGCCGCCCGGCACGCGAGATGATTCGTGGTTTGCTAGTTCGCGAGTCGCGTCCCTATGGGTGACCTCGGGGTTGGCGCTGCCGGCGACGTCAGACATCCCACGTTCGAGTGCGTCAAGCGGCTTGATGGGTGCGGTGTCCCCAGGCGAGGTGTTCGTCGTAGGGGGTGTGGGTTTGAGGCAGCCGTGGAGAATGCCGACGAGGCGGTTGCCGAGGGCTCGGAGGGCTTGGTTGTGGCGGTCGCCGTTGGCGCGGTGTTGGGCGTAGAAGGCTTTGGCGCCGGGTGAGGTGCGCATGGCGTTGAAGGCCCACCAGTTGATGGCATCGCTGAGTCGGTCGTTGCGGGCGTAACGGGCCCGCACGACGCGGCGTCCTCCTGAGGCGATGGTGAGGGGGCTGGTGCCGGCGTAGTTCTTGCGGTGTCGGGCAGTCTCAAAGCGGGCCGGGTCGTCACCGAACTCCCCGAGCACCCGGGCGGCGGTGACGATGCCCATGCCGGGCTGGCTCAAGTAGAGCTCAGCGTCCGGGTGCTTCGGGAAATGCGTTGCGAGCATCTCCTCGAGGTGGCCGATCTCGCGACTGTGCACCGCGATGAGTTGCGTGAGGGACTCCACGACGATCCCGTACGCGGACTCCACCCCCGACGGCTGGGCGAGCTGGTCTGTCCGCAATGCGGCGTAGATCGTCTCGGTTCGGGCTTCGACGTGGAGCTTGCGGCCTGCCCGTCGCAACGTCGAGGCGATCTTGGACTTCGAGAGCGTCCGCCCGATCGACGGGGTCGGCGCGATCTCAAGCACCGCCACCGCGTCGCGTCCGCCAATGTCGTCAAAGGCTTCTAAGGCCCCGGGATAGAACTCCCGCACCGTGGAGCGCAGCTGGTTCTGGAGTCGTCGCCGAGACCAGATCGCGTTCTGATGCGCTCGGGCCAGAAGCTTGATGCCCTCGGCGTCTTCGCTGTCCCCCGCGACCCGACGGTGCAGATGCCGATCCGTGCGCACCATGTCGGCCAGCACTCGGGCATCCCCCGGATCCGACTTGGCACCCCGAGACCCGATGCCGATCCCGATAACGATCCACCGCCAACGGGTTCAACGCCACCAGCTCATAGCCCGACGCCACCAACGCCCGAACCATCAACCCCCGATCGGTCTCGATCCCGATCAGCACCTGCGGTTCGTCCTCGTCGTCCCCCACACCGCGACTCACCAGCTCATGAACCTGGGCGAGCCCCGCGATCCCGTCCGGCACCCGACCCCGAGCGATCACCTGACCCTCGACGTCGAGCACGCACACGTCGTGATGGCCTTCGGCCCAATCGATCCCGACAAACAACACGCCGCACCTCCTCGCTCGGCTCCGCCACGAGCACCGAGAAGATCTACGGCGAGCTAATGGATCCAGTGCTCAACGGCACGACATCCCACCGGCCGTTCCGACCCTCCCGAACACCAACAGGGGCACGATCTGACAACAGTGCTCCACGGCACAGCCGGTGACAGTGCTCACCCGCTGGCTGCTCGGCGTCCAGCCTGTCAGACCGGACTAGAACCCATTAGCCGGTGAAGGCCGGCGTGAGCGTCGCGCAAGTCGCCGCGTCGGCCGTCCAGTTCAGCGTCACGGAGCCGGCGCCGATGTGCGCGGTGGCCGGGTTGGGGAAGAATCGACGTCGAAGGGTGCTGTGGGGTGGCGGCTTAGAGGAAGCGCCACCGTCGTCTCGGATGGGCCACCCGCTGGTCGAGCTCTTGGGGCAGCGTGAACGGTGGGCGATCGCCGCTCCGGTTGGCGACGAGGTAGGTCCGCAGGATCCGGACGGTCACCCAGCTCATGAACGCGCGGACGATTCGGTGGTGGTTCTCCGCTTGGCCGACGTGCCGCAGCGCTCGTCGGAGGGGCCAGACGAGGATGCGAGTCCAGCCGGGGCTCGTGACACCGTTGATGCGCGCGATCTCGGGACCGCAGTACCAGGTGACGAGCGTCCTCGGGAGGCTGTGCAGCAGGGGCGGCATGCTCCGCTCGAGCGCGCCGGTCAGCGCACGACCGAGGACGAGTGCGTCGTCGCTTGGCCGATGCTGTCGGCGTCGGATGAGGGCCTGGAGCTCGCGGGCGTCGTCGAGTCCGATGGGTAGGAGATCGGGCCGGATTCCCAGGAGCGCGGCCGCGACGCACCACGTGTGCAGGTAGGCCTCGGCGTCGGCCCGTTCGTAGCCGATTCCCTGGCGGTCGAGTGTGTCGAGCACGACGGTGCTGAAGCTGAGCAACGTGCCGAGGAGGTCCTCTTGGTTCAGCGGCACGCCAGCCGTCACGTTCCACGACCGACCCGGGGCCTCGACGGTGGTCTGCTGGACCGTCGGGTCGTGCTCGATCAGGTACCGCACCGCCGCGTGCATAAGCCGGACTCGTCGGATGTCCTGGTAGCCGCGACCCGCACCCGGGGCGAGGCCGCCGCGCGACACGGTGTCGAACACCATCTGGGCCGTCTCGTTGATCCGTCGCACGGGGTCGGTCACCATCTCGGCGGTCAGCATGAGGACCCGCGCGCCGCGGGCGGCGGCGTACGCCTCGGGAAGCGACGCGCAGAACAGTGCCGAGCCGATGGTCACGCCGCGGCTGTCGAAGAAGCTCGCGCTTCGCTCGATCAGGGCCGGATCGGCCCAGTCGGGCAGTGGCGGGACGTCGGCGAGATACGCGTCGATGGGCGGCGACCGCCGCTCGGGGGGCAACTCGAGATGGGCGGCGATGCCGCCGACGAGCGATGCGGGGTCGTCCGCGGTCTGGCACTTGGCGTGCTTGGCGACGACCTCGTCGGCTGCGGGGTCCCCCACGAAGCTCAGCTCGTCGAGGAGCGCGTCGGTGATGTGACGGGGAGAGCCGACGCCCTCGGTGTCCGTCATCGCTCGTACTGCTCGATGAACCAGCCGTGGTCCTTGCCGGGCACCCGTGCGGGCGAGCCGCTCAGGGCTCGAGCTGCTTGCATGCCCGACATCACGGCGGCCTCGACGCATCCGAGGTCGAGGCCGGTATGGGTCCAGTCGCCGGCCAGCCAGAGGTTGTCCCACCCGGACTCGTGGGCCGCGAGTCGCGTCTTCGTCGAGCCGGCGGGGGTCAGCACGTATCGCTCGGTGAGCGGGAAGTTGGCGCGCCAGAACTGCGCGTCGAACCGAGCTTCGGCGGTGGCGTCGTCGGGGGCGGCCAACAGCTGCCAGTCGAAGGTGCCGTCGGCCGCGGCGTCGGGCCAGAGCTCTGCGGTGGATCGGCGCAGGAAGTCGAGCGCGGAGTCTTTGGCCCGTTGGGTCGCGCGTTCTTCGGTGTCGGCATCGACGTGGGGGAGGACACCGCAGAGATAGGCGATGCTCTGGATGCCGGCTTCGGGAGGCCATGTCTCAGCCGGGAGCAGGTGGCTCATGTCGGCGTACGTGTCGAGTGCTTCGACGTAGGTGGAGGAGACGTCGGAGCCGAAGCGCCAGCCGAGACCGGATGGCGGGACCCGCAGCCACAGCTGGATGCCTTGGGTCATGACGGTGGTCGCTCCCTCCAGCATCCGGGCGAACTGTGGGCGTGTGCGATCGGCGACGAGGGCACCGCAGATCGGCGGGAGCGCCGCGACCGAGATGGCGAGCACGACCTCGTCGAAGTCTCGGCCGAGCGCGAGTTCGAGCGGCTCCGGGTTCGGACCATCGCCGAGCTCGAAGTCGACGCCCGCCGCCTTGAGGGCGGACCCGCCGACCAGCTCGTCCCAGCGGGGCTGCGTGGGCCAGCACGCGAGTCCCTGCACCTCGATGAGCGGGTCGTAGCCGTCCGCCCGGGCACGGGCCTGTCGCACCAGCCCGATTCGCTCGATCGAGCCGTCCTCGCCCGGTGCCACGTCAGTGACGCGGTGGAAGAACTCGAATCGAACCCCCCGGCGCCGCAGCACCTCGAACAACGGCGCGATGACGGCGTCGCCCATCCCGGCCTGCATCCGATACAGCAGTGAGCCCTTGTAGCCGAGCTCCTGGCGCAGCATGCCGCGGACGGACATTCCCGCGGCGACGTTGGGGCGGTTGGTGTCGCCTTCGAGGAACGCGAACGCGCCGCAGTACCAGGCGCGCACCATTGGACCGGCCAGCGTCACCGGCTGGGCGCCGTGCGCCGCAAGCCATTCCCGCAGCTCGAGGTCGTCGAGGATCTCGAAGCCCCGCTCGTGCACGCGGTCGTGCACGACGCCGACGAACAGGCTGACGATGAGATCGAAGCGCGTGAACCAGTTCCGCAGCACCGGGTCGTCAAGGCGAGGCGCCATCTCATGGTCCCAGACCCAGGTCCGGAAGTGGTGCAGCAGCTTGGCGAGCGTCCCCCGATGGGACTCCTCGTCGGGCGCCTCGGGATGGTGGTGGCGGAGCGTGGCGATCGCGTGCGCCACATGGAGCAGGACGTCTTCGCCCGCGTGGACGATGCCCTCGATCCCGAGGCCGAGGTCACGCCCGAGGTCCCTCGCCCAGCCGTGGTCGGGGTGCGGCTCGGCGGGTGGGACCGCGCCGTCGCGCCGCAGCGCACGCCGCTCGTCGATGACGAAGGTGAGCGACCGCCACACCATCTGCCAGAAGCCCGGGATCGGTTGACCGTCGCCCGGGACCTGGTGGTTCGGTGGGAAGTCGAGCGTGAGGGGCGTCCAGGACCCGCCGTAATCGTCCCAGAGGATTCCCGAATCGCTCGGCTTGAACGCGTCCTGCACCGTCGCGAGGGGCGCCGACGCGGGGCGGTTGAGCTCGGCGTAGCACCGGCGCATCAGCGCGAAGGCGTTCTCGTAGAGGCCGAACCACAGGTGCAGGCCGTGCTCCTCGATCCGGTTGCCCGCGGCCGCGTTGCGTCCGCTGGCGCACTTGCCGCCGGCCCGCCACCCGTGCTGGTACACCGTGACCTCGTACTGGTCGCGCAGCTCGGGTGTGCTGGTGAGCTCGTACGCGGTCGTGAGGCCGGCCATGCCGGCGCCCAGGATCGCCACCCGGATCTTCGTCGTGTCAGCCACCCTGTCCCTTTCCGCCCTCGTGGTCAGCGCAGCTCCGGGCTGGCCTCGCGGATGGCGCGTGCCCTCGTGGAGACGGGCGCGTACGACACCCGGTCCGCCTCGGCGATGCTGCGGTCGAGGAGCTGACGGGCCCGGCCTCGGTCGGACGGGTCACCACGACGCAGGAGGGTCCGAGCCAGGTCGAGTCGGGTCAACGCGAGCAACGCCGGGGCGCGCAGCCGCTCGTGGACGGCCTCGGCCTCGACGAGGTAGCGCTCGGCATCGTCGTACGCGCCGAGCGTCAGCGACAGGAGGCCGCAGTGACGCGCGACGGAGCCGAGCGTGGTCGCCATGCTGAACGAGACTTGATGATGCCACGGCCGCATCCACTCGAGCAGTACCTGGGCGGTGGACCGCTCGCCCAGGTACTCGCAGATCTCGGCGTAGCCGGCCATGGCGATGAGCCCGTACCGGTCGTCGGCCAGGCGCGGGAGGTCCGTCGGCGCAATCCGGTTGAACGTGGCGCGTGCGTCGTCGGTGCGGCCGAGCCGGCAGTACGCCATGCAGAGCACGGCCTTCACCTGCGCCATCGCATCAGGCCGGTTGCCGTAGCGCTCCCACTGGGGCAACAGCTCGTCGAGGCGACCTTGCGTCTCCCGCGCGGCGAAGATCTGAGCGGCATAGGTGCTGCGCGCTTCGGGGACGCCGCTCGCGACGCCGATCTCGAATGCCTGCGTGCCCAGCCGTTCTGCCTCGGCGAAGGCCCCGGCGAGGGACGCCCGCCAGGCTCGGGTGGTGAGCACCAGATGGCGCAGGAACGGCTGTCGGACGACGTCGCTGACTTCTCTCGCGGTGGTGATCGCGGCATCTACGCCGTCGATGTCGCCGACCCCGAGGCACGCGTTCGCGCGATAGACCGCCGCGAACAGCGACCCGATCGGGTCGTCGAGCCGCTCGGCCAGGGCGAGCTGCTCGCCGCTGTTGGCGAGGCACTCGTCGAGGGTGTCCGGGGCGACGATCGTGAGGAACCGCCGCGCGAGCGTGAAGAGGAGCGTCTGATCGTCGCCCGCGGCGCGGGCGATCGCCAGGGCTTCGTCCGCGAGCGCACGAGTCCGCGCTCGGTCGGTGTCGAAGGTCAGCTCAGCGGCGAGCGTGGCGAGCAGGCGAGCCTTGACGAGCGGCTGCGCGCCCGCCGACGACGACAGGGCGGCCTCGAGCATCGCGACGCGCTCTCGGTCCACGAGCCCGATGACGCCCTCGTAGCCGCGGTGGTTGGCGAGGACCGCCCGGATCAGAAGGCCGCTGTTGCCTTGCGTGCGGGCCGACGCGCCCGCTTCGAGCAGCGTCTCGCGATAGCCGCGACGCCCGGCTTGCCGCTGGGCGTCGCCGAGGCCGACGAGCACTTCGGTTTGCAGGGCTTCAGGTGAGGCGCGGTCCGCGGGGAGCCGGTCGAGTGCCGCCTCGAACCACTGGACGCTGTCGTCGGGAGCGAACCGCTCGAGGGAGAGCTCACCGGCACGGATCGCGTAGCGGATCGCCTTCTCGGGGTCGGCGTCGCCGGCCGCGAGCCACGCGCGGGCCAGGTCGTCGGCGCGAGCGTCGGGGTCGTCGGCACTCAGCTGTTCGAGGGTCTGGGCGATGCGGACGCGCCACCGGTGCTGCCGGGTGGGACCGAACTGCTCGCAGAGGCTCTGGTGCACGATCGAATGGGTGAACGCGAATTCGCCGAGGCGCTCGGTTGACTCGTCGACCAGCGCGGCGCCTCCGGCTGCTTCGAGGTCCTCGAGCACGTCGACCTCCGGTTGCGCCACCACGGCCGTGAGGAGGTCGAGGTCGAACTCCCGGCCGATGAGCGCAGCGACGGGGAGCAGACTCTCGACCTCCGGGCCGAGGTGGGCGACGCGGCGCTGCACCAGCTCGCGGACGGTGTCGGGCACGCCGAGCCGGGCGAGGGACCCCCCGTCGTCCATGCAAGCGGCGTCGCTCAGCTGCTTGGTGGTCACGAGGTGGCGCAGCACCTCGCGCGCCAGGAAGGGATTGCCGTTGGTGTCGCGGTGGATCAGCGACGCGACGCGGTCCGCCGCTGCCGGGTCGTCGCAGCGCTCTCGGGTCAGTGTGAGCACCGCGTCTCGATCGAGCCCGCGCAGGTGGATGCGCTCGCAGACGGTGGGGCTGAGGTCGGCGACGAGCCGAGCGAGCGGGTCGTCGGGCCCGATGTCGGTGTCGCGGTAGGTCGCCAGCACGAGGATCGGACGGGGACGCGCCGTCGTGAAGAGGTAGCGAAGGAGCTGGATCGTCTGGCTGTCCGCCCAGTGCAGATCTTCCAGCATCAGCACCAGCGGCTGGTCGTCCGCCTCGAGCCCCAAGAGATGCGCCACGGCGCCGAACAGGAGGTACGGATCGGTCCCCGAGCTCACGGCGACAGCCTCGGGGGCGATACCCGTGCGCCGCGCCAGGTCGGGCACGAGGCGCGCGAGCTGCGCGCCGTGGTTCGCCACGTGCACGGCCAGCGCTTCGGTCGGGAGGTGGTCGATGAGCGCGCCGAGCGCCCGGACGAACGGCTGGTACGCGATGCCGATCGCGTCGTCGGCTTGGCCGTACGCGACGGAGGCGCCTCGACCGTGGAGCCGGCGGGCGGCACCGGCGACGAGCGTCGTCTTGCCGATGCCGGGGTTGCCGACCACGAACACGGCGTGGGGGACACCGTCGGTGCGCGTCCGCTCGTACGCGTCCACGATCGCGTCGAGCTCGCGGTTGCGGCCCAGCATCGGGTCGCTCGGCGCCTCCACGGCCGGCGGGAGCGGCAGCACGCCGCCGCCACCGACGGCGCGCTCGGGGGCGACGCCGAGCAGCCCGGAGCCGACGACGGCGAAGATGCGCTCGGGCCGGCCGAGTCCGGCCAGCTTGCGCGTGCCGAGCTCGACGAACGAGACGCCGCTGGTCAGCTGTTCTTCCACCAGCTCCGCGGTTGTCTGGCTGACGAGCACCTGGTTGCCGAGCGCGAGGCCACGGATCCGCGCGGCACGGTTGACGGTCGACCCGTAGTAGTCCGATTCCCGGGGGATGGCCTCACCCGTATGGATCCCGGCGCGGACGAGGATGCGCGCACCCGAGGGCCACGGCTCGTGAGTCAGCGCACGTTGCAGCACCACGCTGGCGTCGACGGCGTCGACCGCCGACTCGAAGACGGAGAAGCTGCTGTCGCCTTCGCCGCGTGGGCGGATCCGCTGGCCGCGGTGCTGTCCCACGATATCGTCCACGAGTTCGTCGTGGCGACGCAGCGCACGCGCCATCGCCTCGGGTGCGGTGTCCCAGAGTGCGGTGGAGCCGACGATGTCGGTGAGCATGAAGCTGAGGATCTGGGTGCCCACCGCGTCGTCGCTTGGGGCCGAGCGGGGGTGTGTCGCGGTCACGTCAACGACTGGATGACGTGCGCCACGTCGTGGTCTTCCGTGGGAGCGACGACGCGGCGCAGCACCTCGCGCAGGGCGGGGTCCGGTTCGATGAGGCGCCGGGCGTGCTGCGCCGCCCGCCGGTCGGCGGCGACGACGGCGGACGTGTGCTCCTCGGGTACGAGCGGCGCCAGCTCCTCAGCCAGCCGCCAGGCGTCCGACCGCACCTCGTGGATCCAGAGCGCGATGAGCTGCTGCGCGAAGGGGTCCGCGGGAACCAGCGGCGCGAGCGGTGACACCCGGTGCATCTCCCGGCTCGTCCGGGGCAGGAGCCGGACCAGGATGGCGTTGATGGCCCCGAAATCGGACCGCAGCTCGGCCAGGCGTGGCCCCGGTGCGACGATCGAGGCCACGACACCGAGATCCAGCCGAATGTGGGCATTGATCCCAAGGAAGAGGTGCTGGATGACGCTCAGGTCGCGCCGGTCGCTCGCCTCGAAGGCGAGCCGCCACGACTCGGTCGGGGCCTCGCCGGCCCGGTGCTGGTCGAGGGCATCGAAGAAGCGCTGCGCGAACCGGACGTCGAACTCGGCGACCCGGGCGCCGTCGGCGAAGGACCCCGCGGCGATGTCGCCGCGGATGGTCACGGTCACCCGCCGATAGACGGCGGCGAAGTAGCCGATACGGCTATTGGTGTCCGACGCCCACTCGAGGACGTCGTTGAGCCGCCAGATGACCCGATCGACCGACGCCACCGGATCGGCGGCGATGCCCGCCGTGGCGTGCTCCTGAGGCCCTGCACCCACGGGTCCAGCATGACCTGTTGACCGTGGTCATGTCACGGCCGCGCCGCCACGCCCGTGATGCCGAGCCGGGCCCGCCCGATGTGCCGGTCGAGGTGGAGCCGACCTCGCCGGCGTCACCCGCACTGCCGTTGCTGCCGGCCTGACCACCGACGCCGGGGTTCACGACGGGTGGAAGGTGCCGCTGGCTGGCCGCAGGACTCGCGGTTCGGTAGACCGCGAGTCCTGGTTGGCGGGTCGCCAGGCGCGGCCGGCACTTCGAGACGCTCCGGCGATCGAGCCTTAGGACCTGAGCGGATAGGTGCTCATTGGGGGCTCCAGCGGTCGCGGTGGTCGATGAGTTTGCCGGTGATGAGCACGGTGGTGGCGAGGCAGAGAGCGGCGTGGCGATGTCGGCTGCGACGGTCGGTGTTGGGGCGGAGCTGGCCGTAGTTCGACCACCATGAGTTGGTGGATTCGACGATCCATCGCAACCCGAGCCGGATGGGCTGGGTGGCGCCGGGTTCTTTGGTGCCGCGCCGTTGCACGTCGAGGTCGTGAAGCCCGAACGCGGCGAGGCGCTGGCGGACGATCGGGTAGTCGTAGCCGCGATCGAGGTGCAGTGTGTCGATGTCAGCGAGCAACCCGGTCGCGGCGATGGCTTCGATCGTCGGCACCAGCATGCGCACGTCATTGCGGTTCGCGCCGTCGATCACCCAGCCGATCGGGACGCCATGCGCGTCGGAGGCCACCGACCATTTCCAACCCAACTTCGCACGATCAGTGGGGTTCGGGCCCGTTCCCTCACCCCCGTAGGGGGCCTTGTGCAGCGACCCGTCGAGGGAAACCTCGCGCAGATCGAGCCCCACGATCCGGTCAAACGCGGCGGTTGCTTCGGCCTTGAGGGTCTCGAACACGCCGGCGTCGATCCATTCGTCGCGGCGGGCTCGCAGCGTCGTATCCGACACACGCTGCTCCAGGATCGCTTCGATGTCGATCCAGGAGGCGCCGGTGACCAGCCGGATGAGCAGCCCCCACAAGCACAACCGGTCCGGCACCCGAGGGCGGTGACAGCCCAACGGGTGGCGCTCGACCTGGGACGGCAACAAAGGCTCCACGGCCTGCCAGATGACATCAACCACTTCGGGCTCGAGCGCGCGCATGATGACGGGGTCCTCCACCAGTCGTCGGGGTTGGGCAGCACCCGACATGAGAATCGGGCCAACCCGGCGACCGGTGGATGGTCACCTATCCGCGCGAGTCCTTAGAGTGCCTGACGAGCAGTTCTGATCGGAAGGGGCAAGCCTTGCATGTCGCCGAATTCACGCTGCACGCAAAGCCGGGGCATTACCGAGCGGTCGCCGAGCTGTATTCCGCTTTCGCGGCCGAGTTTCTCTCCGAGCACGAAGCGCTCGAGACCGTGCTCATCGTGGGTGACGAAGGATCCGGTGTGGTTCGTGGCATCGGCGTGTTCACCGACCGCGAGTCCGCGGACAACGTCAATAGCGATCCGGAGTTCGCGGCGTTCAACGACGCGGTCGGACCGCTGCTGGCCAACCCGCCCGAGCGGGTCGAGCTCGAGCTGCTGCACCTGTTTTCGCCCGAGTGAGGTCGGCGGGTACTGAGGAGCGAGGGCCGTTCGGCTCGAGAGCGGCGAGTTGCCGGTCCGTGGTTGTGCCCGTGCCCGAGCGGGCGGGATGAGCCCGGGCGCGTAACAGCACCGGGATTACGACGGGCAGCTCCCGCCCGTCACGCGTCCGGGACGCGTGGGATCGGTCGGGTTCGGCGTCCAGGTGCCGCTCTGCACCCACTGGGGTCGACGGCGACCGGTGCTGCAGATGGACCAGTAGGCGTAGGGAGCCGAGGTCCGGTCTCCCGACGGATCGAGCCGGATCGTGCCCGTGACTCCCTTGTAGCCGTTGGCCGTACGGGCGAAGGCCGCTCGGAGTGCCGGTCCATCGACGCTGGTGCCGGTGCTGCGAAGCGTTCGTACGGCCACGTTGAAGGCGTCGTAGGCCGCAAGCCCGAAGGCGTCCGGGGCGGCGTGCGCCCGGCTGCGGATCTGCTGGATCAGAGAGGCGTCACTGGGCGTGCTCGTAGCAGGGAGCGCGACGAGCGGGCTGGGGTATCCGTGGACCGCCACCGCGAAGCTGGCTGCGTTCGTGCTGTCGACGAGTTGGGTCGCTTGCGCTGAGCCGTCGCCGCCGTACCAGCGCGCGCCGGACAGACCGGTCATCGACTGGGCTGCGGCGAGGACGTCGGCGGTCTCCTCGAAGCCGGCGAGGTAGACGCCCACATGCCCTGCGCCGGCTTGTTGGGTCGCCGCCGCGACCTGTGCTGCGACGGCCTGCAAGGCCGGGGCGAAGGACGTGGTGTCCGATTCGTAGCGGAAGCCCGCGCTCACTTGGATGTTCGCGGACGTGGCCGCTGATCGGACCGAGTCGGCGAGACCCTGGTTCCCGCGGTCATCGCGCCAGATGGGCACGAGGACATGGATGCCTTGGCGGACCAGGAGGTCCGTGGTCGCCCGCCCTTCGACGTGATCATTCGGGACGAACCGAAAGATGTTGTCGTTCGGCATGGCCAGCGATGACGCCGTGCTGCCCTGTGACACGACCAGCACCCCCTGCGCGTTCGCCAGGGGTTGGATGGCCGCGACTTCGGAGCTCGACTGCGGGCCGATGATGATCCTGACGCCCTGCGCCGCCAGCTGCTGGAACCCTGCGACCGCTCTCGTCGGGTCTTGACCGGTGTCGACGACATCGAGCTCGACCCGCATGTCTTGGTGCTGCTTCGTCAGCGTCTGGTTCCAGCGGGCGGTCGCCACCTCCAGCGCGGCGCGGCTCGTGTTGCCAAGACTGGAGCCCGCGCCGGTGATCGAGAGCAACGCACCGATGTGAAGTACGGTCGGCGGGTTCGTGGACTGGGCTGGCGCCGGCGCGGCGACCACGACCCCGATGGTCAGTGCGCCGGCGACGAGGAGCCCGAGCGCCGGAAGGCGCGCGGTACGACGCTGCCCGTTGCGACTCATTGTGGACGACCCCCTCTTCTGGCGGCACGCTAGACGCGAGCCGCACGTTCGCGGATACAGCGTGCCGACGGCCCGGGGGGCGATACCGTCTCGAACGTGTCGAAGGTGACTCCCCGGAGCGTCGTCGCGGCCTTGGGCATTTGTCGGGTGGGAATCGGGCTCGCCTTCTTGCTCGCGCCTCGTCGGTTGAACGCGGATGCCGGCGAGGCCGGCGGATCGACGCTGATGGTCCGCAGCTTCGCGGTGCGCGAGGCGGTCCTCGGGATCGGCGGCTTGCTCGTCGCCATGCGGGCGGAAAATCAGCCCACGGATGTTCAATTCTGGGCCGGGCTGGGTGCGCTGGTCGACACCGGTGACTTGGGTACGGCCGTCGTGAGCAAGCAGGCGATCCCGTCGCTGATGGCCACGGTCGGCCTCGCGGCGGAGTCGTGGGCGTGGTGGGCTGCAGGCGAGTCGTCGCGCTCCGGGGATGGCGCGAAATGAGCCGCCGGCGAGTAGGTGTGCGGCCCTAGCGCGCGAGGCGGAAGAGGCTGTCGTTTCCCAGCCGCTCGACGAACGAGGGGTTGTAGGCCGCTGTCGGCTCCCGGCGCACTGCCTGGTCGAGCACGTCGGCGTCCCGGCCGACCAGGATTCGCCACTCGTTGTTACGAACGCCGGCGAGGATGATGCTCGCCGCCTCGGCCGCGGACAACGGCGCGCCGTCGCGAAACAGCTCGGCCTGGGCGACCAGGCCCTGGCGGATGTCCTCGTCCGAGGCCCCGGTCGTAGGGATCCCGTGGCGTTCGATTCGCTGACGAGCCTCCGCCACCTGCTCGTCCGTCAGCTCCTTCAGGTCGCGGCCGAGATAGCGGCCTGAGTTGAAGACGATCGACGTGCCGACGTGGCCGGGCATGACCACCGAGGCGCGAAGATGCGGCGCGTTTAGCCGGAAGTCGGTGATGAGCGCTTCGGTCAGGCCCTTCACCGCGAACTTCGCGGTGCTGTATGCCGTGTGCGGGAGGTTGGGGCCGAGCGATGCCCAGAAGCCGTTCACGCTGCTCGTGTTCACGACGTGCCCTTCGGTGCTCGCGAGGAGCATCGGGAGGAACACCCGCAAGCACGCGTACACGCCGCCCCAGCAGACCGCGAACGTCTGGTCCCACTCCTCGCGGTCGTCGAGGACGAAGCTGCCGCCCCCACCGATGCCCGCGTTGTTGAAGAGCAGGTTGATGTGGTCGGCCTCGTGCGCCGACGCGACGGCATCTCGGAACGTCGAGATCTGGGCCTCGTCGGCGACGTCGGCCACGAACGTCGTCACCCGCGTTCCCGCCGGCGCACTCGCGGTGGCGAGCGTTTTCGTGTGCTCGAGGTCGTCCTCGGCGACGTCGCACGTCGCCACGTGGCAGCCCTCGTCGGCCAGCTGCCGCACGAGCTCACGGCCCATGCCCGACCCGCCGCCGGTGACGACGGCGATCCTGCCTGCGAAGTCGCGCACTCCGAACACCTCCAACGCCAGAGGTTGGCGCGCGCACCAGCGTTCCGCAAGGTCGACCCGCGCGGCCGGAGCGTTCGCCAAGCGGCCGGTGCGAGGACGACTCGCGGTTCGAGAGATCGCCAGTCGGGCCACACGCCGTGGGACGGTCTCAGGAGCGGCCGCGGCGGGGCCCGATGGCGCTCGGCCGGTGAAGGTCGACGTGATGTTCGTGGCCGCGGACGGTGGGCAACATCGGAGCATGTGTCCAGCGCGGGCCGACCACTGCGGACGCGGTGACCACGATGTCCGCCCGGCCAGCCAGGCCTGTCGTCCAGACGACTACGGTCGGTATTCGTTGAACTGGCGACGGGAGTGACGAGCATGTTCAAGACGATCGTCGTGGGAACGGATGGATCGGACACTGCAGCGAAGGCAGTGCAGGTCGCGGCCGAGCTTGCGGGGGCGTCCAAGGACGGAGCGCTGCACATCGTGAGCGTCGGGAAGACCGTGCCGCACGCGGCGGTCGCGATGGGGGAGACGGCGACCGCTGGCGCCGGCATCGCGCGCGCCGAGCTGGACGAGGACAGCACGAAGCAGGTTGAGGAGCTTCTCAGCCGAGCGGCCGCGTCCGTCGAGGGGGTGGCGTCGACCGTGGAGACGTACCCACGACTCGGCAACCCAGCCGAGGTGCTCTGCGAGCTCAGCGATCAGATCCGCGCCGACCTCATCGTGGTTGGGAACAAGGGGATGCAGGGTGGCCGGCGGTTCCTCGGCAGCGTGCCGAACTCCGTGTCGCACCACGCACCGTGCAGCGTCCTCATCGTCAGCACGGGCTAGGGCCGTCGCCGACTCAGGCGATCTGCCCCGAGCGGCGCTGCGCGTCCGACATCCCCGCCAGCTCGAAGACGCCGGGCGAGCCCTTCGCGATCGCTTCGTCGGACTTCGGCGGGATGCCGAGCATCTCGCGGACCTCACCGACCGATCGTGCCGCGAGCGGGTGATAGTCGACCTCGAGGAGGTCGTGGCCGTACCCCTCGGCGATCACCTTGCCGCGACGGATGGCGTCGGCCAGCCGGACGTCCATGCCGTCGATCTGCAGATGGGGCGTGTCGGTGTCAGCGCTGAACGGCCCTTGCGACTCGACGTAGCCCGTCTCGAAGAGACCGATCATGGTGGCGAGCCAGGCAAAGCCCTTGGGATCCGGATCGGCTCGCCCGACCAAGGCGAAGACCTCGAGCTCGCATTCCATGCGGGTGCCGTAGTCGGCCAGGACGTGGACGAAGTCGTGCTGCGCGAGGTACGGCGACGCCGCGCCGGGGCTGCCCGGGAGCTGGAAGCCCCGCGCCCGGTACATCGTCCACACCGATCGTCCCAGGGTCCCCTCCTCGAGCGCGGCGAATCCCTCCCACCGTGCCTCGAGCTCGGGGTCGACGAGGTCGGCAAACGGGTCGGCGAGCGGCTGCTGGGTGTGGAGGGGGACGGAGCGGTCGGCGTCCCAGCGATCCTCGAAGCCGCTGCGCCGCAGGTCGAAGGCCGCGAGATCCAGCGTGCCGCCGGCGTAGCGGTGGGCGAGCGCGACGAAGTCGTCGCTGACGCCGAGCGCCGCGGAATACCGGGCGACGCGGTCGGCGACGTCGGTGGGGAGTGGCCGCAGGACGATCTCGGCGAGGACCATGTGATGGACGATCCGGTGCCGATACTCGAGCCCGCGGTCGCGCAGGACGGCCGCGAGCTCGTCTGGCTCGAGGGGAGCGAGCGCGTGGTAGTCGACGTCGAACCCGGTGACGGCGTGCGTGACGGCGCGCAGGATGGCGCCCTGCGCACGCGTGATGCCGGACTCGGGTGCGACCGCCGTCGCCATCCCGCGGGCGACCGAGATGACCTCGTCCCGCGGGGGAGAGGACGAGGCTGCCGCCGCGTGTTTGCTGTCCATGCCCCTGCGCCTCCGGATTCCTCGGAGAGTGTACGAGCGACGCCACGCGGTGGTCCCAGCGCGGTACTCCCGGTCGGACGGCGCTTCGCGACACGCTGCGCCAGCCCGTCCAGCCGTTGCTGGAGTCCGGCGAGCCTTCTTCCAGGACGTCGAGCGGGCCGACGACCAGCTGCCTGACACCGCAGCACTCTGACTCGCGGTTTGGTAGACCGCGAGTCAGCTCTCGGGCTCGTCGGGCTGACGGGGCGGGACGACGGCCGTCGTGAGGTCGTCGCCGACGACGACCGTGCCCGAGAAGTGCGCGGCCGCGAGCGCTCGCCACGTCTCCTCGTCACCGGGCGCCGGTGCGGGCACGTAGTGGGTGAGCATGAGGGTGCGAACGCCCGCCCGCTCGGCCGTCTGGGCGGCCTGCTCGACGGTCGAGTGATAGTCGAGGATGTCCTGAAGTCGTGGGTTCGGGAGTGGCCGGATCAGGTCGTCGCGCAGGACGGTCTGCACGTAGATGTCGGCGTCCCGGCACATCGCATCGACGCCGGCGCACGGGAGCGTGTCGCCGGCGAGCGCGGCAACCGCACCAACGTGCTCGATTCGGTAGCCGACGGTCGGCGCGACAGGACGGTGGTCGGTCTCGAACGCCGTGACGGTCGCGTCACCGATGGTCAGCGTTTGGCCGGGCGCGACCTCCGTGGTCTGCATGTCCGGCGGGTCGTTGAGGTCGTCGTGGTGCGCGATCCGGTAGCGCAGGTCGGGCCCGAGCATGGCGAGCACGGCGTCGACGACGGCCTGCGTGCCGGGCGGACCGATGACCACCAGCGGCGTCGGCGTGGCCGCCATGATCCAGTGCGTCGTGACGACATCGTTGAGGTCGGTGATGTGGTCGCTGTGGAGGTGCGTCAGCAGCACGGCCGACAACTGAATCGGGAACACGCCGGCGGCAGTGAGTCGCATGACGACGCCGCGCCCGCAGTCGACCAGGAGGTTCGTGCTCCCCGCGCGCACGAGGGTCGCGGCACCCGCCCGATCGGCACTGGGGATCGGGGTGCCGGTGCCGAGCAGCGTCACCTCCAGACGGGCGTCGCTCACGTCGGTGTCTTCGCGGCACGGTGGTCGGGATCAGCCGCGTCGGCGCTTCCCAACCGGATCCACATGCGGCGCACCATAATCACCGATTTGATGGCGTTGCGGCGACGAGCGCGGTCACCGCGGCGGTCGCGCGTCCTCGTAGATGCCTAGGCCGGGCCTTCCTCCATGACGTCGAGGTTGCGGAACGACGGTGCGCCTTCGGCGAGCTTCATCATCTCCGTGGAGATCTCCTGGGTCTCGGCCAGGTCGTTGTTGCGCATCGCGGCTTCGTAGGACGGGAACTCGATGATCCAGATGTAGGTCTCGGGCTTGTCCCGATCCAACGTCTTCATCACCGACGTCGCGGTCCGCTTGCCCTCGGTCGCCTTCTCCCATCTGGCGTCGAGCTCGAGCATGGCGTCCAGGTTGGTCGTCTTGAACTCGAGGATCTGCACGAACTTCATCGCGTGGTCCCTTCGACGGTCGGCGCGCGGTCGTCCCACCTTTGTCGTTCTCCCCCTGGGTGCGCAAGGAGTGGCGCCGTCTCGAACGCCCGACCGGGGCGGGCACCGAAGGCGACCCCGCGTGCCGCGAGGGGCGGCTCTGTAGGACGGTTGCCCGGTTGACTGGGCATCGCTGCATAGGGTCGGCGTCCGTGAAGCGGTTCGTGTGCCTCGGTGTCGCGATCGTCGGGCTCGTGCTCGTCATCTCGGCGTCCGGGGCCGAGGCGAGCACGACCATCGCGGCGAAGTCGAGCGTCGTGACGAACATCATCAAGAACGTGTTCCTGGTGCATCCGTCGAGCCCCAACGCCACGCAGGTGAGCTGCCCGAGCAAGCAGGTGAAGGCGTTTGACCGCTTCACCTGCACGGCGATCGTGGACGGGCTCAAGGTGCCCGTCGCCGTGCAGGTCCTGGACACGGTCCCGTTGACGGTCAACGCCACGCCGCAGAAGGCGGTGGTGAGCCTCGACCGTTCGGAGGGTGCGCTGGAAGGCCGCTACTTGAGCGCACCGGTGTCGCTGTGAGCGCGGTGTGCCCCGGCGGGTCGAGGAGCCGGTGCATGCTCGTCAACCCCGGTACGACGATCACCTGCAACCTGATCGGCGCGAGCGGATCCGTCGGGACCGGCACCGTGACGGCGACCGACTTCGGCGGCGGCTACGCGTCGAGCATCCTGCCGTCGGTGGCGCGCACCCCCTGAACGTCTCAGGGCCCGTCATGCGACGTCAGGTGCGGTCCTACGCCCTCGTCGCGTGAGTGTCAGAGCGCGTCGAGGACCGACAGCACCGCCTCATTCGACGGGATGTTCCACTGCTGTGCACCGACGTCACCGAAGCGGACGACGCCGGCCGCGTCGATGACGAACAGCGCCGGTCGCTGCCCGAGCGACATGAGCCGGCTCGCGGCGTCGTACGCGTCGAAGACCTGGTGGTCCTCGTCGATCAGTGTCGGGAACGGCAACGGATGTGAGCGCAGGTACCCGTCGGAGCGGGCGGCGGGCTCGGCCGAGATCGCCAGGATCTCGGCGCCGTGGGCCTTGAACTGCTCGTAGTCGTCACGCAACTGCGTGAGGTGCCGACGGCAGAACGGTCAGGCGTAGCCCCGGAGGAACGCCAGGACGACCGGTCGTCCCCGATAGCTGGAGAGGCTGACCGTGCCGTCGCCGGAGCGCGGCAGCGTGAAGTCGGGCGCCGCTGCGCCGACCGGGGCCTTGAGGCTCTCGCTCATCGACCGAGATCGTACCGACGCCGCTCGGGGCGCCCGGTCGGCGGCTTAAGAGAGATCGAACATCTGCCGACGACCGTCCCAAGAGAACCGGTCTGACCGGGCTGGCCCTCTCAACGGGCGCCACGCGGCGGTGCCCGGTCCTGCTTGACCGCCACACCCATGCGACGCGCCACCCTTCCGAAGCCGAGGTTCGTGGCGGCGACCGTTGTCGTGGGAATGGTGGTGGCGGCCAGCTGCGGGGGTGTGGGGGGATCCACCCGAGCGGCCGGGCCGTCACGCCGGATCGCGACGGTCCGGTCCTCGCCCCCACCGAGCTGCCCGTCGACCTCGTGGTCGACGGATCGCAAGGTGGCCGAGCTGATCGCCGTCCCGGCCCAGGAGGACGACCTCGCCCAGGTGTCGCCGTCGGTGCAGGGCGGCGCGGGCGCGCTCGTCCTCTTCGACACCGCGGCGCCGGCGAACCTCGCGACCCAGCTCGCCTCGCTGCGGGCGCAGGCCGTCGACGGCGTCGCGCCGCTCGTGATGGTCGACGAAGAGGGTGGCGACATCCAGCGCCTCCGCAACCTCGTGGGCGCGCAGGCGTCGCCGAGAGAGCTCGCCGCCACGAAGAGCCCGCCCGCGGTGGAGCTCACGGCCGCGGCGCTTGGTCAGGCCCTCCGCGCCCTCGGCATCCAGGTCGACCTGGCACCGGTGCTCGATCTCGACGCGGGCCCGGGACCGTCCTACACGTCGCCGGTCGGGAGCCGGTCCTTCAGCGTCGATCCCGGTGTCACGTCGACGGACGGCGTCGCGTTCGCGCAGGGGCTCGAAGCCGGGGGCGTCATACCGGTCGTCAAGGCGTTTCCCGGCGAGGGCACCCAGACGACCAACGGCGACTACGGCGTCGCGGTGACCCAGCCCTTCTCTGCGCTGCAGCGGCGCGGGGATCTCCAACCGTTCGCGGCGGCGATCGCCGCCGGCGTCCCGGCCGTGATGGTCGCCAACGAGATCGTGCCGGGCCTGACCCTCGTTCCCGCCACGCTGTCCGCGCCCGTGATCACGGGGCTGCTCCGGGGCCAGCTCGGCTTCCACGGACTCGTCGTCACGGATTCGCTCTCGGCGGCCACGGTGTCGCACGCCGGCTACTCGGTGCCCGACGCCGCGCTGGCCGCGATCAACGCGGGCGCGGACCTGGTGCTGTTCACCGCGACCAACCCGAACGCCACGTTCCTGGCCGTCGTCGCCCGGCTCGCGGCCGCGGTCGGCGCCGGCCAGCTCTCCGAGCAGCGCCTCGACGACGCCGTCGCCCACGTCCTGCACGCCCAGGGCGTCGCCGGCTGCTGAGATGCCACGGTGCACGGCGCTGCTTGCGATCGGCCGCGCCGCCTGCGTCAATACACCTGTTGGCTCAGAGAGAGGAGCGGCGATGCCGAAGTACCTGGTGCAGGCGTCCTACACCCCGGAGGGACTGCAAGGCGTGCGCAAGGACGGCGGGACGGCACGCCGGACCGCGACGCGGAAGCTCATCGAGGGGCTCGGCGGGCAGATGGAGTCCTTCTACTTCGCGTTCGGGACCGACGACGTGATCATCGTCGCCGATCTTCCTGACAACCGGACGGCGGCCGCGGTGGGCCTCGCCGTCAACGCGGAAGGTCACATCCGCTCGCGGACCACCGTGCTCATCACGCCCGAGGAGCTCGACGAGGCGGCGAAGACCTCGGTCAACTTCCACGCGCCCGGCACGTAAGGCGCACCGGGTCGGGAACGGAGCGTCCGCGTCTCAGCGACCGAACCAGCGCCGGACCCGGCTGGATCCGAACTCGACTTTGTCGGCTACGAGCGCCGCCGACGGGCCTTCGAGCGCGCCGCGCGGCGCCTCACCGCTGAGGAAGTTGACCTCGACCTTCGCCACCTGGTTGTGCCCGAACTCGAGATAGCAGACGCCGTGTCCGTCGTATTCCATCGACGTGGACTCGCCTCGGATGCGCGCGATGAGGTGCTGCGCGACGACCGCGGCCTGGCCTTCGGCGAACCAGCCCGCCTTCGGGGTTCCGACGCTCGTCACGTCGCCGATGGCGTACACGTCCGGATAGGTGGTCTCGAGGTTCAGCGGGTTGACCGGGATCCAGCCGTCGACGGTCATGCCGGACGCCACGACGACCTCGGGCGCCAGGTGCTTGGGGACGCCGAGGAAGAGGTCGTAGGGCAGCTCGGTCCCGTCGCCGAGGACCACGACGCGCCGGGCACCGTCGAGCCGCTGGACCGTGCTGTCGGGGAACCACGCGATGTCCCGCTCGGCGAAAGCCGCGAGGAGTGCCTTCGAGGCGTCGGGCGACGGCGGGATCGGGACGCCCATCGGCATCACGAGCGAGATCTCGGAGCGGTCGCGGATCCCACGCTCCTCGAGGAACTCGTCCATGAGCAGCGCCGCCTCGCTCGGAGCGGGCGGGCACTTGAACGGCGTCGACGTCACAGCGACGATCACGCGACCCCCGCCGAAGTCGGCGAGCACGTCGCGCAGCGCGAACGCGCCCGGCACCGTGTAGAACTCGTTGCCCGCCTCGACGAGCCCCGGCGTGGCGCTCGGGTCGAGGTCGGCGCCGAGCGCGACGACGAGCACGTCGCCTTCGAAGGGACCCGCGTCCGTCTCGACCCGCCTCGCGGCCGGGTCGATGGAGCGCACCGTCGACTGGACGAAGGTCGCGCCGGGCTTGACGAAGTCGCGGTAGGGGTGCCGGACGGCGTCGGGGAACGTGCGCCCGAACATGACGTCGAGCTTGGAGAACCCGAAGATGAAGGCGTCGCTCTGGTCGATGAGGACGACGTCGACGTCGTCGCCGAAGGCGTCGGACAGCGTCGTCGTCAGCTCGAGCCCGCCGAACCCCGCGCCCAGCACCACGATCCGCATGGCGGGACCATAGGCGGCGACGCGGCTGGGCAGGCCCGGCGCCCGGTGCTCAGGCGGGGTGGGCGAGCTCCACGACGACGTGATCGGTGCCCGGCGCCACGGTCACCGTGCCGGCGCGCCGGTCGGCGGCGCCGCCGGTGACGTGACGGATGTTGTTGACGAAGGTCGGCAGCTCCAGCAGGACCGGGCCCGTGGTTGGCTCGCCGATGGAGCTCCAGGACACCGTCAGGCCGTGCGTCGCGAGGGTGAAGCCGACCGTGTGACCGTCGGTCGTCGGGAAGTTGGCGACCGAGATGCTGCGCCCGCTGCGCGTCCACGATGAGGGGATCCCGCGCCCGACGATGAGCGTCCCGTCGGACCGTTCGGCCGCGAGCGAGTCGAGCAGCACCTTGTTCGCGTTGGCCATCCCCCAGGCGTGCGGCGACGATCCCTGGCCGCGAGCCGGGTGGCTGCCGATCCAGGGTGAGGCGGGGTTCGGCGCGCTGACGCTCTCCCACCACGACAGGGGCCCGCTCTGGGTGCGCTGGATCATGAACTCGTAGCTGCGGATCCCCTGGTCGCGGTGCGCGGCGCTCGCGAGGCCCCAGCTGCCGTAGCCGGCGTTGTAGCCGCTCGAGTAGTAGTCGTCGGGATAGCCGCCGAAGGTGTTCGCCGGCAGCGTCGTCTTCAGCCGTCCGAAGCCGTAGTCGTAGGTGGCGTCGATGAGGTCGGCGCCGGGACCGGTGATCGTCGCACCGAACAGGGCGCCGTCCCAGGCCCACCGACCGAAGACGAACGGCGCGGCCCAGTTCGCGTCCTCCGCGTTCGAGCAACGATTGAAGTCGTTCGGGTCGGTCATGGAGCAGGGGAGATAGCGCAGGTGGTAGCGGTGGATCGTCGCGTCGAGCGTGGCCGTGGTCGCTGCGAGAAGGCTGTCGTACTCGCTCGCCGCCCACGAGGCCTCCGACGCGTCGCCGACGCGCTCGGCGAGGTAGCGGTACGCGGCGAGCCCCATCAGGGCCTCGTAGTTGTCCACGGTCCAGCTGCCGAGCGTGTCGATGTCGTCGGTGCGGCCCATGATCCCGGTGGCGCCGACCCGGTCCGCGGCGATGCGGTGTGCCGTGTCCTCGATGCTCGGGGTGCTGGTGCCGTCGGGTCCCTCGGTCGAGAAGTTCGCCTGCACCAACGCGAGGTCGCCCGTCTTCAGGAGGTAGATCGCCCAGGGCCACGAGTACGTCCAGTACCCGTCGAGGTACTGGCCTTGGGTGCCGACGACGTCGCGGGCCTCGAGCAGCAGGTCGTGGGCGCCGTTGAAGTCGCCCTGTGTGAAGAGGTTGGCGAGGATGCCGATGACGTCGTGGCTGTACTCGCTGGCGTAGCCGTTGACCCCGGTGTCGAGGTGGTCGCCGCTCCGGACGATCTGGGTGTAGATGAACCCGGCGCGGTAGGCGTCGTCGAGCCCGGGGTCGGGCACGCGGACCTGGGCGATCGAGGCCAGCTGTGCGACCCAGAAGGCCTGCATGTGCGCGAAGTGGGCGTCGTATCCGCCCGCCGCTTGGAGCGCGCCGGCGGTCGGCCACGGCGTGGTCTGGCCGAACCGATCGGCGGCGACCACGTAGTCGTGGTCGACGGTCGCGCCCGGCCCGACCCGGAGCGGCGCGAGGTTGAGTGAGATGAGCCTCGGCGACGCCTGGGGATCGATCATCACAGCGTGGCTGGTCGCGTTGTGGATCGCGACCCGGCTGTACACGACGACGAAGGCGCCGCTCGCGAGCTGGACGTCGTCACCGAAGTTGGTGATCGAGATCTCGGCCCCGGCGCGGTGGAACGTCGACCGGAGCGCCGGCAGGTAGCCGCCGACGTTCGTCCACGTCGTCTTCGTGTCGTCGTAGACGCCGTAGCCGTAGGTCGTGTCGATCCCGTCCTGGACGTAGAAGCTGCCGCCGAGGCACGCGACGACACCTTGGGCGTTGCCTTCCCAGCCGATGGCGCTCGCATCGGCGTTGGGACCCTGGATCGTCCCGTCGGGCCCCGGCGCACACGGGTACGGGCGACCGGACCTCGAGGCGGACGGGCCACGGCGATGCGTCGGCGCGTGCAGCGCTGCCGCGGGGGACGCGACGACGGCGACGAGCCCGAGCACGACGAGCACGACGACGAGTGCCCGCCGACGCCGCTCGCCCCGCACGGCGACGAACCTACGCCGACGGCCTTGCCCTCACTCGGCGGGTGCCCGATCGGAGGACGCTGAGGTGCGGGCCGCAGGCGAGCTCGACGAGCGTCGCCACGTCCGGCCACGGGAAGAAGGGGAGGCTGATGAGCAGCGAGGTGATGCCGTGGACCGCGGTCCAGATGCCGATCGCCGCCTGGACCGGGTCGACGGCACGGAACTCGCCCCCGTCGATCCCTCGTTGCACCGCATCGACGAGATGCTGGAAGGCGACGCTGCCGGCGCCGACGACCGTCTCGTCGGCGCGCCCTTCGGGGTGGCCCATGAACATGATCCGGTAGGCCTCCCGGTGCGCGAGCCCGAACCGCACGTACGCCCGTCCCCGTCGCCGGAGCTCGTCGATGGAGTCCGTCGCGGGCGCGGCCGCGGCCTCGAGCTCCGCGTCGAAGATCGCGAACTGCTTCGCGCAGACCGCATAGATCAGGGACTCCTTGTCGGGGAAGTGGAGGTACACCGCCGGCGGTGACACCCCGACGGCCTGGGCGATGGCTCGAATCGAGACGGTGCGCTCGTCGCCGGTCTCGATGAGGAGCTGCTCGGCCGCGTCGATGATCTCGTGGCGCAGCTGCTCGCCCTCGCCCCGGCGCGCCCGGGGTCTCGCGCCGCCGCTCGGCGCACGCGGGTGAAGGCGCCGCCAACTCATCGACGTCCCGCCGGGACGGGTGCCTCGCGGATCGGTGCCTCGTCGTCGTGCACACCGGCCAGGTCGGTCTCGGTGAACCCGATGCGCTCGTAGAGCCGACGCAGCGGCCGGGGCGCCCACCAGTTCGCCTCACCGGCGAGCCGCATGAAGGCCGGCACGAGAGTCGAGCGGATCACGAAGGCGTCCATGAGGACGGCGAGCGCCATCCCGATGCCGAACAGCTTGATGAACGCGACATTCGATGTCGCGAAGGCGAGGAAGACCACGCTGATGAGAACGGCGGCGGCGGTGACGATCCGGCCGGTGCGCTCGAGGCCGATGGCGACCGACGAGACGTTGTCGTGGCTCCGATCGTGCTCTTCCTTGATCCGTGACAAGAGGAACACCTCGTAGTCCATCGACAGCCCGAACGCGACGCAGAACATGAGGATCGGCATCGTCGCGTCGAGGTTCCCCGTCGCCGTGAAGTTGAGCAACCCGGAGAGATGACCGTCTTGGAAGATCCAGACCATCGCCCCGAACGTCGCCGTGAGGCTCAAGACGTTGAGGACGAGGGCCTTGATGGGGACGACGACGCTGCCGAACAGGAGGAACAGCACGGCGAACATGACGAACGCGATCCACAGGCCGGCCCACGGGAGGCTAGCGAAGAGCGAGGCCTTGGAGTCG
>DATDGU010000091.1:0-2246 GCA_036521915.1 Acidimicrobiia bacterium | reverse complement strand
ACCACTGAACGGTTATTGGGACGTCCGTCGGAATATCAAACAATGAGCTCACAGAGCGCCTGAGCTCGCTCGGACCAACCCAGTCCTGAGTCCACATGACCGAACGGACTCGAATTCTCTCATGAAATTTTCGCACGATCTCAACATGGAGTGGCAGTCGAGCGAAGCGTCGTAATGAATCTTCTTCCGTCCAGACCGACAACGACCCACCTCGCGAACGCAGGGTCTGCCCCCAGAGGAATAGTCCAACTGCGCCATCCATTGCATACCAACCCTGGCGAAGTCGAAGTCCGGCCCAAAGGATGCCGGGTAACGTGCGGAAATGTTCGGCGTTGAACTCGGTGAAACTCACGACTACCCGGCCTTCGTGTCGAGGTACTGATCCCGGAGTCCACGACGTCCACGAGGTCCGCAACACATTTCGACCTGGAAGCGCCATCATGGACCCTGATCTGATGCGGGGGAGAAAAATGCTCTCTGTTTCGTCATCGAGATATCTCCATTGTTTAGCCCGGATCCACCGATCGGCCCGGGTGTGATGGCTTCTGACCGCGACGTGTAACTCGTCTGTCGTTTGCACTGCGGCAACGAGATCGACGACGTGTTCAAGCACGCGTTGGACCAGAGTCTCGTGGGATCGGTGCACTGGCGGCCGCGCGGTACTCGAGGCCACGTCCGCTCGAGCGCTCAGGTCACGAGCACGATGTTGCGCTGAGAAGCGAGGGCTTCGAGGAACCGTTCGGCCCATGGCCAACGTGCCGGCAGGTGCAAGGTGAGGCGTCGCGCTGAACGCGTGAGTCTTCCCGGGAGGCTCAGGTAACGGCGGCGAAAGGTCTCGGTGGTGATCGCTTCGCCATCGAGTCCCAGGCGGGTGCTGAAGCGGGCGAGGTTGTGGGCGATGACGTTGAGGCCGAGCCAGGCGGCGTTGGCGCCGAAGCGTGCCGAGGGCAGGTGGTTCAGGCCCACCCCGTATTTGAGGTCGCGGATGACGTTCTCGATCTCGGCGTGACGGCGGTGGTCGGCTTCGAGCTCGAGCGTGGGGCCCCGACGGTCGGTGATGAAGGCGTGATAGGAGAACTCGGTGAACAACGCCAGCTGGCTGCCCGGCGTGGGTCGCACCCGGCGGACGATGAGCCGACACGGCTCGCTCTTGGTGCCGAAGGGCTGGTAAGTGGTCTCGGCCACGGCAGCGCCGTCTGAGAAGTAGACGATGGGTGTCCAGGCGGACTCGTCGATGGCCTCGATCACCTTCTTCAGGCCCGAATAGAGCTTGGCCGTGATCGAATAGCGCACATCGGCGGCGCGACAGGCATCGACGACCTTGTGGTTGTAGAAGCCCGAGTCGGCCCGCAGCGTGAGCGGTCCGCTGGCACCCGCGGTGCGCACCCGGTTGAAGCTCTCGGTGAGAAAGCTGGCCGCGCCGCGGCCCGAGTGGGCGTTGCCGCCTCGCAGGCGCGAGTGCACCACCTCGCCTCCGCCAGCCACCGCCGCCACCAGCGGGTGATAGCCCCGCACCTTGGTGTGGCCGAACACGCCGCCTTGCTTGGCCAGTCCATAGGTCTCACAGATAGTCGAGTCGACATCGATCGTCGTCGGTGCGTCGCCCGGACCGGCTCCGGCGGCCCAGGCCCTCACCAACAGCTCGCCGGCCACCTGGTCGAGTTGACGGGCGTGGCCCCAGCTGAAGGAACGCAAGTACGTGCCGAGCGTCGAGGGGGCGAGCACCCCGTGCCCCAGCACCGCCGCGGTGTCGCCCGAGCGCAACACGTCGGCGTCATCGATGGAGTCGCCGCCGGCCAACGCCGAGTGGACAAGGGTCATCGCCTTGTGTCCGACATTGGCGCGTCCGGCCGCATCGCCGAGGTCGACGTGTTCGTCGAAGAGCTCACGCAGTCCGAGGTGTTGGGCCAGTGTCGCCGGCAACATCAGGCCGGCATTGGCCACCAGATGCTCGTCGTCGAAGGTCACGTCGAGACGGTCGAGACTGTGGCAAGATACGCGCATCGAAACAGTGCCTTCCGGTTGGGGGTGTGGTCGGTGTGGTAACCACCATTTTCCCCTGCAGGAGGGCACGTTTCGCGGATGCGCGACCGTGATCAGACTCTATTTTTCGGTGGATCCGGGCTTAGATTTCGGGCTCTGGTCGAGTTGAGCTGACACGGGAGTCCGACTCGCCCTAGAAAGAGCCACTTCGTGGGCCAGGGCGCCCGTTGAGTCCTGTTGTCGAGACGTTCGATGTCCAAAGG
>DATDGU010000090.1:0-3053 GCA_036521915.1 Acidimicrobiia bacterium | reverse complement strand
GAGGACCTCGCCTGGGGTCACGTGAACGGTCGCGGTGACCCTGGCGGCGGCCCCTCCCGCGCCGCCGAAGTCGCCTGCGCCGCCGTGGCCACCGTCGGCGGTGACGGCGACCGAGCAGATGCCGGCGGGCACCGTCGCCGCGCTCGCATAAAACCCGGGCGTCAAACTCGAAGCATCCGAATTGAACAGCGTCGTCGTCGCCGCCCCAGCCGGACCCGAACCCAGCCCGAGCGCTACGACGCCCACCAGCGCCGTCGCCACCGCACCGACCGCCGAACCCGCGAGTCGCAACCTCAACCCAGGACCTCCACCGTCGTCCCGGACAGACGCCGAAGACTAACCCCGGCCTGGCCTGCTGCAAGGGGAGCAGATCCGCCACGTCACAAGCCTCCCGTACGAGTGTCAGCACCCGCGGAAAGGAGGTGCCGTGAACCCGGACGAATTGCGGCTACGCGCTTAGAGAGATTGAGGAGCTAGGCCCCGAGCCGGGAGGTTCGGAGCTTGAGTTGTGGCGTGAAGAACGGTGGGGCTGTCGTGCTGCTCGCAGGGCTGGCCGACGACGACGCCGAGCTACTGAGGGCGGCCGCTAATCAAGTTGCGGACGAGTGGGCGAACAGGACGGCCCGGGAGCTGCTCCTGGACGCCGCTCAACTCGCAGAGATCGGCGCCTGAGCGGCACTATCGGACCTCGATGTCGTCACTTGCCGTCACTCTCTATGGCGTCTGCGTTCTGACCTTCATGATGGTCATGTACGCCCTCGAAGGGCGCCACAGCATCTTTGTCTTGGCGTTCGCACTCTGGGTGCCTGCTCTCGAGCGCATACGGCTTCCTCTCAGGTGCGTGGCCATTCGGCGTCGTCGAGTTGATTTGGTCGGGCGTCGCCGTACGCCGGCCGTCGAATACCTGAAATCTTTCCAAGGCGCATTCCCGACCCATAGGGGCTAGCGAACCGGAGCTCATCGCACTGCAAGGGCGGCCGGGCGCGTGCGCAGTTGTCGGCACCAGTCGGTTGCCGATGGCGACGCCGAGCACGGGCGATGGAGGCTCGTCGATCGCGGCGGTCCTGCTCGTTGCATCGGTGTCTCCTTCCCGGCGATGGGTGACACCCCGGAAACGGGATCCTCGGCGCGCGTTCTGGGACAGGTTCACGGTCGATCTGTGCGGCCCGCGCTCGTGGCGTGAGGCGCTTCGAGCGGGCACTATTCCGGCGTTGATCGATATCGAATGAGAGGGCGTGGATGGCGAGAATCGGTGAACCTCTGGGCACGTCGTATGGACCTGGGCACGCGGACCATGAGCTTGAGCGTCTCAGGGTCCAGGCTCAGCTCATCGAGCCAATCACTCGGCGGTGGTTGGTCGAGGCGGGTATCGAGACAGGGATGCGAGTGCTCGACGTCGGAAGCGGGGTCGGTGATATGGCGCTGTTGGCCGCTGAGCTGGTCGGCACGGCAGGCGAGGTCATCGGTACTGATCGAGCGAGCACTCCACTGACGGTCGCGGCCGAGCGCGCACGCGAGCGGTCCCTAGCCAACGTGCGCTTCCTTGAAGGCGACCCCTCTGAGATGAGCTTCGACGGAACCTTCGATGCCGTGGTCGGTCGTTATGTGCTCATGTACCAAGCGGACCCGGCCGCGGTGGTACGAAAGTTGGTTAGGCGTCTGCGACCTGGTGGTGTAGTCATGTTCCACGAGCCTTACCGTGATGGGGTCCGTTCGTTCCCGCCGTTACCGACCTACGACCGCGGCTGGCAGCTGGTCGATGACACCTTCCGTGGTACGGGTGCCGATCCGATCATGGGGATCAAGCTCCACGCTGTGTTCGTAGCCGCGGCGTTGCCCGCGCCGACGATGCGTATGGAGTCGGTGATCGCTGGTGGCGCCGACTGCGCGGACCACATTCACTTCGAAGTGGACCCGGTGCGAACGCTCCTACCGCAGATGGAGCGCCTGGGCCTCGCGACAGCCACCCAGATCGACATCGATACCTACGCAGACAGGGTCCACGACGAGCTGCTCACCACCGGCGGCGTCATCGTCGGACGCTCCGAGGTCGGCGCTTGGGCGCGTGTCCCGTGACCCGACACCAACACCCAACGACGTGTGATCACGCCGCTGACCAGACATAACGATCCCGCAAGCCACGAGTCCGAAGCGTTCCCGTCAACGCGCCTACGCGGTTACCTTGTCGCGTCCCGCGTAACCCATCGCCTTGTAAGAGCGGCCGGACGGGTGCGCAGGAGTCGGCATCAGGCGGTCCCTGGGCGACGCTCGAGCACCGGCGATTTGTGGTCTTGTCGATCGCTGTGGTCCATCGTTGCTGTTCCGCGCGCATCTCGTACCCGGCGTTCTGGGGCAGTCGTCCACGCCGATGCCCAGACATCCAGCGGCGAGTCGGACTACAGCTGGATTGCCGGGTAGAGGGGAAACCGGGCGAGCAGGTCCGCGCAACGTGTTCGGCACTCGGCGGCGACGTCAGCTCGAAGCGTGTAGCGGGCTTTGGAGCGCTTTGAGTTCACGGTCACTGGCTCCGTGGCGCGCAGCGCGGCGGCGATCACATCGGCAACTTCATCGAATTCGTCGGTGCCGAGCCCGAGGGTAGTAAGCGCCGGGGTGCCGAGGCGGACGCCGGAGGTGTACCAGGCACCGTTGGGATCGGCAGGGATCGAGTTGCGGGTGGTTACGACGCCGGCGTCGAGCAGCGCTGACTCCGCTTGTCGTCCGGTGAGGCCGAACCCTGTGGTGACATCCATGAGCACGAGATGGTTTTCGGTCCCGCCCGTCACGAGGCGAACTCCTCGACGGATCAGGCCGTGGGCGAGCGCGTCAGCGTTGTCGATGATTCGCTGGGCATAGTTGGCGAAGTTAGGCGTGCGGGCTTCTGCGAGGGCGACGGCTTTTGCAGCCATGACATGTGGCATCGGGCCGCCGAGCACCATCGGGCAGCCACGGTCGACAAACTCGGCGTATTCGGCTGTGCACAGCACCAGGCCGCCGCGGGGACCCCGCAGCGACTTGTGGGTCGTCGACGTAACGATGTCGGCATGACCAACCGG